>CACECY010000007.1 GCA_902558205.1 uncultured Pelagibacteraceae bacterium | reverse complement strand
TATTCATTATTTCTGATTTTGCTTCAGCAATTCCATTTATAGATTTGAAATTTTTTGAGTGAGCATAACTAATATTAGTAATTATACCTAAATTTGGTTTTAAAATTTTTGTTAATGAGTTAATTTCTCCCTTTTTATCCATCCCCACTTCAAATATCCCAAAATTTTTATTTTGTTTTAAATTCAGCAAACTCAGAGGAACTCCAAATTTATTATTGTATGATTTTGGGGAGAAATATGTTTTTGTAATGTTTGATAAACTTTCACCAAGTAATTCTTTCAAAGATGTCTTGCCACAACTACCAGTAATTCCTATTATTTTTGTATTGATATTATTTCTATAAGTCTTGGCACATTCTGATAAAAAATTTAATGTTTCTCTCACTTTAATTTGCTTTGATATAGAAATATTTTTGTTTAGTTTGTGAGTAATTAATAATGATGATTTTTTTTTAATAGCTTCACTTAAAAATTTACTTCCATCAATTTTTTTTCCTTTAATGGCAAAAAAAATATCATTTTTTTTTAATTCTTTAGAATTGATCGAAATATTATTTAGTTTGAGACTTTTAGAAATTAATTTTGTTTTTTCTTGAATAATGTTAAGTCTTAAATCATTAAATAACTTTTTATTTTTAATCATTATAGAATTTAAAATTTCATCACGATCGGAAAAATATTTTTTTCTATCTTTATATTCTTGAGTTTTTTCATGTCCTTTTCCAGCTACAATTGTAATTTCACCACTGCAAAGATCATTGATACTTTTATTTATTGCTATTTTCCTATTGGGAATTTCGATTAAATTTATATTTTTTTTAATGCCTTTTTTAATTTGATCCCTTATTATTTTTGGATTTTCTCCTCTTGGATTGTCATCAGTTAAATAAATCACATCAGCAAATTTTGAGGCAATTTCACCCATTTTACTCCTTTTTGTCTTATCTCTTTCACCCCCACAACCAAAAATTAGTCTAATTTTTGCCAATGGAAATTGCTCTCTAACATTAATTAAAACTGTTTTAAGAGCGTCAGGAGTGTGTGCATAATCTAAAATTACTTTACTATTGTCTTTTAACTTGCCAATATTTTCTAATCTACCTTCTACAGGTCTAAGTTTATTCATCAATTTTGCTACAGAAACTAAATCAAGTCCAGATTTTTCTGCAGCCAACATAGACATTAAAATATTTTTAATTTGAATTTTTCCAATTAAATCTATTTTAAATTTAATAATCTTTTTTATATTTTTAATCTTAACTTCTAAAATTTGTTGATTGTTATCATATTTATGTGAGACCAATTCAAGATCAGAATTTTTGTTATATATTGTTAGCAATTTTAATTTTTTTTGAATTGCTATCTTTTTTAAAAATTTATATTGAGGAATTGATTTATCAGAAATGATAATACCTTTTTTTTTGATTAAATTTTTAAATAAATATAATTTGGAATTAAGATACTCACTAAAATTCTTATGATAATCTAAATGATCATGAGATAAATTTGTAAAGATACCAATATCAAAATATAAACCGTCTAATCTATTTTGTTTAAGACCATGGCTTGAAGCTTCTAAAATTATATTATTTTTCTCTTTTTTTACTAGATAAACTAAGATTTCCCTTAATTGAATTGGATCAAGTGTGGTATTACTTATAGGCTTGGTCTTATTATCATGCTGAACACCTATAGTCCCTATAGATGCAGATTTTTTATTACTCAAATTTAAAATTTGATGGTAAAAATTTGATACAGATGATTTTCCATTTGTTCCTGTAACTGCAATTAAGTTTTTTGGTTTTTTAGTCAATAGTTGATAGGATAGCTCTGAAAGTAATTTTCTTGGATTTTTATTTTTAATTAGGATAATATTTTTTTCTAATTTTAAATTTTTGTCTGAAACGATTATTCTTGCTCCTCGTCTTATTGCATCATTGATATAATTGTTTCCGTCAACTTCATTTCCTTTGATTGCAAAAAAAATATTATTTTTTTTGACGTGTTTACTGTTAAAAGCTAAACCTGAAAAATTAAGTTTAGAATATTTTTTTTCAGTGTTTTTGACGAAATTTTCTAAATACATTTTTACTTAACTTCATTGTATTTTGTGGCTAAAATAGGCCCAATTTTTTCGATTATTTGACCCGCAACTTCAACTGTAGTCCATCCCGCTGTGTTATAGGGCGTCCCTTTATATTTAATTTCTGAACCATCCCTATAATTATATATATATTCACTATTTGTTTTGGGCTCGTCTAACATTACAATTAGAGTATATTTGGGATTCGAAGTTGGAAAAATGGATGCGAATGTATTAACTTTATTTTTTGAGTAACCCCCAACAATGCTTTTTTGAGCTGTTCCTGTTTTTCCACCAACTTCATAACCCTCAACATTGGCTAGAGTTGCTGTGCCCTCTTTCGTAGAAACAATTTTTCTCAAAATAGGGTTAATTTTTTTTGAAACATTATTTTTTAGAATTTTTTCTCTTTTTTTATAAGTATTTTTTTTTATAAGAGTTGATCTAATTTCATATCCGCCATTTACTATTACTGAATAAGCATTAGCAAGTTGAAGTATAGTAGTTGTTATACCGTGGCCATATGAGGTAGTAGCTAGTTTACATTTTCCCCAATTAAATGGGATTGGAACACCAACTTCTTCGATATCAAATTTTATAGGATTTATTAAATTTAGTTTATCAATAAATTTTTTAAACTTCTCAATACCTAAAGATTGCCCAATCCTTACTGATCCTATATTTCCTGAACGAATTAAAATTTGTTCTGCAGAGAGATCTGAAGGAATTTTTTCATCATACTCACTGATAGTATTTTTTCCACATTTTAGTTTTTTTTCTAAATTGTTGAATTGAGTTTGTGGCTCTATAATATCTTCATGGAAAGCTGCTGCTAAAGTAAAAGTTTTAAATACAGATCCAAATTCATATACTCCCTTTGTGACTCTATTGATATAATTTTTATCAGTGATGTTAGTTCGAATATTTGGATCAAAATCTGGAATAGAAACTAAAGATATAATTTCACCGTTATTAACATCCATTAGTATAGCTGCACTTCCATTTGATCTAAAAATTTGATTATATTTAATTAATTCTTCTCTAATTAAGAATTGAATATCTTTATCTACAGTTAATTGAATAGCATCTCTATTTTTTTTTAACTGAACATCTAGTGATTTTTCTAATCCTGAAATACCATTATTATCATCATCAATTTGTCCAATGATATGACTAAATAAATTTTTTTGAGGATAAACTCTAATTAGTTTTTCTTCAGGTTTAATAGATTTATCACCTAACATCATTATTTTTTCAAAATTTTGCTCAGAAATCTTTTTTTCAAACCAGAAAAACTTGTTTTTATCGACTTTTGATTTAATTGAATTGTAATCCTTATTTGGAAAAATAATGCTTAAATTTAATAATAATTTTTTTTGATCAATTATTTCCATTGGATTAATTCCGATGTCAATTGAGCTTACTGTTTTAGCTAAAAAATTTCCATTTCTATCAACAATATCAGCACGCTTTAGTTTATTATAAATTTTTGAATTATTATCATTTATATCATTAGAACTTCTTGAGCCTAGATGAATTAAGTGAATTAAATAAATTAGTGAAATTATAAAAAAGACAAAAAATATAAATGCTACACGATTAAACCTTACTTGAATATTTTTGTTATTTTTTTCATAACTAAATTGATTATCATTTTCATATAATATGAATTTAGCTTTATTATTCATTTATTTTTCGCTTAACTTTAAATCATTAATTATTACTCTATCATCAATAATTTTTAAAATTTTGAGATCTTTTATTGATTTTTTCAGAAGTGAGTTTTCAAAATATAACTTTTGGTATTCAAGTAATTTTTCTGACGAACTTAAATAATCAAACTCTAATTTTGAATCTTTAAACCTATCATTTAGAAAAATTATATTTTCCTTAAGAGAATAAATTTGCTCATCTAATTCTTTAGTTGAATTTTTAATGAGAGAGGTGGAGATAATTAAAATAAAAATTATCACAAAAATCAATACTTTTGTCATAATTTAGATCCTAAATTTTCAATTTCCAATAAATTAGAAAATTTTTCAACTAAGTCTGTATCTATATTATAAGAATTATCATTTTTTATTATGTATCTTAGTTTTGCTGATCTTGAGGGATAATTTTCTTTTATTTCTTGGCTCAATGGAATAATTGGTTTTTTTTTAGGCATAGAGAAAAATATTTTTTTTTGATCTATTTTGGGCTCATATCTAGAAATACTTTTATTTTCAGAAATATTTTTAAAGAAATATTTTACAATTTTATCTTCCAAAGAATGAAAAGTTACAACAGCTAATATTCCATCTTTTTTCAAAATTTTTACTGCATTAATTAAACCATATATCAATTCACTTATTTCTTTGTTGACAAATATTCTTAATGCTTGAAAAGTTTTTGTTGCACTGTGCACTTTAAAATTTTTTTTTCTTTTTGATTTTTCAACAATATTAACAAGATCTTGAGTACTAACTTGTTTTGTTGTTCTGAATTTCACTATATTTTTTGATATTATTTTTGCATCCTTTTCTTCACCAAAATATCTCAAAATTTTTTCTATATCTTGATTTTCTAAATTATTAACAGCTTCGTTTGCAGAAAATTCATTTAAACCCATCATCATATTTAGCTTTCCTGATGAGTTAAAAGATAAACCTTTATTCTGATCTTTTATTTGAATAAAAGAATATCCTAGATCAAATACAATTCCTTTAATATTTTCATTTTTTAATTTTAAGTGATTTAGTTTACTAAATTTTAAATTTTTGAAATAAAAACGATCTGGAAATTTTTCTTGTATTAGGTTTGCTTTCTTTTTGCATTCAATATCTCTATCTATTGCAATTACTTTTGTATTTTTGTAATTTAATATCTCTTTTGTGTATCCACCTTGTCCAAATGTACAATCAATAAATGTGCCACCATGTTGAGGGGAAATAACGCTAATAATTTCTTTTAGCAGTACTGGATAGTGTTTTACATTATCCAATACTATGGTGGCTTCCATTTATTTTTTTGAAGACCATTAATTTTTTTGTCTTCTTAAAAATGCAGGTATTTCTAAATCATCTTCTTTATCATCATCAAGATGAGATGAAAGTAATTCATTGGATTCTGATGGATTACTATCATTATTAAATAAATCAGGAGAATCAGACTCTACTCCAAACTCACTTAAGTCATTTTTTGTTTCTTGCTCATTTAAAATATTTTCCTCTTGAGCAGCCTCTTGTGTAAAAGAAATTTCATCTTCATTAGATGAGTCTTCTACAACCCTCTCAGCTTCTTGATTTTTTAATAACTCTTCGTGATATTGATTATTAATTTGATTAATATCTTCATTGATTGGTGTCTGAGTAGTAACTTCAGAGGCTATCTCATTTTCAAGTTTCAAAGCGTTCGCACCATGAGATACAGGGTTTGAATTGCTTGATGAAAAATTGAATGATGCTGTGGGTCCAATATTTGAAAAATCAGAATAACCTGGATTTCTGTTTTGAATTCTATGAACCATATTAATTACTGATTTTGACTCAGGTTGTTGACCATCCAAAGATGTTGCAACAATTGAAACTCTAATTTTTCCATCTAGAGATGTGTCTGTAATAGCTCCAATAATAACTTCAGCCTCTACATCAACTTCTGATCTTATTTTATTCACCACTTCATCAACCTCAAAAAGTTTAAGGTCTTCGCCGCCAGTTATATTAACTAATAACCCTTTAGCACCTTTTAAAGTGTAGTCATCAATTAAAGGATTGCTAATTGCCATTTCTGCAGCTTTCATAGCTCTACCTTCTCCCTCTGCCTCACCAGTTCCCATCATTGCTTTACCCATAGATGCCATTACTGTTTCAACATCTGCAAAATCTAAATTTATAATACCTGGTCTTACCATTAAATCCGTAACACTTTGAACACCATGCATCAAAACATTATTAGAAAGGTTAAAAGACTCTTTGAATGTAGTTTGCTCATTTGCAATTTTGAATAAATTTTGATTTGGAATTACAATAATTGTATCCACATGTTTTCTTAATTCTTCTAGTCCTTGTTGAGCCCTTCTCATTCTTGACGGTCCTTCATATAAAAAAGGAAGCGTAACAACGCCTACAGTTAAGATATTCAATTCTTTAGCTGCTCTAGCAATAACATGTGCAGCTCCAGTTCCTGTACCACCGCCCATGCCAGCTGCTATAAAAACCATATTTGCACCTTGTAAAATATTTACTATTTCATTTAAGGACTCATCGGCAGCTGCTTGACCAATATCTATTTTTGCCCCAGCCCCTAAACCTTTTGTTAAGTTCAATCCTATTTGTATTTTTGCTTTTGCTTTACTGTGTTTTAAATCTTGTGCATCTGTATTTACTGCAACAAACTCTACTCCTTGCATTCCATTATCTATCATTTCATTTATTGCATTTCCGCCTGCTCCACCAACTCCTAATACTAAAAGTCTAGGTTGTAATTCTTTTATTTCTGGTGTTTTAAAGTTAATTGTCATCTTATCCCCCTCATGATTTATTTAATTGATGCTCCCACTTAAGGCTAGCACGATTCAAATTTGATTTTTTTTTTGCATTAACCTTAAATTTTTCAAAAGCTGTTGGTTCCCATATTTGAAATGTTTTTCCTTGACCAACAAATAACATGCTATTTTTTATTTTTGCATGTTTTAGTAATTTTGATGTAAGTGAAATTCTTCCTTCATTGTCAAACTGTAAATTAATAGATTCTGACAATATTGAAGTAGCAAAGTAATCTCTTTTTTCCTCAAAAGGATTTAGTGAGTCAATCGTATTTGAAATTTTTTCTATTCTATCTTGCGGCCATGCCTCTATTGATGGATTATTAAAGGATGGGTAACAAATTACTCCATTATATCCCAGGTTGGATAAGTAGGACCTAAAACTTGCAGGCACTGATACCCTTCCTTTCTTGTCCAATTTGTTTTCGTAACTTGATAAAAACATAAACCATAATTTCTATATACCCATATTTGGGAATATATGGGATATTATGGGTTTTTTATAATAGAGTCAATACCTTCCATTTAGGATTGTTTAATTGATTAAATATTGTTTAATTTGAATAAACAAAGAGAAAGTGAATCAAAACGTGAACATTGGTATTTCTTTTTTTTGAGATAATTTGCCAGATAAACTATAAGCCGGGTTCTGTCATTTAAACTTATCATTTGTCTAGGCTCAAGATCACTCTTGAGCTCAAGCAACTAACCCTGATGACTAGCCAAGGATGGCTTTTAGTTTTTACACAATGTCACCTCTACTTAGTCTTGCTCCCAGTGGGGTTTTCCAGCGTTCATTGTTACCAATAGAACCGGTGTGCTCTTACCACACCTTTTCACCCTTGCCATGTTATGGCGGTTTATTTTCTGTGGCACTATCCCTAGGGTTTCCCCCGCCAGCTGTTAACTGGCACTGCATCCTTGCGGAGCCCGGACTTTCCTCTTTAATAAATTAAAGCGATAAGTCATTTATCTGGCAGATTAGATTTAATACTAAATTGAAAAAGTTCAAGTAAATTAACAATTTTTTTTTAGCAGATTATTACTTATAATAAGACATTCTCTATCTATCAGACCATTTACTAATTGCTGCCTAAACCTTCTTTGAAAAGCTTTGATAATTAATATTAGATTATGAGTTTTATTCAAATTTTTTAAATATTTTTCAGAATATCCAATTCTAATTAAGTTTTTAAAAAATAATTTTTTATCTATGTTACTAACTTTTATTCGTCTGTTTTTTTTTAAGAGATTATCTGGTATCGAGTGCCAATAACCAATTTTATTTGCAGCTAAATATTTCCAAGGAAATTTTTCACCTGGGTCTTTTTTTCGATTTGGAGCAATATCAGAATGTCCTAAAATATTTTTTTTTTTTATATTATACTTTTTAATTAAATATTTGCTCAAGTTTAATATTGAATTAATTTGTTTAGTAGAATATTTTTTATAATTAAATTGATGTCCAGGATTGTTAATTTCTATTCCTATAGAATATTTATTTAATGACTTATAATTTTTCCATGATGATTTTCCAGCGTGCCAGGCGATGTATAAATCTGGAACCATTAAAATTATATCTCCATTATTTTTAATGAAATAATGACTACTTACCTCAGATTGTATTTTTGTAAGATTTTTTATAGCTTCTGATTCTTTTTTCATACCAGTATAGTGAAATATTAAAAATTTTATCTGATTAGGTTTTCTTTTTATTGGATTAAAATTAGGAGAATAATTTAAGTCTATTTTTAAGGCCATATTTAAGTCACTTTTAGCACTAAATGTCGATTTACTTTAATTAGATATAATTTATAAATCTATGTATACTATCATAATAATGAAAAAAATTTTACTAACATCTTTTTTAACTCTTTTACTTATGTTTGGTGCAATTGCTGGCACAGACGGAGTTAATGAGCTTTCAAAAAATAAACCCAAACAAGTTAAAGATTGTTTTGAGAAACTTAATAGAGGCACCTTTGCACTTAATCAAGGATTAGATAAAGTAATTTTTAAACCAGTAGCAAAAGCTTATAGAACTTTACCCTCACCAATTAGATCAGGTACAAACAATGTTTTGGTAAATCTTTCATCGCTTGTTACAATTCCTAACAATGTTTTACAAGGTCAGTTTAAAACCGCTGGAGTAAATACCGGACGGTTTATAATTAATACAACTGTAGGAATTCTTGGAATATTTGATGTTGCAAAAGAGATGGGATTTTCAGAGTATGAGAAAGAAGATTATGGTCAAACACTCGGTGCATGGGGAGTGGGTCCAGGATGCTATATAGTCTTACCTGTATTAGGTCCATCAACTTTAAGAGATGCCGCAGGTTCGTTTATAAACGTAATGGGCGGCGATCCTTACTATAATATTTCAGCACATGGAAACAATGAATTCTTAGATAAATCTGATTATATGTTAACAAAAACATTAACAGCAGTCGATTTTAGGGCAAAAAATTTAGAGACATTAGACAATTTAGAAAAAAATTCTCTTGATTTTTATGCTTCAGTTAAAAGTTTATATCTTCAAGATAGAAAAAGGAAAATAGCTAATACTAAACCAAGTGCAACTATAGAAATTCTTTATGAAGGTGATTGGGAAGAAATAGAAACTCAATAGACTAAATATCAATAATGATATTCAAAAAAAGATTTATACTTATTATTTCATTTTTAATTTTGAGCTGTATTGGAATTAATCATTCTAACTCAATAGAACCTGATGTTTTTGTTCAGTCAACAGTTAATAGAGCATCAAAGCTACTCTCTGAAAATATCACTAAGGAGGAAAAGATAGAAAAGCTTAAAGAAATTGCCAAGGATACTGTGGATATCCAGGGAATTGGGCTTTATACTTTAGGTGCTGCTAGAAAGAGTCTAAGTGATGAAGATAGGTCTATTTATTCAGAACAATTTGAAAAATATTTTTTAAAAAGTTTTTCAAGCAGACTTGCAGAATATACTAATCCAGAAATTGATGTATTTGCAAAACAAGTTTTAAACAAAAATTACACTATTGTTAATAGCTTACTAAAAGCCACCACTGAAAGACCAGAAATAAAAATTGATTGGAGAATTTATACAAAAAACCCAAATGATCCGTTAATAAGAGATTTAATTATTGAAGGTTTAAGCTTAGCTAGAACTCAAAAAGAAGAATTTGCATCTGTTTTAAGTAGTAATAATGGTGACATCAACGCACTGTTTAAAACTCTAGAGGAATTTTCAAATAACTAAATCTTAAGATATGATATTGGTGGGCCCGCCAGGACTCGAACCTGGGACCAATACATTATGAGTGTACTGCTCTAACCAACTGAGCTACAGGCCCAAACACTTAGCTAAGTATATCATTTTTTTATACTTATCAATTAAAGAAAATATCTAATGGTGGGCCGTGTTGGTTACGCTCCAACTACCCCTGCAATGTCAATGCAGTACTCTACTATTGAGCTAACGGCCCTAAAGAGATTAGCTTTCTAAGAAACTTTTTAATTGTTTTGATCTGCTTGGATGTTTTAATTTTCTGAGTGCTTTAGCTTCAATTTGTCTAATTCTCTCTCTTGTGACCGAAAACTGGAGACCAACCTCTTCTAAAGTATGGTCGGTATTCATACCAACACCAAATCTCATTCTCAAAACTCTTTCTTCTCTTGGTGTTAAAGTAGATAATATTTTTGTTGTCGCCTCACCTAAATTTGACTTGATAGCTTGCTCTAATGGTGCAAGAGCTTTTGTATCTTCAATAAAATCTCCCAAACTACTATCTTCTTCATCGCCAACTGGTTTTTCTAGTGAAACTGGTTCTTTCGAAATCTTTAAAACTTTCCTCACTTTATCTAAAGGCATTCTCAATTTTTTAGCTAATTCTTCTGGTGTAGCCTCCCGACCAAATTCACTAAGAATAAGTCTTTGAGTTCTAACTATTTTATTAATTGTTTCAATCATGTGAACTGGAATTCTAATAGTTCTTGCTTGGTCAGCAATTGATCTTGTAATTGCTTGTCTTATCCACCAAGTAGCATATGTCGAAAATTTATAACCCCTTCTATATTCAAATTTATCAACTGCTTTCATTAATCCAATGTTTCCCTCTTGAATCAAATCTAAAAACTGAAGACCTCTATTAGTATATTTTTTAGCAATCGAAATAACTAATCTTAAATTAGCTTCAACCATTTCTTTTTTTGCTATTCTTGACTCTTTTTCTCCTTTTTGGACTCTGCTAACTAATTTTTTAAAATCAGTGACAGACATTCCAAGCTTATGACTAATTTCAATTAATCTTTCCCTAATATTCTTGAACTCATCCTTATGTTTTGCAAAAAATTGTTTCCAGACTGAGTTTGTGTCTAAAAATTTTTTAAGGTTTGGGTTAATTTCATTACCTATATAAAATTTGATAAATTCATTTCTGGAAATTTTATGATCCATGGCTAATCTTAATAAATTTCCTTCTAATGAAATAATTTTTTTGTTTTCAGTATAGTGCTTTTGGACAAGTTCTTCCAAAACAGATGGGGATAACTGTAATGATTTAATATTTTCTAAAATATCATTAACAACTTTTTCATAACCTTTTTCTTTTGCTGGTGAAAAATTTTGTGAATTTAAAACACAATCAAGTTTTTCTTTTTGATACTTAATTAATTTATTATATTCTTTTGTAAGAGTTTGAACTGTTTTAAGAACCTTGGGTTTAATTTCTGTTTCCATTGCTGCAAGTGTTGGATTAAAGTCTTCATCTTCATCTGTTGATCCATCCTCTTTGTCAGTTTCACCCGCATTTTTTTGTTTAGCACTTGGCCCAGTACTTTCATCTTCCATATAATTTGTATCAATATCAATTATTTCTCTAACTAAAATTTCATCTTTTTGTAATTGATTATTCCATTCAAAAAATTGTTGAGCTGTTATAGGACTTTGAGAGAGTGCTATTAACATAACATCTTTCCCAGCCTCTATTCTTTTTGCAATTGCAATTTCACCTTCTCTTGAAAGAAGTTCAACTCCTCCCATCTCACGAAGGTACATTCTTATTGGATCATCACTTTTTTCAATTGTTTTGCCTTCTTCTTTAGAGGAGGCTTCTTTTTTTCTTAAAACTTTATAATCAGATTTTTTTTCTACAAGTGTTACTCCTTCATCTAGAATATGAATGAATGCTTGTGATAAATTTTCATCAGATAGATTTCTCTTACCAAGTGATTTATTCAATTCTTCGTAAGTTATAAAGCCTCTATGAGTACCTCTACCCATAAGCCTAGCAAATGATTTAGTTATAATTCGTTCCACTGCAATATATGTTTGGGAGTCTTATATAATGTCAAATTAGTAAAAATCCATTACTAATTTTATGCAATTAATTGATATTTTGCTTTTTTTTTAGCTCTTTTAGCTCGTTAAAAGTTGCTTCACTAAGGTCTTTTGAAAATTTAGACTCTAATTCTTGGATTCGATGTTCTAAATCATAATTGATAAGATCTCGATTTATATCCTCCAATAATTCAATCACTTCATGTTCATCTTTTGATTTATTTTTGAAGATATTTTTAATAGGTGCAAATTTATTAATTTTTTCTAATATTTGTAAATCTATATCAAGATCATTGTAAGAAAGCTTTTCGCCAGTTTTTAATTTTTCAATTATTTGGTTGAAAATTTGCTTATTCATTTCAGTAAAAATTTTGATGTTTTCTATCAAATGTAAATTTTCTTGAATTAAATTTAAATTATTAATCATTAAATATAATAGTGAAAATTCTTTAAGTTCAACTCCTGTTAAAGATTGACTGTCTTTGAAAATTTTTTTCGTACTATCTAAGGATTTAATTATTTTTTTATAATTATAATTTTTGTTATTTCTATTAGAATGAGGAGTTAATTCTGCAATTTTTTCTAAAAAATATTCAAGAACATATTTCCTTATGTAATCATCTTTAATTGTATTGGCTATTGATCTAAGTTTTTTTTCAAAGATTGCCATTGAAGATGGGTTATTTTCTGTCTGTTTTTTGTAATGACTAAATATAAACTGATGTATCGAAATTTTACTTTGTTTAGAAAAATCTATAAAAAAATTTTTACTATTTTTATTAACATAAGTATCTGGATCTTCTCCATCAGGTAAAAATAAAAATGAAATTTGTTTTTCTGGCCTTAATCCTTTAATTGAGTTTTCAGCAGCTCTTAAAGCTGCTTTATATCCACTTTCATCACCATCAAAACAAATAATAATGTCATCAAAGAATTGATTCAAAGTTAAAATTTGTTTATCAGTTAATGCTGTTCCAAGATTAGCAACTGTATTCTCAATTCCATTTTTACTTAAACCAACAACATCCATATATCCTTCAACCAAATAGATGTGATCAAGTTTGTTGGATAATTTTCTTGCCTGATCTAAATTATATAAATTTGATCCTTTTTTGAAAAAATTTGTTTCAGGGGAGTTAATATATTTTGCAAGATAATCACTTTTTTCAATTATTCTACCACCAAGTGCAATAGGTTGACCCGATATATTATTAATTGGAAAAATAAGTCTTCCTCTAAATCTTTCTAAATAAATTTTTTTCTTTTCATCTAAATAAAAAAGACCTGTATCTAATAATGTTTGTTCGCTGAATTCTTTGCTCAACTTTTCAAAAAAATTAGGATTTTTTTCAATATATCCTAACTTAAACTTTTTAACTTGATCTTTACTTAAAGATCTACTTTTTAGATACTTTCTTGCATCAGAATAACTCTCATTTTTTAATAATTCGTTGTGATAAAAATCTACGTATTGACTAAAAATTGATTGATACTCTCTCCACTTTTTTTCTCTTTCCTCATCTTGTTTAGAAAACATATAAGGTTGCATCCCAGCTAATTGGGCTAGATGCTTTACAGCCTCACCAAATTTAAGATTTTGAATTTTCATTACGAAGTCAAAAATGTTTCCATGCTCTGATGTTGCAAAACAATGGTAAAATTCTTTTTCATCATTGACTGTAAATGATGGGGTTTTTTCATTTTTAAAAGGAGATAAACCAATGAACTCTTTTCCTCTTTTTTTTAACACAACTGACTTTGATACAACAGTTGAAACTTTTAACCTTGTTTTAATTTCATCAAGATATTCTTTAGGATATTTCATTTACTATTTAACAATTCTTTAATGAGAGGACCTGCTTTTGCAAAATCGATTTCATCTGAATGTAATTTTTTTAATTCACCCATTACTTTTCCCATGTCCTTAACTGAGTTTGCGCCAAGTTTAGAAATCAGTTCTGCACAAATCTTTTTAGTTTCCTCCTCACCAAGCTGTTTTGGTAAAAATTCAGTTAAAATATCATATTCATTTTGCTCTACCTCTAAGAGATCTGTCCTATTATTTTTTTTATAGATATCTATCGATTCGGCTCTTTGTTTGACCATTTTTTTCAGAAGTTTTTTTATGTCTTCATCATCTGTTTCTTTTTTATTTGGACCAGACCTATTTGAAATATCCAGATCTTTTATTGATGATAAAATTAACCTATAAGTTGATATTTTTGTTTTATCTTTAGCTTTTAAGGCGTTTTTATATTCAGTTTCAATTGTGTCTTTTAATGGCATATAATTTTAATCTACTTCAAAGAAAAAAATCTTCAAAAGAAAAATTGTTTTTTTACAATTTTATAATACATCTCTGTTGCGATAATAAATCAATTATTGTATTAACCTTTAACTTATGAGTTGTAATTGATCAAAAAAGCAAAAAAAACAAACTCAAAAAAATCTCAAAATCACACAGGTGTTTTAGTTCTTGAAAACAAGAGAATTTTTAAAGGTATTGGAATTGGATACCAAGGAGAAGCAACCGGTGAAGTTTGCTTTAATACCTCTTTAACAGGATACCAAGAAATTATTTCTGACCCTTCTTATGCAGGTCAAATTATTAATTTTACATTTCCACACGTTGGTAATGTTGGAACTAATAAAGAAGACGTTGAGTCTGACAAAATCTGGACCAGAGGTGTAATCTTTAATTCTGAAATAACCTCTCCTTCAAATTATAGAGCATTATTGCATTTAGATACCTGGCTCAAAAAAAATAAAATTGTTGGAATTACAGGATTGGATACTAGAAGTTTAACAAATTTTATTAGAGATAAAGGGGCGCCTAAAGGAACGATCTCTTACTCAAAAAATGGAAAATTTAATATTAGCAAATTAACAAACTCCACTATCAAATGGAGTGGATTAAAAAATCTTGATCTCGCAGAAATTGTAACGACCTCAAAAAACTATATTTGGAAAGGTATTAAAACTTGGAAGAAAGAAACAGGATATATAAAAAATACAAAACATTCTTTTCATGTAGTTGCAATTGATTATGGAATAAAAAAAAATATTTTGAGATATTTTTCAGACTTCAAATGTAAAGTAACGGTTGTTTCTTGTAAAACTTCTGCAGAAAAAATATTAGATCTTAAGCCTCATGGGATATTTTTGTCTAATGGTCCTGGTGATCCAGCAGCAACAGGAAAATATGCAATAGAAATACTAAATAAATTGATTAAAAAAAATTTACCTATATTTGGGATTTGTTTAGGTCACCAAATTTTAGCATTAGCCTTAGGCGGAAAAACAAAGAAAATGAAATTGGGGCACAGAGGTGCAAATCATCCTGTTAAAAATTTAGTTCATGATAAAGTTGAAATCACAAGTCAAAATCATGGTTTTGTGGTAGTTGAGGAAACTTTACCAAAAAAAATTGAAGTAACTCATAAATCTCTTTTTGATAATACCATTGAAGGAATTAGACTTAAAAACAAACCAATATTTTCAGTACAATATCATCCAGAGTCAAACCCTGGACCACAGGATAGTGTCTACTTGTTTCAAGAATTTATTAACAACATGAAAAAAAATGCCAAAAAGAAAAGATATTAAAAAAATATTAGTTGTTGGAGCTGGACCCATTATTATCGGTCAAGCATGTGAGTTTGACTATTCAGGCACACAAGCTTGTAAAGCATTAAAAGATGAGGGTTACAAAGTAATTTTAATTAACTCAAATCCGGCAACTATTATGACTGATCCAGATGTTGCAGATAAAACTTATATAGAACCAATTACATTAGAAGTTTTAGAAAAAATTCTTAAAAAAGAAAAACCAGATGCAATTTTACCAACTATGGGTGGTCAGACAGCACTTAATCTTGCAATGGAAGCAGAGAAAAAGGGAATTTTAAAAAAATATAAGATTGAACTCATAGGGGCGAACTCTAAGGCAATTGCTAATGCAGAGGATAGGAAGAAATTTAGAAAAAATATGATCGATATTGGTTTAGATTTACCAAAATCAGAAATTGTAAACAATATCAAACAAGCATCAAAAGTACTAAAAAAAATTGGTCTTCCTGCAATTATAAGACCTGCATTTACACTTGGAGGGCTTGGTGGTGGTATAGCTAAAAATAAAAAAGACTACCTTAAAATAATTAAAAGCGGACTTCACGAGTCTCCAGTTAATCAGGTATTAGTTGAAGAATGTTTAGAGGGCTGGAAAGAATTTGAGATGGAAGTTGTAAGAGATAAAAAAGATAACTGTATCATCATCTGTTCAATTGAAAATGTTGATCCGATGGGAATACATACTGGCGACTCAGTTACTGTTGCGCCCGCGCTTACTTTGACAGATAAAGAATACCAGGTAATGAGAAATGCTTCTATTGCATGTTTAAGAAAAATTGGAGTTGAGACAGGTGGATCAAATGTTCAATTTGCAATAAATCCTAAAAATGGACGAATGGTTGTAATAGAAATGAACCCAAGAGTATCAAGATCATCAGCTCTTGCATCAAAAGCTACAGGATTTCCAATCGCGAAAGTTGCTGCTAAACTTGCAATTGGTTATACATTGGATGAATTAAAAAATGAAATTACCAAAATAACGCCAGCTTCATTTGAGCCAAGCATTGATTATGTTGTAACAAAAATTCCAAGATTTACTTTTGAAAAATTCTCAACTTCCCCAGCTACTTTAGGCACATCAATGAAATCTGTTGGTGAAGCAATGGCTATAGGGAGAAATTTTAAAGAATCTATCCAAAAAGCGCTCATATCTCTTGAAACTGGTTTTTCAGGATTAGATAGAATATTTGATTTAAACAAAAGACAAATTGAAAAAAAACTTAAAGAAAATATTCCAAATAAACTTTTGCTTGTTGCTGAAGCAATTAGGAAAAAAATCAATTTAAAAAGAATTTATATCTTGTCAAAAATTGATCCTTGGTTTCTTGAACAAATTAAAGAAATAGTAGATAGTGAAAGTAAAATTAAACGTAAAGGTTTGCCAAAAGATTTCAATGAATTTAACAAAATTAAATCGATAGGCTTCTCTGATAAAAAATTAGCAGAATTAACAAATACACCTGAAGATATTGTAAGAACAAAGAGAATGGCTCTTAAAGTTTTGCCAGTATTTAAAAAAGTTGATACTTGTGCTGCTGAATTTAAATCCTTCACTCCTTATATGTATTCAACATATCAGAGGAATTTTTCAATTAATACCGAGTGTGAAGCAAATCCGTCTTCAAGGAAAAAAATTATCATACTTGGTGGGGGACCTAACAGAATAGGTCAAGGAATTGAATTTGATTATTGTTGCTGTCAGGCTAGTTTTTCATTGAAAGATGCAGGTTATGAAACAATCATGGTTAATTGTAATCCTGAGACAGTATCAACTGATTATGATACCAGTGACAGATTATATTTTGAGCCTTTAAAAGAAGAATATGTATTTAATATAATTAAAAAAGAGAAAGAAAAAGGAAACTTAGTTGGTGTTATAGCTCAATTTGGTGGCCAAACCCCGATTAAACTAGCTAAATTTTTATACGATAATAAGCTTCCAATTTTAGGAACACAATATACCTCTATTGATTTAGCAGAAGACAGGGATAGATTTAGAAATTTACTTAACAACTTGAAGCTAAAACAAGCTGATAGCGGAATTGCTAAAAATTTTAAACAAGCTATTCAAATTGCAGAGAAGATTGGTTTGCCATTAATGGTCCGACCGTCTTATGTTTTGGGTGGAAGAGCAATGGAAATTGTCCATGAGAAAAGTCAACTTAAAAACTTTGTTGAAGAAGCTTTTAAAGCAGCTGAGGAAAATCCAATTCTAATTGATAAGTTTATTGATCATGCAATGGAAGTTGATGTTGATGCAATATCGGATGGAAAACAAGTTCATGTAGCAGGTGTCATGCAACACATTGAAGAAGCTGGAATTCACTCTGGAGATTCTGCGTGTAGCTTACCTCCAGTATCAATTAAACCATACTTAATTAAAGAAATAGAAAATCAAACTAAGAAGTTAGCTTTAGCTTTAAAAGTTAAAGGTTTTATGAATATTCAATTTGCAATCAAAAAAGATGAAATTTATGTTATTGAAGTAAATCCAAGAGCCAGTAGAACAGTACCGTTTGTATCCAAAGCAAAAGGTTTGCCACTTGCTAAAATTGCGTCACGGGTAATGGCTGGTGAAAAATTATCAAAATTTAATCTAAAAGATAAATCTAAAGGAATGTATGCAGTAAAAGAAGCTGTATTTCCTTTTAATAAATTTCCAAATAGTGATTTGCTTTTAGGACCCGAAATGAAATCAACAGGTGAGGTAATGGGGTTTGATAAAAACTTTGGAATGGCATTTGCAAAAAGTCAAATAGGTGCTGCTAATTCACTGCCAAAACAGGGACTTGCATTTGTATCACTAAAAGACTCTCATAAAGATGAAGGAATTGATTTAGCAAAAGAATTGATCAAATTAAAATTTACACTATGTGCAACAAAAGGAACTGCAGAGTATATTAGAAAACATGGAATGAAGTGTAAAATTATTAATAAAGTAAGTAGTGGATCGCCTCATATTGTAGATGTCTTAGACTCTAAAAAAATTGCCTTGGTAATTAATACGGGAGGTGGAAACTCAGAACACAGATTAAATGATGCGATTGCACTAAGAAGAGCAACACTTAAAAATAAAGTTCCATATTGCACTAACATGTCTACTGCTCAAGCTTGCCTTGAGGCAATTAAATCACTTAAAACAAAAAAATTAGAAGTTACTTCACTCCAAGATATCTAAAATGTCAGAGATAATTAAAATTGGAATTACTAAAAATAACAATCAAGAAATAATTGAAGTAAAAGAAGTAAAATTGGTTGCTGGTAAAGGAATTGTTGGTGATAGACATTTTAAAGATTATAATGATCCTTTTAATCAGTTATCAATTATTGAAAGTGAGAAAATTGATGAATATAATTTTAAAAACAAATTAAATATACCTCACTTAAACTTCAGAAGAAATATTGTTACTAAAGGGATAGAGCTAAATGATCTTGTGGGAAAAAGAATTAAAATAGGGCTTGTTCACTTAGACGTAATAGATCTATGTAGGCCTTGTCGACACCTTTCAGAAAAATTGGAAAGAAATGACATCATTAAGGAATTTTTAAGAAAAGGTGGTATAAGATGTCAGATAATAAATGATGGCAAAATATTAATAGGTGATCAAATAAAAATTATTTAACCTTCCAATCAGTTGTAAATGTTACATAATTTACCTGTATACAACGTCTCTCTTTAACTATGGTCTTTTTTTCCATTCCATGCCAGGTATTGGGTCCGCTAGTAAACATATATCCATAATTATTTTTATAAGGTACTGTCTTAACTTTTTCTAATTTATCATTATAAAAATCTGTACCCAAATCTTCAGACTCATTGGCACTATTAACAAATATCAAACCTGACATTAATTTTTCTTTAATATCACAATGAGGTTTTAACCAAAATCCTTCTCGATCACAGATAACTTCAACTCTAACATATGAATTTGACAAATCTTTATTAATCATTTTTGTAATAGTTTGATGCACTTCTTTAGATTGAAGTTCGTTAATAAACTTAACTAAATTAGGAAATTTTTTTTCATTTTCTTTTGTTATAAAACATCTAAATTTTATTGCTTCTCCACCTGAGGCTATTCCTTTTCTAAATTCAGCTGCACCACCATCAATTGCTCTAGTTCCATCATAATTTATATTATGTTTGCTCACATCAGGTATATCGGCTTTGACTATTTCGTTTATCGCTTCATCTGTAAGAGCATTATTGTACTCCCAATGATCAAATGGAAAATTGTGTTTTTTTGAGTGATTTTGTATTGAGTCTAAAAACGACATTATGAATTTATTTTTTGTTTAATAATACTTGCTACTCTATTAGTTTCATCAAGTTTTTGATAGCTCCAATTTTCCAGTTTATTATCTAATTTTTTTATAATGTTTAATTCACTAAATAATTCCCTAAATTTTCTAATTCTTTGATCATTTTTGTTTGTTGGAATATCTGCAAAATAAATTGGCTTTCCAGTTAAAGCTGCTTCAGATATCATTGAAGTTGAGTCACATGTAACGCAAATGTATTTAGCCAAAGATAAGGCCGAAAGATAGGCTTTTTTATCTATAGTCTCTATCACGAGACTATTTTGTTTAAGTTTAATTTTAGATAATTCAATAATATTTTTTGGAGTTCTCATTGATGGAACAACTATTCCCTGAAGATTATTTTTAGTAACGAGATCACTAAATAAGTTAAGAATAATCTCAATATTTTTTTCTGAATATTCATAGTGTTTTGTTGGTCCGCCTAGAATTAATAAAAAATAATCTTTATTTGAGTCTAATCTTTTTTTTAAATAGTCAGAATGATTATCAATATCTTCTTTCGTAAGGTAATGTATAGCGCCTTTAGTGCTTATGATATTTTGGCCTTTTAGAGCATCATGCTCTGGCGCAATAATAAAATCAAAATGATTTAAATTTACTTTTGGATCTTGAATATGAATATTAAATACTTTTTTATTTGCTGTATTTTTCAAATGGATCGATGGAATAACACTTTTTCGACCGCAAGAAATAATTAAATCAAAATCACTTAAATTGAGTTTTTTATAAACATTTTGTGAAATCGGTGTAAGCTTTGGAGGAATCACTTCCCAAAAATTATTTAGTTCAACCGTGTGGTGTGTAAAATCTAAATCTAAAGCTTTTGCCAATCCCTCAACCTGACTAATCATTCCATGCATTCCTTGAGATAATAATATGCCTTTTAATTTAGTCATTAATTACTATATAGCTTTGATATGAGTCAAAATCCAACTAAACACACAAAAGTGTTAATAATTGGATCTGGTCCTGCCGGATACACTGCAGCTGTCTACGCTGCTAGAGCTATGTTAAATCCGATTTTAGTTTATGGTTCTGAACCTGGTGGTCAATTAACAACGACTACTGATGTTGAAAATTTTCCAGGATTTGCTGATGTTATTCAAGGCCCTTGGCTAATGGATCAAATGAAAGAGCAAGCAAAAGCAGTTGGAACTGAAATGATTGAAGATCATATCGGCTCAGTTAATTTAAAAACTTCTCCATTTGAAGCTACTGGAGATAGTGGACAAAAATATACCGCTGATAGCATTATAATTTCTACAGGAGCTCAGGCTAGGTGGTTAAATATAAAATCTGAGCAAGAATATAGAGGATTTGGTGTTTCTGCATGTGCTACTTGCGATGGTTTTTTCTTTAAAGATAAAGAAGTTGCTGTTGTTGGAGGAGGTAACGCAGCTGTTGAAGAAGCTATGTTTCTTACAAAGTTTGCATCCAAAGTTAAATTAATCCATAGAAGAGATAGTTTGAGAGCTGAAAAAATGCTTCAAAAAAAATTAATGGAAAATAAAAAAATAGAAATTATTTGGGACTCTGTTGTTGAAGATGTACTAGGAGATCATGAACCTAAAAATGTTAAAGGAATTAAAATTAAAAATTTAAAAACAGATAAAACTGAAGAATTAAAACTAGATGGATTGTTTATCGCTATTGGTCACGATCCAGCAACTTCACTATTCAAAGATCAACTTGAGATGGATAATGAGGGCTATTTAATTACCAAACCAGATTCTACTGAAACAAATATTCCTGGAGTTTATGCTGCAGGAGATGTTAAAGACAAAACTTTTAGACAAGCTGTTACAGCTGCAGGAATGGGCTGTATGGCAGCATTAGAAGCCGAAAAGTTTTTATCTCACTAAAATTTAAGATAAGCTCTCACAAAAAATTTTAATTCTTTCCATAGCTTTTTTTAAGTTTTTCATTGAGGTCGCGTATGAAATTCTAAAATATCCATCTAAGCCGAATGCAGAACCTTGAACTACTGCCACATTTGATTGTTCAAGTAATTTTTGTACAAACTCAGTATCTGTTTTTATTTTAGTTTTTTTATTCAATAAACCTCTGCAGCTTGGAAATACATAAAATGCCCCATTAGGAGTTAAACAATTAATACCTTTAATAGCATTTAAACTTTTGACAACAAAATCTCTTCTTTCTTTAAAAGCTTTTGATCTTTTTTTAATGAAACCTTGATTACCATTTAAAGCCTCAACAGCTGCAGCTTGGCTGATTGATGACGGATTTGAGGTTGATTGCGATTGGATTTTGCCAATTGCTTTTATAATATCTTTAGGTCCAGCAGCATACCCTATTCTCCAACCTGTCATTGCATAAGATTTACTAACTCCATTCATTGTCAAAGTTCTATCTTTCAACTTAGAATTTTGAGCGATAGTATAAAATTTAAAATTATCATATTTAATATGTTCGTAGATATCATCACTTAAAATATGGACTTTCTTATATCTAATTAGAACTTTAGCTAAATTATCAATTTCTTTTTTTGAATATCCTGCTCCTGTAGGATTTGAAGGAGAATTCAAAATTAACCATTTTGTTTTTTTTGTGATTGCTTTTTTTAGTTTGTCTGCAGTAAGTTTAAAACCTTCTTTCTCAGTACACTTTACTATTTTTGGTTTACCCCCTGCCAACAAAACCATATCTGGGTAAGAAACCCAAAAAGGTGCAGGAATAATTACTTCATCGCCTTTGTTTAAAGTTGCCATAAAAGCATTATAAAGAACTTGCTTTCCGCCAGTTCCTACTGTTATTTGATCAATAGAATAATTAATTTCATTTTCTCTTTTAAATTTACTTACGATTGCTTTTTTTAATGAGGGTGTTCCATCAACTGCTGTATACTTAGTGTCTCCACTTTTTATAGCTTTAATAGCAGCTTTTTTAATATTATCTGGAGTATCAAAGTCTGGCTCACCAGCTCCAAGCCCAATCACATCTTTTCCAGCAGCTCTTAGTTCTCTTGCTTTCTGTGTAACTGCAATTGTAGGAGATGGTTTAATCCGTTTTAAACTGTCTGATATTATGCTCATTGAAATATAAATAAATTCTACTACCTTGTTTAATATATGGAAAATACTTATCAAGATTTAATTACAGATATCCAAAGTAAAAATCCTAAAATAGGTGGAAAACTAGAGGGTGGAAAAAAATTTAAAATTAAATCTGATTTTAAACCTGCAGGTGATCAGCCGGAAGCGATAAAAAAATTAGTAAATGGTGCGAACAAGGATCAATTTAACCAAGTTTTACTTGGTGTAACAGGATCTGGAAAAACTTTTACTATGGCTAAAGTTATTGAAGCCACTAATAGACCTGCCTTGATTTTAGCTCCAAACAAAACTCTTGCTGCTCAGTTGTATGGGGAAATGAAAACCTTTTTTCCTGACAATGCTGTTGAATACTTCGTTTCTTACTATGACTATTACACTCCTGAGGCTTATGTCCCAAGATCAGATACATACATTGAGAAAGAGGCCTCTATTAATGAACAAATTGATAGAATGAGGCACTCTGCAACAAGATCTCTACTAGAAAGAGATGATGTATTAATTGTTGCCAGTGTTTCTTGTATTTATGGTCTTGGATCTGTTGAAGCATATAGCAAAATGACTTTAACACTCCAAAAAAATTATGATTATAATAGAGAAGAAATAATTAAGTCTTTAGTTGCTCTTCAATACAAACGTAATGATCAAAATTTTTATAGAGGGACATTTAGAGCAAGAGGAGAATACTTAGAAATTTTTCCATCACACTTAGAGGACAGAGCTTGGAGATTATGTTTGTTTAAAGATAAACTTGAACAGGTAGAAGAGTTTGATCCATTAACGGGTGATAAAGTAAGAGAATTAAGTTTAGTAAAGGTTTATGCCAATAGTCACTACATCACCCCAAAACCTACAATTGAGCAAGCAGTAATCAATATAAAAAAAGAATTAGAAGTAACATTAAAAAAACACCGTGCTGAAAATAAATTATTAGAGGCACAAAGATTAGAGGAAAGAACCAAATTTGATCTTGAAATGATTGAAGCAACTGGCTCTTGTGCTGGTATTGAAAACTATTCAAGGTTTTTGTCAGGAAGAAAACCAGGAGAACCTCCTCCTACACTTTTTGAATATTTTCCTGATAATACTTTGATATTTGTTGATGAATGTCACGTTACAGTTCCTCAGCTCAATGGAATGTACAAAGGAGACAGATCAAGAAAAAGTACTTTAGCAGAATATGGATTTAGACTTCCGTCCTGTATGGATAATAGACCATTAAAATTTGAAGAATGGGACTTAATGAGAACGCAAACTGTATTTGTTTCAGCAACTCCTGGTCCATGGGAACTAGAACAAACAAAAGGAAAGTTTATAGATCAGGTAATTAGACCGACTGGATTAATTGATCCTCCTGTAGAAATAAGACCTGCAAAAAATCAAGTGGATGATTTAATGCATGAATGTAAACGAGTTATAGAAAATAATCATAGAGTATTGGTCACAACACTAACCAAAAAAATGGCTGAGGATTTAACTGAATATCTTCATGAGAACGGTATAAAAGTGAGATACCTACACTCAGATATTGATACATTAGAAAGAATTGAAATCATGAGAGATTTAAGAATGGGTGTATTTGATGTTTTAGTTGGAATTAACTTATTAAGGGAGGGATTGGACATTCCTGAATGTGCGTTAGTTGGAATTTTAGATGCTGATAAAGAGGGTTTTTTAAGATCTGAAACATCTTTAATTCAAACAATTGGAAGAGCAGCTAGAAATGTTGATGGTAAAGTAATTTTATATGCGGACAAGGAAACGAAAAGTATAAAAAAAGCAATTGCTGAAACTGATAGAAGAAGAAAAATTCAATTAGCTTATAATAAGAAAAACAAGATAGATGCAAAATCAGTAAAAAAAGAAATCAGTGATATTCTAGAAAGTGTTTATGAAAAAGATTATGTCAAAATAAGCGAAGGCTCCAATATTGGTGGAAATCTTAAAAAACATCTCAAAGCACTAGATAAAAAAATGAAAGAAGCTGCATCTAATTTAGAATTTGAAGAAGCAGCTAAAATAAGAGATGAAATAAGAAAATTGGAAAGCACAGAATTAGAAATTACATTAAATCCAAAAATAAGGCAGTATGATGTAAAAAATAAGCTTTACCCAAAAGGTAGATCAACTATGGGTATGCCGGGAACTAAAGTTACAAAAAAAAGAGATAAGAAATGGAAGCACGGAAAATAATTATTACTGGTGGAGCTACTCGAATGGGTGCTGCAATTTCAAAAAAGTTATCTGGTCCAAATAAAGAAATCTTGATCCATTATAATAAGTCAAAATTAAAAGCAGAAAAATTAAAAAAAGAATTATCTAATAAAGGTACAAAAGTTTATTTAGTCAAAGGTGATTTAAGCAAAGAGTCTGATATAAAAAAAATAATAAAATTTGCAAAATCAAAATTAAAATTTTTTGATTGTCTTATTAATAATGCTTCATTATTTGAAAATGATAAATTAGAAAATTTTTCATTGGATAGTTGGAATAAGCATTTAAGAACTAATTTAAGAGCGCCTGCACTATTAACGAAAGAATTTGCAAAAAATGTTAAAGGAAAAAATAATAATATTATAAATATTATTGATCAAAGAGTTTTCAAATTAACCCCTTACTTTTTTTCATACACTATTAGCAAAACTGGTTTATACACTTTAACAAAAACTAGTGCTATGAGTTTGGCTCCAAATATAAGAGTAAATGCAATTGCACCTGGACCCACTATAAAAAATCAAAGACAATCTGAAAAACATTTCAAAAAGCAATATTTAGCAACACCACTTAAAAGACAAGTTGATGTGGAGCAAATTTGTAATGCTGTTGACTTTTTTATTAAAAATATATCTATTACTGGTCAAGTTTTGGCTATTGATAGTGGTCAAAATCTTAACTGGCAAACACCAGATGTAATGGGCAAAGAATGAAAAAAAATAATTTGAAAATTGTAAAAATAGACAAAAATAAAAGCCTCTTTAATTATGAGAAAAAAATACTGATTAATGAATTAATCTTAGATTTAAAACTTGGTTATTACGATTTTGAAAAAGAAAAACCACAGAAAGTTAAATTTAGTCTTGAAATAGACTATGAGGACAAAAAACCTTCAAGTGATAAAGATATAAAATCCATTGTTAATTATGGAACTGTAGTAAAATTAATTACGAAACTTGTTAAAAAGAAACATTATAATTTCCTTGAAACTTTAGCAGAAGCTGTTTTTGACGAATTATTTAAAGACAAAAGAATTGCTAAAATAATGCTGAAAATTGAAAAATTAGAAATTTTAAAACAGTGTTCATCTGTTGGTATTCAAATTACCAAAAAGAGAAGTCATGATAAGCTCTGAAATAGGAAAAGAGGTAATTAAAAAAGAGCTACCTTTAGTACCAAAACTTCCAGGTGTATATAGGATGCTTAATGAAAAAAATGAAATTCTTTATGTAGGTAAAGCTAAAAATTTACCAAATAGATTAAAGAGTTATGTTGCAGAAAAAAATCATATAATTAGAACTGAACGAATGTTATCTCAAACAAGAAAATTAGAGATAACAACAACATCTAATGAAAGTGAAGCATTACTTCTAGAAGCAAATTTAATAAAAAAACATAAACCAAAATTTAATATCCTATTACGTGACGATAAATCTTTTCCTTTTATATTTATTGGAAATAAAGATAAATGGCCTCAAATAAAAAGACACAGAGGAAAGAAAACAAAAGAAGGTTTTTATTTTGGACCTTTTGCTTCAGCAGGTTCAGCTAATTGGACAATCAAAATGATACAGAAGATTTTTCATTTAAGAGTTTGTGATGATACAGTTTTCAAGAATAGGGAAAGACCATGTATTTTATATCAAATAAAAAGATGTTCGGGACCTTGTGTGGGTTACATAAAAAAAGAGGAATATAATCAAACAGTAGAGGATGCTATTGAATTTGTCTCAGGTAAATCCAGAAAAATTCAAAAAAATCTTTCTAATCAAATGGAACAAGCAAGTGAGGATCTTGATTTTGAAAAAGCTGTAATTTTAAGAGACAGAATTAAAGCATTAAATATAATTCAGTCCTCACAAAAAATTAATGAGGCTAATTTAGTTGAGGCAGATGTTATAGCTGGATATAAAGAGTCTGGAAAAACTTGTATTCAAGTATTTTTTTATAGATCAAAACAAAATTGGGGTAATCAAGCTTTTTTCCCAAAACACGATCCAGATGAAAAATTTAGCGAAATACTAAATTCATTTGTTTCACAATTTTATGAAAACAAAAGCGTTCCTTCGTCCGTTATTCTTTCAGAAGAAATAAAGGAAAAAGCACTAATTGAAAAAACACTGACACAGAAAGAAGGTAAACAAATAAATATTTCAGTTGCAAAAAAAGGGTCAAAGCTAAAAGTAATTAATCAAGCAATTAAAAATGCAAAAGATAGTCTTAATAGAAAGCTTTATGAAACTCAGAATAATAAAGAATTATTCGATGTAATAGCTAAAAAATTTAATTTAGAAACCAATATAAATTTAATCGAAGTTTACGACAATAGTCATATTCAAGGTACAAATAGTGTTGGCGCTTTAATAGCATACGGTGATGAAGGGTTTATTAAAAAAAGATATAGAAAATTTAATATTAAACACAAAAAAAATGAGCAAGATGACTATGGAATGATGAGAGAGGTTTTGAACAGAAGGTTCAAAAGAGCAGTTCAAGAAAAAGATAACTACCTTACTTTTCCTGATTTAGTTCTTGTAGATGGAGGAAAAGGTCAATATTCAGTTGCTAGAGAGAGCCTTAATGAATTAGGTCTTCATGATATTCCAATTATTGCAATAGCAAAAGGTAAGTTCAGAAATAGTGGAAATGAAACCTTTTTTCATAATGGGAAAGAATTTAAATTTTCGAGAAACGACCCTACCCTATTTTTCCTCCAAAGGATTAGGGATGAATCACACAGATTTGCTATAAGTGCTCATAGAGCTAAAAGAAAAAAAGGTATAAGCAAATCTTTACTTGATCAAATTGAGGGTATTGGCTCAATTAGGAAAAGAGCTTTATTAAACCATTTTGGGTCAGCGAGAGCGGTGGAGTCTGCAAGTCTTGATGAAATAAAATCTGTTGAAGGTGTTGAGACAAAAGTAGCAAAAAGGATATATAATTTCTTTCATGAATAAAAAATAAATATGCTTAGAAAAATACCAAATATATTAACTATAGGAAGAATTCTAATTGTTCCTTTTTTTGTATTGGCCTTTTACTTGCCTGGATTTTATGGGGACCTAACAGCTTTAATATTATTTATTATAGCTTCATTTACTGACTTTTTAGATGGGATGCTCGCACGATTTCTTGGTGAAGAATCTAAACTTGGAGAGTTGCTGGACCCTATTGCAGATAAAATAATTGTAGCAACAGCGCTAATACTTTTAGTTATGGATGGAACTATAAGAAACTATGAAGTAATTGCTGCAATAATCATTCTAACTAGGGAAATTTTAATTTCTGGATTAAGAGAATTCTTAGCAAAAGGAAAAATAAAACTACCTGTTTCAAATCTTGCTAAATTAAAAACTGTTTTGCAAATGGTATCAATTGCACTTTTACTTTCAGGAGATACTGGAAATAAAATTATTAATTTCCAAGATTACAATGCTCAAACTATTGGAATAATATTATTATGGTTATCTGCAGCACTAACTTTATTTACTGGTTATGAATATATGCGTAAAGGAATTGATCATGCAATATCTGAAGATAATAAAGATTAGGCTGCTTTTTTCTTTCTTACTACGTTTTGATAACTCTCATTTAAATCTATAATTAAATCACAAACTTTGAATTGATTTTCTGCAATACATGAGACAGGGGTAACCTCTGCGGCAGTGCCTGTCAAAAAACAACCAACAAAATTAGAGAGTTCTAAGGGATTTATTTTCCTTTCATGGACTTTAATATTTTTCGATTTAGCAATATCAATAACTGTTCGTCTGGTAATCCCGTCTAAAAAAGAGTCTGGTGTTGGAGTATGAAGTTCATTATTTTTATCTTTAAAAAAAATATTTGCACCTGTTGCTTCTGCAACATTTCCCTCATGATCCAACATTAAAGAGTCGGTATAACCCTGTCTTTCAGCCTCATGTTTTGATAAAGTACAGATCATATACAAACCCGAAGCTTTAGTATCCCAAGGAATCGTATTAGGTGCTGGTCTTCTCCAACTCGAAATATTTAATCTTATACCTTCAACTTTTAATTTAGGATCAAAGTACGATCCCCATTCCCATGTGGCTATAGCAACATGAATTTTTGTTTGTTGTGCTGAGATTGCCATCATTTCACTACCTCTCCATATCGTTGGTCTTACATAACCATTCTCTACGTTTTGAACTGCAATTATTTTATTGCATCCATCATTAATTTCTGTCTCCGAATAAGGAATTTTCATTCCCATTCGTTTTGCTGAATAAAAAAGTCTTGAGGTATGTTCTTCCAATTTAAATATGGACCCATCATAAACTCTTTCACCTTCAAAAACACAGCTCGCATAATGTAAACCATGATTTAAAACATGTATTTTTGCATCAGCCCAATCTATAAGCTCACTATTATACCAAATTTTTCCAGATCTTTTATCGTAAGGTATCATTTATGAAATAAAATTATTACTGAAAATTATCTTTGTATCTGTAATATGTCAATATAACTTACCCATCATGAAAGAACTTTTATATTTAAAAGATGAACAACTAAAGGATCTAATTGAAAAATTATTTGTGGGATATCGAAAGTTATTTTCAGATTCTAAAAAAATTCTAGATAAGCACTCTATTGGGTTAGCACATAAC
>CACECY010000006.1 GCA_902558205.1 uncultured Pelagibacteraceae bacterium | reverse complement strand
GCAGAGAATTAGAGAAGAAAAAATAAGAGTAAAAGAAGAACAAATTCAAGCTAAACAAATAGAAACACAAAGAAAAAGAGATGAAAAAGAAAAAGCAAGACAGGAAAGAATTGCAATGCAAGAAATGGAAAGAAGAAAAAGATTAGATGAAGAACAAAAAATTAGGGAAGCAGCAAAAAAATTAAAATATGAAGAAGAGAAATTAAGAGAAACTGAGGATAGATTAAGAGATCTTGAAATTCAAAGAAAACAAGATATTGAGAAGCAATTACTAAGAGAACAAACTGAACAAAAAGAAAAAGAGGAAAAGCTCAAACTGCAAGAACAACAAATTAAAGCTGCAGAAGAGGAAAAATTATTAAAAGAAAAAGAATTAAGAGAACAAGAAGAAGAACTAAGAAAAGAGGAATTGAAAAAAAAAAGGATACAAGAGGAAAGAGAAATTGAATTAAAACGTCAAGATGAAGAGCAAGAGAGAATTAAAGAAGAAAACAGAAGACTTAAAGAGTGGGAAGATAAGTTTGATAGAGAACACAAAGCAAAAGAAGAAGAGTTAATTAGGAAATTTTACAATAATGAATTAAAAAGTCAAAATCATCAGGAAAACATGGAAAATCTGGACCATGAAGTAAATATTAATGAGGAAGAAAACAAATTAAATATTAATGAGGAAGAAAATAAATAGAGTATTAAGTTTGAAAGAGGTGATTTCAGTCTCCCTCCATCACCTCAGATTATAGATTAGACGATTCTTAAAATTTTTATGAACACTTATTAGTTGAAAACGTATTTTATTAACTACTAAATTTTTTGGTCATATTCTCCAATTTTACCGGTTTTTTGTAGCAAATCGTCAATAAACTCAAAAATTTTTTTCTTTCTTTCATTTGATGTAGGACTTTCAGTAACAATAACCAAAGATGGTTTATTTGAAGAAGCTCTAATAAGTCCCCAAGAACCATCTTCAAAGGAAAATCTAATGCCATTAACAGTTAAAATATCATTTATTACTTGGCCATCTATCTCTACTTTATTTTTTTTAATATTTTCAATTTGTTTAACTAGTTTTTCAACTACTAAATATTTTTCGTCATCTTTGCAGAAAGGAGCCATTGTTGGTGTTTGAAATGTGTTAGGCAATTCACTAATAATTTCACTCATTTTTTTATTTTGATTATCTATTAAATGACATACTTGAATAGCTGAATTAATTCCATCATCATATCCAAAACCTAGAGGTTCATTAAAGAAAAAATGTCCACTCTTTTCAAATCCAGCTAAGGCTTTTTCTATGTTTACTTTTCTTTTTATATGTGAATGACCTGTTTTCCAATAAATTGTTTCACAATTATTTTCTATTAAAATTTTATCTTTTGAATATAGTCCTGTAGATTTTACATCTACTACAAATTTTGAATTTTTATGTTTGTTAGATAAATTTCTCGCAATTAATAGACCTATTTTATCTGAAAAAATTTCATTTCCTTCATTATCAATAACACCAACTCTATCTCCGTCACCATCAAACCCGAAACCTATATCAGCGTTATTTTCTTTAACCGATTTGGCAATTTCTTGAAGCATTTCTAAATCTTCTGGGTTGGGATTATATTTTGGAAAATTCCAATCAAGATTACAATCTAACTCAATTACCTCACAACCAACACCTCTTAAAATATCAGGAGCAAAAACACCTGCAGTTCCATTACCACAAGCAACAACAGCTTTAATTTTTTTCTGTACTTTATTTTTATTTATTAAGTCGTTTTTATAAATTTTATCAAAATTTTTTATTTTTTTTTCATTTCCTTTACCTTTTGAAAATTTTTCATTTAAGGTTATTTCTTTTAATTCTTTCATTTCTTCAGGTGCATGAGTTAGTCCTTTTTTAATTCCCATTTTGACACCAGTCCAACCGTTTTCATTATGACTTGCTGTAACCATAGCAACAGCATCAGCATTTAAATTAAATTGTGCAAAATAAACCATAGGGGATAAAGATAAGCCTACATCCTCGATAAAACATCCAGTTGAAATTAGTCCTTTTTTAAGAGCTGTTTTAATTTCTTCACTATAAGATCTGTAATCGTGGCCAACTATGACTCTTGGATTTTTTTTTGCTGTATGTTTTTTTATTTGAGTGCCTAGACCTTTTCCAAGATTTATGATTCCCTCAGAATTGATATCTTTATTATATATCCATCGTGCGTCATATTCCCTAAAACCTAAGGGATCTATTTTTATTGACTGATTCATGCTGTTAATTACTTACCTTTTTTTTATTTTTATAGTTGAATTATTTTTTCACTGTTCTATAAATGTTCTATTGATTTACTAGTTATATAGTATATCAATACAAAGCGCATACAACATATAGTTGTTTTCGTACAAATAACGAATTATAATAACAAAATATGAATAAAATACTATCTCAGGCCTTAAAGAAAGCTGTCTCTGAATATAGCCCTGAGGTCAAAGAGGTTCCTAAAAATAATAGACCAGACCTATTTTCACTAAATAATGAGACCGAGTTATTTCAAAATGACAAAGGTATAATTATTAAAATTGATCGTTCTAAAGATTCTAATTTAACAGATTTTGGTAAAGCAACTTTAAAAGATAGATATCTTGGTCACAACGAGTCATTTCAAGATCTATTTGCAAGAGTAGCAAGCACTTACTCTGATGACAATTTACACGCTCAAAGAATTTATAATTATATTAGTAATTTATGGTTCATGCCTGCAACTCCAGTTTTATCTAATGGTGGTACAAAAAGAGGTTTACCAATTTCTTGTTTTTTAAATGAAGCTTCAGATAGCTTAGGTGGTATTTTAGATTTATGGAGCGAAAATGTTTGGTTAGCGGCTAAGGGTGGAGGAATTGGAAGTTACTGGGGTAATCTAAGATCTATTGGAGAAAAAATTGGAAAAGTTGGAAAGACTTCTGGAATAATTCCTTTTATTAAAGTTATGGATTCTTTGACTATGGCAATTAGCCAAGGTTCTCTTAGAAGAGGGTCAGCAGCTTGTTATCTTCCAGTTGACCATCCTGAGATAGAGGAGTTTATTGAAATGAGAAGGCCAACAGGTGGCGATCCAAATAGAAAAGCACTTAATCTTCATCATGGTGTTTTAGTTTCAGATGCATTCATGAGAGCTGTTGAAACAGATGAACAGTGGGCTTTAAAAAGTCCTGCTGATGGAACAATTCAACAAACTATTTCTGCAAGAAATTTATGGATTAGATTGTTAACGGCGAGAATTGAAACTGGAGAGCCTTATATTATTTACATTGATACAGTTAATAGACAAATTCCACAACATCATAAATTAGCAAACTTAACTGTCAAAACTTCAAATCTTTGTAGTGAGATTACTTTACCCACAGGTATAGATAAAGATGGAAGAGACAGAACAGCTGTTTGTTGTCTTTCATCTCTTAACTTAGAGAAGTACGATGAATGGAAAGATGATCCAGACATGATTAATGATGTTATGAGATTTTTAGATAATGTTTTGTCAGATTTTATTAATAAAGCTCCAGAACAATTTAGAGATGCAAAATATTCAGCTGAAAGAGAAAGAAGTGTTGGTTTAGGAGTTATGGGTTTCCATTCTTTTTTACAAAAAAATAGAATTCCATTAGAGTCAGTAATGGCTAAATCATGGAACAAAAAAATATTCAAACACATAGACGAAAAAGTTAATCAAGCTTCAAAAGAACTAGCCGAGGAAAGAGGAGCTTGTCCAGATGCAGCAGAGTATGGTTACAAAGAGAGATTTTCAAATAAAACAGCAATTGCTCCTACAGCTTCTATTTCGATTATATGTGGTGGCGCTTCACCTGGAGTTGAACCCATAGCAGCAAATAGCTACACTCATAAAACATTGTCAGGATCTTTTAATGTTAGAAATAGATATTTGGAAGAAATTTTGGAAAGTCATGGTAAAAATGATGATGAAACTTGGTCTACTATTACAACCAATCAGGGCTCAGTTTCTCATTTAGATTTTTTATCTGAATTAGAAAAAGATGTTTTTAAAACCGCTTTTGAACTAAATCAAAATTGGATCATCGAACTTAGTGGTGACAGAACACCATTTATTTCACAGGCACAGTCGGTAAATTTATTTTTACCTGCCGATGTTCATAAAAAAGAATTACATAAAATTCATTTTGATGCTTGGAAAAAGGGCTTAAAAAGCCTCTATTACTGTAGATCAAAATCAATTCAAAGAGCTGAAAATATCAATGACGCAAAATCAACAGATATTACAGCAAATGTTTATAAATCTAAAAACCAACAATCAGAAGAACCAGAATACGAGGAGTGTTTGTCATGTCAGTAGCTGAAAAAATTAAAGTAGAGAAAAAAGAAATTATTCAACCAAAAAAAATGGGATTACTAGTTGAGAATCCAGTTTATAAACCATTCAGATATCCATGGTGCTACGATGCTTGGTTAACTCAACAACGAATTCATTGGTTACCAGAAGAGGTACCACTTGGAGATGATGTCAGAGACTGGCAAAAGAATTTATCTCAACCTGAAAAAAATTTACTAACTCAAATATTTAGATTCTTTACTCAAGCAGATGTTGAAGTTAACAACTGTTATTTAAGACATTATACAACTGTATTTAAACCTACAGAAGTATTAATGATGATGACAGCATTTGCTGCAATGGAAACAGTTCATGTAGCAGCATATTCTCATCTTCTTGATACGATTGGTATGCCTGAATCAGAATACTCAGCTTTCATGAAATATAAAGAGATGAAAGACAAGTACGATTACATGCAGGGTTTCAATGTAAATTCTAAAGAGGATATTGCAAAAACAGTTGCAGTGTTTAGTGCTTTTACAGAAGGATTGCAGTTGTTTGCAAGTTTTGCAATTTTATTGAATTTTCCAAGACACAATAAAATGAAAGGAATGGGTCAGATAGTTACTTGGTCTGTAAGAGATGAAACGCTTCATTGTAATTCTATGATCAGAATTTTTAAGGAGTTTATAAAAGAAAATCCTGAAATTTGGACACCTAAACTTAAAAAAGAACTTTATGAAGCTTGTAGAATAATTGTTGAGCATGAAGACGCTTTTATTGATTTAGCTTTTGAAATGGGTCCAATGGAAGGTTTAACTGCTCAAGAAGTTAAAGATTATATTAGGTTCATTGCGAATAGACGACTTATTCAATTAGGATTGGAACCAATTTATGATGTTCAAAAAAACCCATTAACTTGGTTAGATACAATGCTTAATGCTGTTGAACACATGAATTTCTTCGAAGGTAGAGCGACTGAATATTCTAAAGCGTCAACACAGGGTACTTGGGCAGAAGCTTTTAGTTAATTTTAAAATTATCTTTGATTTAACTGCATCACTTTTCGATGCTTGCTACCTTTGTAACTAGCTAAAGGTCTAATAAGCTTGTTGGCCGCATGCTGTTCCATTATGTGAGCAGACCAACCAGTTATTCTTGAAATAACAAATATTGGAGTAAAAAAATCAGTTTCAAAACCCATCAAATGATAAGTAGGCCCTGTTGGGTAATCTACATTGGGATGAATATTTTTTTTCTTAATCATCACTTTTTCCACAATGTCATAGATTTTTTCAAATTTTTTATCTTTCTTGAGTTTAGCCACTTTACCAAAGTACTTTCTCATAGTTGGAACTCTTGAATCACCTGATTTATAAACTCTATGACCAAACCCCATAACCACTTCTTTATTTTTAAGCGCATTATTTATCCATTTAAGTGCATTTTCTGGTTTTTTAATTTTGTTCATCATATGCATCACTTCTTCATTGGCTCCACCATGAAGAGGGCCTTTTAAACTAGCTATCGCACCTGTAATTGCTCCGTGTATATCAGATAAGCTACTTGTAATTGTTCTTGCTGTAAAAGTTGAAACATTAAAACTATGTTCTGCGTATAAAATTAAAGATACATCAAAAGCTTTAACAATTTCTTTTTGTGGCACTTTACCAAAGCACATATAGAAAAAGTTTTCAGCAAAAGTTAAATTTTTCTTTGGTTTAATTATTTTTTTCCCTTTTCTAATTCTATAAAAGGCTGCCAATGCAGTTGGTGTTTTTGCAAAAATTCTTAACGCTTTTCTCATATTAGCTTCTGGAGAAGAATCTGTAGTTTCTTTATCCTCTAATCCCATCACGCTAACTGCGGTTCTAGCAACGTCCATTGGATGAGATTTTTTGGGCATATGTTTTATTATTTCATATAAATTTTTTGTAAGTTCTCTATTGTTTCTTTCCTCTTTTTCAAAATTTTTAAGCTCTATTGAATTTGGAAGATCTTTATTTAAAATTAAATACGCCACCTCTTCAAACCTACAATATTCACATAAATCTTGAGCAGCATAACCCCTATAAGTTAGAGAATTGATTTCTGGCATCACTTTTGAAACTTCTGTTTCATCTACAACAATACCAAGTAAGCCTTTTTTAATATCATCACTCATTATTCATGTCCTTCCGTACTAAAATTATAAATTTTTTCATCTAATGAATTATATTTTTCGTAATCAACTAATTCATAAAGTCTTTTTCTAGTTTGCATTTTATCAATAATTTTATTTTGGTGTCCATTTGAATAAATGTCTCTTAATCCATCTTCTACATTTTTCATAGCCAATCTTTGTGTGGTAACTGGATAAATTACAATATTGTATCCAAAATTTTCTAATTCTTTGTAGTTAAACAATTTAGACTTACCAAACTCAGTCATATTAGCTAATAAATATCCAGTTAATTCTTTTCGAACTTTTTCAAAATCTTTCTCATCTTGAAGAGCTTCAGGAAATATTATTTCAGCACCAGCATCAATGTAGGCTTTGCATCTTTCGATCATTTTATCGATACCTTCAACACTTTTAGCGTCTGAACGAGCTATAATTTTAAAGTTTTTATCTTTTTTTGCAGCAACACATTCTTTAATTTTTTTAACCATAGCGTCAGTTGAAATAAGTTCTTTATTATCAAGATGCCCACATCTTTTTCTCTCAATTTGATCCTCTAAATGAACTCCTGTTATTCCAAATTCTTCAAATGTTTCTATCGTTTCTTTACATGATTTAAATCCTGTATCTATATCAACTATTGTTGGAAGATTAGTTACTCTCGAAATCAGATAAGATCTTGTGCTAACATCTTGTAGTGTTGTTAAACCAATATCTGGAAAACCAAGATCATTTGCCATTACTCCACCAGATACATAAACCGCATCATATCCAATTTCTTCTATTAATTTTGCTGTTAGAGGATTGTAAGCGCCTGGAACTCTTAATATTTTATTTGATTTTAATTTTTGATCAAAATCTAATCTTTTTTGACTTGGTTCTTTTTCCACAAAGTGCATTAAAAAATTCCTTTTTTATTATTTTGTTTCAATTTACTTTTTCTTACTTCAATATTTAATTTATGAAGTTGGCCAGGTTTTAAATTTTTCAAATTTTGTACTGTTTTTAAAAAACGATTACTTTCTTTTTTATCTAAAATACCCTCGGTTAAAGTTAAAAATTTATTAATGTAATTTTCTCTCTTAAATGGTCTAGCACCATAGGGGTGTGCGTCTGCTCTATCTAGTTCCTCTATTATTTTTTTTCCATTATTAAGGGTTACAACTACTTTAGCACCAAATGCTTTATTTTTTGGATTTGGATCATGATATTTCTTTGTCCATTTTTTATCTTCATATGTTTGTATTGATTTCCAAATCTTAATAGTACTTTTTCTATTAGCCCTAGCTTTTGTATAAGATTTTACGTGATGCCAATCTCCGTCTTCTAGAGCTACAGCAAAAATATACATAATAGAATGATCAAGAGTTTCTCTACTAGCATTAGGATCCATTTTTTGAGGGTCATTAGCACCTGTCCCAATTACGTAATGAGTGTGATGACTAGTAAAAATATCAATTTTTTTAATTTGATTTAAATTTGAAATTTTTGTTTTAAGCTTTTTAGCTAGATCTATTAATGCTTGTGATTGGTATTCAGCAGAATATTCTTTTGTATATGTCTCTAAAATAGCTTTTTTACTTTCACCTTTTTTTGGTAAAGGAACTTTGTAGTTTGCTTTTTTACCATCTAATATTCTTGCTATTACACTATCCTCACCTTCATATATTGGACTTGGAGCACCTTCGCCTCTCATAGCTCTATCTACAGCTTCGATAGCAAGCTTACCTGCATGTGCAGGAGCATAAGCTTTCCAACTTGAAATTTCACCTTTCCTAGATTGTCTTGTAGAAATAGTAGTATGTAACGCTTGTTGAATTGCTTGATAAATTGTTTCAGTGTTTAATCTTAACATTGAACCAATCCCTGCAGCAACACTTGGTCCAAGATGAGCAATATGATCAATCTTATGTTTGTGCAAACATATGCCCTTTACCAAGTTAACTTGCACTTCATAAGCTGTGATTATTCCTCTTAAAAGGTCTAAACCACTTTTTTTATTTTGTTGAGCAACACTCATTAAAGGTGGAATATTATCCCCTGGGTGACTGTAATCAGCTGCTAAAAATGTATCATGAAAATCAAGTTCTCTTACAGCTGTACCATTTGACCAAGCAGCCCATTCACAATCAAATTTTAATTTATTGCTAATACCAAAAAGAGTAGCACCATTTTTTCTAGAATGCTTTAGTGCCATTTCTCTAGATGATACTACTGGTTTTCTATTTAAAGACGCGATAGCAACAGAAGCATTATCAATTATTCTATTGATAACCATTTCAGTTGCATCTTTATTTAGTCTTGCATTATCACTTGCAATTTCAGCAATTTTCCATGCAAGTTGTTTCTTTTTTGGAAGATGAATTTTTGACGGATAAACTTTAACTTTATGAGTAATCAATACTTCTCCTATTTAATGGGTAAGTTTTTAATAGCAAAAAAAAAATAATCAATCTTAAAGATATTTAGAAATAATTTTTTCAATACCAATAAAGTCTTTTATTAGATGATCATGATGAATTTCGTTAGTTTTTTTTTCTGTATATCCATCTTCAAGTAAAATAACTGGTATACCAGCATTTTTTCCAGCATTTGCATCTGTTTCACTGTCACCAATCATAATAGATTTATTTATTTCACCACCTAATATTTCAACAACATTTGTTAAGTGTCTTGGATCAGGTTTGCAATAATCAAAAGTGTTAGATCCTGCTACATATTCAAAATATTCATAGATTCCAATTTTTTTAAGAAGGTCAATTGCTAAGTGTTCCTGTTTGTTAGTGCAAACGGCCATTGAGATATTTTTTTCTTTAGACCAAATTAAAAACTCTTTAACGCCTTTAATTAATGTACTCTCGTTAACTATATTCTTTCCATAAAAATTTATAAATTCATCAACCATCTCTTTTTTTATTTTGTCATCGTGTACTTTACTAAACTCTTTTTTTGCTTGTCCCCATAAAGTTCTGCCAATCATTGCCTTAGCACCTTGTCCAACCAAGGCCTTAAGTTCATTTATAGATTTTGTTGGATATCCAAATTTTTTCATTACATGGTTATGAGCTTTCATTAAATCTGGAGCTGTATCAACAAGAGTTCCATCAAGATCGAATAAAATAGTAAAGTTTTGCTTCATTTTTAAAAAAGTATTTTTAAGAAATATTTTGTGAATTAAGAAAGGTATATACTTAATGTAAAGAATTTCAAAGATGAATGCTTTAAAAATCCAAAAAATACAAAACAAGCTTAGAAATAAGTTTTTAAAGTCTGGAGTAAAAATGAATGGTCCAGACACAGTTTTTTTCTCAGCTGATACCAAGGTTGGAAAAAATGTAATTATTGAACCATATGTTGTTCTTGGAAAAAATGTTAAAATCGGCAACAATGTGATAATCAAATCATTTTCTCATTTAGAATCATGTAAAATTGAAAATAAAGTAGAACTTGGACCTTATGCAAGAATTAGACCTAATACAGTTATTAAAGAAGGGTCAAGGGTTGGAAATTTTGTAGAAATAAAAAAAAGTATTATTGGAAAAAAATCTAAAGTAAATCATTTATCTTACATTGGTGATAGTGAAATTGGAAAATCTGTTAATATTGGAGCAGGAACCATAACATGCAATTATGATGGTATTAAAAAAAGTAAAACTAAGATTAAAGATAATGTTTTTGTAGGATCAAATTCCTCTCTAGTTGCTCCAATAACTATTGATAAACAAAGTATTATAGGTGCTGGTTCAGTGATTACAAAAAACGTTAGAAAAAAAAGTTTAGCGTTAACAAGATCACCACAATTAGAAGTTAAAAACCATAAGAGAAAAAAAAAATAATTTATGTGTGGTATAATTGGCATCTCTAGCAACAAATCTGTTTCATCTAGTATTTTAAATTCTTTAAAGAAATTAGAGTATAGAGGTTATGACTCTGCTGGATTGGCCACTCTTTCAGATGGAGTGATTAACGAGGTCAAATCTGAGGGAAGAGTTGATAGTTTAGAGAAAAATTTTGATCTAAAAAATTTGAAAGGTAATATTGGAATTGGCCATGTAAGATGGGCAACACATGGTATCCCGAATAGTGTCAATGCTCACCCACACTCATCACACAATGTCTCTGTTGTACATAATGGAATAATAGAAAATTCGACAACATTAAAAAAATCTTTAATTAGCAAAGGTCACAATTTTAAATCTCAAACGGATACAGAGGTAATAGTTCATCTTATTACAGAAAATTTAAGATCTAGTGAGCTAGAGTTGGCGATTACAAAAACACTAAAACAACTTCAAGGCAGTTTTGCTTTAGGTATTGTTTTTAAAGATATCCCAGATTTAATTGTAGGCGCAAGAAGAGGCTCACCACTGGCTGTTGGTTATGGTCCTAATGAGAATTATTTAGGATCTGACTCATACGCTTTAAAGTCAATGACAAATAAAGTTACTTATCTAGATGATGGTGAATTTTGTATAGTTAAAAAAGATCAAGTTCTTTTTTTTAATGAACAAGGCAAAAAGATTAACAAAAAAATATTAGAACTTTCATCCAATGAAGCAAATTATGATAAAGGTGATTTTAAACATTTTATGGCTAAAGAAATTGAAGAACAGCCAACCACAATAAAAACGGGTATTAAAGAATACGTGGATAACCTTAACAAAGATATAAGTATTTTTAATTTTCCTTGGAATATAGACGAGATAAATTCTATAACTTTAATTGGATGTGGTACTGCTTATCACTCTTGTTTGATGGCCAAATATTGGCTTGAGGAATTAACATCCCTGGAAGTGAGTATCGATATAGCCTCAGAATTTAGGTATAGAAGAAATAAATTTAAAAAAGATACACTTTACATATTTGTTTCACAATCAGGCGAAACAGCAGATACCTACGCAGCATTAGATTTATGTAATAAAAATAAAATGAAAACATGTGCTGTTGTTAATGTAATTGAAAGCTCAATTGCAAGAGACTCAAACTTTGTGTTACCAATACATTGTGGTCCAGAAATTGGTGTTGCATCTACAAAAGCATTTTTAGGTCAAATATTGGTATTATATATATTAATTTTAAAGATAAGTTCATTGAGAAAAGAAATTGATAAAGACCAATATCATGAAAAAATAAAAGATTTAAAAGCTTTACCAAGTTTAATAGAAAAAACATTGCTTCATGACAATGATATTCAGGCAATATCCTCTACGTTTAATGATGCAAAAGGTTCAATGTTTTTAGGAAGAGGGTTTTCTTATCCAATAGCTTTAGAGGGCGCACTTAAACTGAAAGAATTATCTTATATACATGCAGAGGGATATCCTGCAGGTGAGATGAAACACGGACCTTTAGCTTTAATTGAGGAAGGTATGCCAGTAGTAGTTTTAGCCCCTAGAGACAAATATTATAAAAAAACAATCTCAAATATGCAGGAAGTTATTGCTAGAGGTGCAAAGGTTCTTTTAATAACAAATAAAAGTGATAATGAAGTTGTTTCAGAAAATATTTGGGAAACAATTGAAGTTGAAAACACCAACGATGATTTACTTCCGTTCCTGTTAACTATTCCACTTCAAAAACTTGCGTACTATTCTGCTTTAAAAAAAGGCTATGACATTGATAAGCCAAGAAATTTAGCTAAATCTGTTACTGTTGAATAAAAATTAAACTCTGTTAAAACACTTTCAGGTTGAATATGAAAAATTGGAAAAAAAATAGTTGGAGAAAATATCCTGTAAAACACATACCAGAATATCCAGACAAAAAAGAATTGGATATGGTCTTAGACAAGATTGGAACTTTTCCACCATTAGTTTTTGCTGGTGAAACTAGACACTTGAAAAGCCAGTTAGCTGATGTGGTTGATGGAAAAGCATTTCTGCTACAAGGTGGTGACTGTGCAGAAAGTTTTGCAGAGTTTCATCCTGATTATATTAGAGATACATTTAAGTTGATGTTGCAGATGTCATTAGTTTTGACTTACTCTGCATCTTTGCCTGTTGTAAAATTAGGAAGAATAGCTGGACAATTTTCAAAACCAAGAAGCTCTCCTGTTGAGGTTAAGGATGGAGTAGAACTACCAAGTTATTTAGGTGATAACATTAATGGTATTGAGTTTAGTAAAAAAGCAAGAGTTCCAGATCCAAAAAGATTATTTAAAGCATACTCACAATCAGCTGCAACTTTAAACCTTATAAGAGCTTTCTGTCATGGAGGTTTTGCAGATCTTAAAAATGTTCACAATTGGAATTTAGGTTTTATTAAAAAAAGTCCTGAGGCAAAAAGATTTAAAGAATTAGAAGATCATATAGCAAATGCTTTAGCTTTTATGGATGCTTGTGGGATAAATTCAGATTTTAATAGAAGATTAAAAACTGTTAACTTCTGGACATCACATGAAGCTTTACATTTGCCTTTTGAGGAATCAATGACAAGAACAGACTCTACAACAGGAGAAAATCATGATACTTCTGCACACTTTGTTTGGATTGGTGATAGAACTAGACAACTTGATGGAGGACATGTTGAATTTTGTAGAGGAATAGAAAATCCTATTGGAATTAAATGTGGCCCAACTCTTAAAGCTGACGATTTAATTAATCTTTGTAATAAAATTAATCCAAATAATGAAAAAGGTAAAATTACTTTGATATCTAGATTTGGTCATCAGAATGTATCTAAACATTTACCAAAGTTAATTAGAGCGATTAAGAAAGAAGGCCTTAATGTTATTTGGTCATGTGATCCTTGTCATGGAAATACAATACAAGCAGCGACTGGATTTAAAACTAGACCTTTCAATAGTGTATTAAGTGAAGTTAAAAATGTATTTGCATGTCATCAAAGTGAAGGAAGTTATGCTGGGGGGCTTCACATTGAGCTGACTGGTCAAAATGTCACTGAATGTATTGGAGGAGCACAAAAAATTTCAGAAAAAGATTTGTCTTCTAGATATCATACACATTGTGATCCAAGACTTAATGCTAATCAGGCTTTAGAATTAGCTTTTTTAATTTCTGATGAGATTAAAAAGAATAGCTCATATTCTAAAAATGCAGATAAAGCGGCATCATAAACGTTGTAAAAATTAATATTAGTAATAACTTCTGAATATGAGTCCTAAGGAAAAAGTAAAATTTATATCCAATTGGATTAAAGATTATGTGAACAACATGCCCTCAAAAGCAGAGTCACTTGTGATAGGAATTTCTGGTGGAATTGACTCATCTGTATCAAGCACTCTGTCTGCAATGACAGGTTTAAAAACAATAGTTTTATCAATGCCAATCAAACAAAAATCTAATCAACATGATTTAAGTTTAAAACATCAAGAATGGTTAATAAAAAATTTTAAAAATGTAGAGGCTCATACTATTAATTTAAATGAATTATTTTTAGCCTTTAGCTCTAGCTTATCAAAATTTGATAACGAACATGGCATGGCTAATTCTAGAGCTAGATTAAGAATGACTACTCTTTATCAAGTTGCAGCAGCTAATAAAGGTATAGTAGTAGGAACAGGAAACAAAGTAGAAGATTTTGGTGTTGGTTTTTATACAAAGTATGGTGATGGTGGAGTGGATATCTCACCAATAGCTGATTGTAATAAATCTCAAGTATGGGAGCTTGGAAAAGAATTAGGCATTTTAAAAGAAATAATTGATGCTGCTCCAACTGATGGATTATGGGACGATGGTAGAACTGATGAAGGTCAGTTAGGGTTGAAATATCAAGAACTCGAGGAAGCCATGAATAATCCAAATTCACCCAATAGAGCAAAATACGAAATAATAAGAAAACAAAATTTGCATAAAATGGAGCCTATTCCAGTATGCAAAATTCCTAATTAATCAAATAGATTCACAAATCTATAAATTAAGTATATTTCTAAAATTATGACTAAAGATATTTTTTTAACAAATAATCTAAATAACAAAAAAGAAAAGTTTATTCCTTTAGATGAAAAAAATATTAGAATGTATGTTTGCGGACCAACAGTTTATGATGACCCTCACATAGGTAATGCAAGACCACTTATCATTTTTGATATTCTTTTTAGATTATTAAAAAATAATTTTTCAAAAGTAACATATGTAAGAAATATTACAGATATAGATGATAAGATTATTAAGTCATCACAAGATCAAAAAATATCTACAAAAGAATTAACTGAAAAGATAGCATCCAGCTTTTTAGAAGACTGTAAGTTTTTAAATTGCGAAAATCCTACATTTCAACCTAAGGCTACTGAACATATTAATTTGATGATCGAAATGATAAATCAACTTATCAAAAAAGATTTTGCTTATGAAAAAAATAAACATGTCTATTTTGAAGTAAACAAATTTACTGACTATGGCCAATTATCAAATAAAAAGCTAGAGGATTTAATAGCAGGATCACGTATTGAAATAAGTGATAATAAGAAAAATTCAGAAGATTTTGTATTATGGAAACCATCTGGCAAAGATGAACCTGCATGGGACTCACCATGGGGAAAAGGTAGACCAGGATGGCATTTAGAATGTTCAGCAATGTCAAAAAAATTTTTAGGGGATGAATTTGATATTCATGGTGGGGGTATAGACTTATTATTTCCTCATCATGAAAATGAAATAGCTCAATCTAGATGTGCCAATGACTCAAAAATTTTTGCTAAATATTGGATACATAATGCTTTTATTACAATGTCAAATGAAAAAATGGCTAAGTCTCAAGGTAATATTTTAAAGATAAAAGATTTTAGAAATAAAATAAGTGGACAAGTAATAAGGTTAGCATTGATGAGTGCTCACTATAAGCAACCGTTAGATTGGAGTGATAAATTAATTAATGATTGTCAAAGTACTTTAAATAAATGGTATCGTATTTACTCATCTGATACTAAATCAGTTGAAGTGACAGAGGAAGTATTAAAGCCTTTGTATGAAGATTTAAATACTCCAGGTTATATAGCAAATTTACATAAACTTTATGAAAAAGCCAATAAAGGTGAAAGCAAAGAATTATTTATATCAGCGTGTAAATATATAGGGTTATTTAACGAAGATAATCAGCAATGGGAAAAATATAAAAAAAATAAAGTTTCAATAAGTGAATCTGAAATAAATACTAAAATAGATTTAAGAAATAAAGCTAGGGCACAGAAAGATTATAAGGAAGCTGATAGAATTAGAGATGAACTTTTTGATAAAGGTGTTTTAATAGAGGACAAAGATGGTAAAACACTTTGGAAATTTAAATGAGTAAAGAAAAATTATATATCTTTGATACAACACTGAGAGATGGAGCTCAAACTCAAGGAGTAGATTTTTCCATAGAAGATAAAGAAAAAATTGCCTCTGCTTTAGACAATCTTGGTGTCGATTATATCGAGGGTGGTTGGCCTGGAGCTAATCCAACAGATACGGAGTTTTTTCAAAAAAAACATAATTTTAAAAATTCAAAACTTACTTGTTTTGGAATGACTAAAAGATCAGGCCGAAGTGCAGAAAATGATACTGGATTATCAGCATTGATGAATTCTAATACCCCTGCAGTATGCCTGGTTGGAAAATCATGGGATTTTCATGTTGATGTAGCACTAGGAATATCTAATGAAGAAAATCTAGAAAATATTAGTGAGAGTACAAAACATTTTGTTAAAGCAAAAAAAGAATTTATGTTTGATGCAGAACATTTTTTTGACGGATATAAAGCAAATCCAGAATATGCAATTTCATGTATTAAAGCTGCTTATGATGAAGGGGCAAGATGGGTTGTATTATGTGATACTAATGGCGGAACTCTTCCACATGAAGTTACAAAAATAATATCAGAAGTATCAAAAGTTATTCCAGGTAAAAATTTAGGTATTCACGCACACAATGATACTGGTAATGCAGTTGCTAATTCTTTGGCAGCAGTATTGTCGGGAGTTCGTCAAATTCAAGGCACTATTAATGGTTTAGGAGAGAGGTGTGGTAATGCAAATTTAATGTCATTAATTCCAACATTTTTTTTGAAAAAAGATTTTTCATCAAAATTTGAAATTGGAATAAAATCTAAAAATATTAAATATTTAACAAATTGTTCAAGATTGCTTGATGAAATTTTAAATAGAAAACCCAATCAACATTTACCTTATGTCGGTGCGGCAGCTTTTTCCCACAAAGGGGGATTGCATGTTTCGGCAGTTCAAAAAGATCCAAAAACTTATGAACATATAAATCCTGAAGAAGTAGGTAATTCAAGAAATATTGTTGTCTCCGATCAATCGGGTAAATCAAATATAATCTCAAGATTAAAAAGTATCCAAATTGATATTAAGGAAAATGATCCCAAAATTAAAAAATTATTAGATGAAGTAAAAGATAGAGAATTTATTGGTTATAGTTATGATGGAGCTGATGCATCATTTGAATTGTTAGCCAGAAGAATCATTGGAGAGATACCAAGATACATATTAATTAATGAGTATGACGTTTCAGTGAAAAAAAATAAATCTGGAGAAATAGTTTCGTCTGCAAAAGCTCATTTAGAAGTTGATGGAGAAAAAATTATTTGTGAAGGAGAAGGTAATGGGCCAGTCAATGCTTTAGATAATGCTATAAGACAAAATGTTGATCGACTAGCTAAATATTCAAAATATTTGAAAGATTTAAAATTAGTCGATTACAAAGTAAGAATTTTAAATACAGGTACAGAGGCAGTAACAAGAGTTTCAATTGAAAGTACAGACTCCAAAGGAAAAAATTGGTTTACTATTGGTGTATCCACAAACATTATTGATGCTTCATTCAAAGCATTAATTGATAGTTTAGATTTTAAACTGTTCAAAGATAATGCTCCCGCAAGTAAGTAGATGAGTAAAAGTAATATATCTTTTATTCTACATAAACCACAATTATCTGAAAACATTGGCGCATGTGCTAGAGCGATGAAAAATTTTGATTTCAAGAAATTGATATTAATAAACCCAAAACCAATTTATCCTAATGATAAAATTCTGGCTACGTCTGTTGGTGCTAAGGATGTTATTCTTCAAAGTAAAAATTTTGATACTTTAGAGAAAGCTGTTAGTAAAATTGACATTGTTATTGCCACATCGGCAAGATTTAGGAACAAAAATATTAAACATATAAATTTAGAGGAATTAAAAAAGATAAATTTTAAAAAAAAAATTGGTTTTTTGTTTGGTTCAGAGGCTTCTGGCCTAACAAATAATGAGATCAGTTACGCTAATTATACTTTACAAGTACCTACTAACCCTAATTTTAAATCTCTTAATTTGTCCCATAGCTTAATTATAATTGCTCAATACGTTGCTACTATACTTAAATTAAAAAGTGTTCCATTCAAAAAATCAAACAAAGTGAAATCTGCTAGTAAAAAAGAATTACAATCAATGTTTAATCTTTGTATTAAAAATTTAGATGAAATAAATTTTTTTAGACCTAAAGAAAAGAGACCAAAAATGATAGAAAACTTAAGAAATATTTTTTATAAAATGGACCTGTCAGATAAAGAAACCCGTATTTTATCTGGCGTATTTGGAAGTCTAGGAAAAAAACGTTGATTGACAATCAAACTAGTAAGTTTATAAACCCCATATCCAAATGACAAAAAGATTAAACTCTAAACATAAAGTAGACAGAAGGTTAAAAGTAAACTTGTGGGGAAGACCAAAAAGTCCCTTTAATACAAGAGCATATGGACCAGGCCAACATGGTCAAACAAGATCTTCAAAGCCATCAGATTATGGAATCCAGCTGCAAGCAAAGCAAAAATTAAAAGCTTATTATGGAAACATCAACGAACGTCAATTTAGAAATATCTATAAAAAAGCTGCAATGCTTAAAGGGGATACGAGTGAAAATCTAATAGGTTTACTGGAAAGAAGGTTAGATGCAATTATTTATAGAGCAAAATTTGCAACAACAATATTTTCTGCAAGACAATTAATAAATCATGGTCACGTTAAAGTGAATGGTAAAAAAGTGAATATTGCTTCTTATTTAGTAAAAGAAGAAGATGCTATAGAAATTAGAGATAAATCTAAACAACTTGCAATTATTGATATTGCTTTAGCAAATAAGGAAAGAGAGACACCTGAATATATTCAAATGGATGAAAAAAATAAAAAACTAAAGTTTGTAAGAGTTCCAAAATTTGAGGAAGTTCCTTATCCAATAGTTATGGAACCAAATTTAGTAATTGAATACTATTCAAGATAAAAGTTTTGATCAGAAGATCTTCAAAACAATATATTAATAATCAAATAAAACAAAATCAAAATTGGAACATATTAGACATAGGCTGTGGATACACGGCCCATGAAAATGCAAGTGTAATCTGTGATATACAAGATTTATCAGATTTTTATAAAAATAAAAAATTTGTCAAACTTGAAAGTAAAAAATTACCTTTTAAAGATAAAGAATTTGATTTTGTAATTTCTTCTCACGTAATTGAACATGTGGAGGATGTAAGTTTTTTTATTAAAGAATTAGAAAGAGTTTCATCAAAGGGATATATTGAGCTTCCAACTTCTTTAGAAGATAATTTAGTTTTTGAAAATAAGAACGATCATATCTGGCATACAGAATTTGATGATATTAATTATAAATTATTAATAAAAAAAAGAATTCAACATATAGAACCATTAATAACCGTATCCACAGCTAAAAAATTATCAAAATATTTTAGACAAAGTTTAATTCTAGAATTATTTTGGGAAAATTCTATTGAGTTTGATTTAATAAAAAATGATCAATTTAAATTAGAAAAAATATCTAGAGTGTCTTTAGTGAGAAAATTTTTTTCTAAATTAATAAGAAATCTAATAAGATAAATTGTAAAGATTAATCTTTCTTAAAATTTATTCCTTTATCTTGAAGAATTTTTTTGAGCTCTCCATTTTCATACATTTCTTTTATAATGTCACAGCCTCCAATAAATTCTTTTTTTATATATAATTGAGGTATCGTTGGCCAATCACTGAATACTTTAACACCTTCTCTTATGTTTTGATCTTCCAAAACATTAATACCTTTATAATTAATTTCAAGAATCTTTAGAATATTAGATACAGCCATGGAGAAACCACATTGAGGAGCATCTGGTGTTCCTTTCATAAACAAACATACTTCATTAGTATCAATATGATTTTGAATTAAATCTCTAGTATTATCATCCATTATTGTTCCTTTGTTTTAATTGCTAAGGCATGTAATTCGTTTCCCATTTTACCTTTAAGAGAATTATATACCATTTTATGTTGTTCAATTTTGCTTTTACCTGAAAACTGAGAAGAAGTAACTGTTGCAGAGTAATGATTGCCGTCGCCTGCTAAATCTTGAATTTCAACCGTAGCATCAGATAATGCTTCTTTAATTAAACTTTCAATTTCTTTTAAATCCATTGCCATTATTATTTACTCATATAGTTAATTAACCAAGTTGTATTCGATGTTCTTAATTCGTCAATTGTTACTTTTGTCTTTTCATTAATAAATAATTGACCTTCATTTATTATTCCAAGTTCATCATAATGAACTGCATTTCTATTCAAAATGTCGATCACTTTTTTAAGACTATCTTTGCTAACTTCAATTATATATCTTCCTTGATCTTCAGAAAAATAATATTCAATTTCGTTAATTAAATATTTTGGTTTTTTAAGATTTATTCCCTTGTTTCCTCTAATACACATTTTTGATACTGCAGTAATAATTCCACCAACAGATACATCATGAGCACTTTTAATATGACCTGCTTCAATCAGTTTTAATAAAGTTTCTCCGTTATTTTTTTCATTAAACAAATTTATTTCAGGCGGGGGACCATTTTTTTCATCAAGAATATTTCTTGCAAATAGACTTTGATCAATATGCCCCTCAGTTTTTCCAATTACCAAAACAATGTTATCAACTTCTTTAAAATCCATTGTAATCATTTTTTTATAGTCTTTGATCAAACCAACACCACCAATTGATGGAGTAGGCTTAATACCTTCTTCTTTAGTTTGGTTATAAAAAGATACATTTCCAGAAACAATTGGAAATTTTAAATATTCAGCTGCTTCACCGATACCCTGAACACATTCAACAAACTCTCCCATATTTTGCTCATTTTCTGGGCTACCAAAGTTTAAGCAATTTGTTATAGCAATTGGTTTTGCGCCAACTGAAATTAAGTTTCTAAAGCTCTCACATACGACTTGTTTTCCACCAGTTAAAGGATGTGCCCAACAATATACAGCTGATGAGTCCACTGATGCTGCGACTGCTTTTTTAGTTCCATGAACTCTTACAACTCCAGAATCTCCGCCTGGTTTTTGAATAGTATCTCCCATAACTGTATGATCGTACTGTTGCCAAATCCATTCTTTGCTACAAACATTCGGGTTAGATAAAATTTTCTTTAATACTTCTATAATTTTTAAATTCTTAAGTTCTTCTTTTTTAATTTTATTTTTTTTGGGAAGTTTTGCTTTTTTCCATTTTCGATCATACATTGGTGAATTTTCAACTAAAGTATTAACAGGAATATCAGCTACTTGTTGATCATCAAAAAATAACTCAATTTTTTTAGAGTTGGTTGTTTTGCCAATTACTGCAAAGTCTAAGTTCCATTTATCAAATATCTTTTTAGCCTTTTCCTCTTTACCATTTTCTAAAACAATCAACATTCTTTCTTGACTTTCAGAGAGCATTATTTCGTAAGGGGTCATTTTACTTTCTCTGCATGGAACTTTATTTAAATTAATTTCAATACCCAAATTTCCTTTTGAAGCCATTTCAATACTTGATGATGTTAGTCCGGCAGCACCCATGTCTTGAATAGCTATAATTGAGTCTCCTGCCATTAATTCTAAACAAGCCTCAAGTAATAATTTTTCAGTAAATGGATCTCCAACTTGAACAGTTGGTTTTTTTTCTTCTATTTTTTCATCAAAACTAGCTGAGGCCATGCTAGCACCATGAATCCCATCACGACCAGTTTTTGAACCAACATAAATAACAGGCTTATTAAGGCCTGCAGCTTTTGAGTAAAAAATCTTATCTTTTTTTACCAAACCTAAAGTCATAGCGTTAACTAAAATATTACCATTATACGAGCTATCAAAGCTTGTTTGCCCAGCTATAGTTGGAACTCCCATGCAGTTACCGTATCCACCAATACCATGAACAACACCTCTAAGTAAATTTTTTGTTTTCTTGTGTTGAGGTGAGCCAAAATGAATAGAATTTAAATTAGCAATAGGACGTGCTCCCATTGTAAATACATCTCTCATAATGCCACCAACTCCTGTCGCGGCTCCTTGGTAAGGTTCAATAAATGATGGATGATTGTGACTTTCAATTTTAAATACAATTGCATCGTTATCACCAATATCAACAACACCAGCATTTTCTCCTGGTCCTTGGATTACTTGTTTCCCTTTCGTTGGAAGTTTTTTTAAATGAAGTCTTGATGATTTGTAAGAACAATGCTCATTCCACATTGCTGAAAAAATACCTAGCTCAGTAATATTTGGAGATCTTTTAAGAAGATCACAAATTTTTACATATTCATCCTTTTTAAGTCCATGATCTATAGCTACTTGTTCATTTACGATCATTTTAAATTATTAATTAGATTATTAAAGAAAAGAGATCCATCTTCTCCTGATAGGGACTTGTCTATCATTCTTTCAGGATGTGGCATCATACCTAGAACATTTTTTTCTTTATTAAAAATACCAGCGATATTTTTAATGGACCCATTAGGATTAAATTGATCTTCTGTTTTACCGTTTACATCACAATAATTTATTGCAACTTGTTCATTATCATCTATCTCTTTTAACTGATCTTTAGTACAAAAATAATTTCCCTCATTATGTGCTATGTGAAATTCTAAAACTTCACTATCTAGATTTTTAAAGTAAGTATTGTTTTTATTATTAATTTTCACAAAAACATTTTTACATATAAATTCTAAATATTTATTTCTAAGCAAAACACCTGGAACTAAGCCTGTTTCAACTAAAATTTGAAAGCCATTACAAATACCCATAACCATTCCACCTGAATTTGCAAAATTAATAACAGATTTCATTATTTTAGACTTTGAAGCCATACTTCCACATCTCAAATAATCTCCATATGAAAATCCACCAGGCAAAACTACCAAATCACTTTTTGGAAGTTCAGCATCATTGTGCCAAACCATTTTATTTTTAAAACCAAATTTATTAAGTGCTACATCCATATCTCTATCACAATTAGAACCAGGAAATGTAATGACAGACGATTTCATTAATTATTGTACATCAATAATTTTATAATTCTCAATAACAAGATTAGTCAAAAGTTTTTTGCACATATCTTCAACTTTATCTTTGGCTTTCTTTGGATCATTTTCTTTTGAATCTATTTCAAAATACTTTCCTTGTCTTACTTCGTTAATATCATTAAAACCCATTCCATCCAAAGTTTGATGAATAACTTTACCCTGAGGATCTAGAACATCTTTTTTAAGAGTAATTATTACTGAAATTTTCATTTACGGTTCTTTTTAACAGATGATAATTTTGTAATATTTACTGCTGAAACATTTGATTGTTCGTGAAGTATACCAAGTCTTTTAGCAACTTCTGTATATGCAGGGATAAGATCACCTAAATTTTTTCTAAATCTATCTTTATCTAATTTTTTGTCAGTAATACTGTCCCAAAGTCTACAGGTATCAGGGCTTATTTCATCAGCTAGTATAACCTCGTCTTTACCGTTCACTTTAAGTCTGCCAAATTCTAATTTAAAATCAATAAGTTTAATACCAACACCTCTAAACATACCAATCATAAAATCATTTATCCTTAAAATCATTTTTTTTACTTTTTCAATTTCTTTTTTTGAAGCCCAATCAAAAGCTAAAATATGCTCTTCTGCTATTAATGGATCTCCTAATTTGTCATTTTTTAAGCAATATTCAATAAGTGGTTCTTTTAAAATTGTTCCATCTTCAATTCCTAATCTTTTGGTAATAGATCCAGTTGCAACGTTTCTTACAATAAATTCAACTGGAATAATTTCAACTAACTTAATGATTTGTTCTCTCATATTAAGTCTTTTTACTAAATGATTTTTAATCCCAATTTGAGAAAGGTTAGAGAGAATATGTTCTGATATTCTATTATTTAAAACACCTTTTCCTTCAATAATAGATTTTTTTTGATTGTTGAATGCAGTAGCATCATCTTTAAAATACTGGATAACTAAATCTTTTTCATTAGTTGCATAAATAATTTTAGCTTTTCCTTCGTATAGTTTTTTACCTTTTTTCATTATTTGATTACTCTTTTAAATATCAAATTTACATTTTTAAAATGTTTATTATAACTAAAAATTTCTTTAAGCCTTTTTGTGGTAATTCTACTCATTATAAATTTATCTTTTAATACTACATCAAACAAATTTAGGTCTTCAGCAAAACATTTTTTTGCATAAGTTTGTACCATTTTGTAAGATTTTTCTCTACTTAATCCAGATTTTGTAAGTTCTAGCATTAGCTCCTGAGAAAAAATTAACCCTTTGGTTAAATTTAAATTTTCCAACATTTTTTTTGGATATACAATCATATTATCTAAAATATTAGTAAGTCTTACTAATGCAAAATCAGTTGTAATATTTGCATCTGGTCCAATATTTCTCTCAACACTTGAATGTGAGATGTCTCTTTCATGCCATAAAGCTATATTTTCTAGAGCTGGCATAACAGCACTTCGCACCATTCTTGCTAGGCCAGTTAAGTTTTCACTTAAAATGGGATTTTTTTTATGAGGCATTGCTGATGAACCTTTTTGTTTTTTTGAAAAGAATTCTTGAAGTTCATACACTTCAGTTCTTTGCAAATGTCTAATTTCTGTAGCAACTCTCTCAATTGATCCTGCAATAATACCTAGAATTGAAAAATAAAATGCATGTCTGTCTCTTGGAATAACTTGTGTTGATATGGGTTCTACCTTAAGTCCTAGTTTTTTTGCAACATGTTTTTCAACATTTGGGTTTATATTTGCAAAGGTTCCAACAGCACCTGAAATAGCACATGTAGAAACTTCATCAATAGCATTTAAAAGTCTTGTTCGATTTCTTTTAAATTCTTCATAAAACGATGCTAATTTTAAACCAAATGTAACAGGCTCTGCGTGAATACCATGACTTCTCCCCATGCATGGAGTAAATTTATATTTCTTAGCTTGTTTTTTTAAAACTTTGAGAATTTGGTCAATATCTTTAAGGATGATTTTACCTGATTGAATTAATTGAATGTTAAAACTTGTGTCCAATACATCAGAGGATGTCATTCCTTGATGTAAGTATCTTGCTTTAATTCCAGCTTTTTCAGTAACAGAAGTTAAAAAAGCAATTACATCATGTTTTACATCAGCTTCTATTTGATGAATTCTTTTCACATTTATTCTTGCTTTTTTTTTAACAGTCGAAGCAACACCTTTAGGAATTTGATTGAGCTTTTCCATAGCTTCGGCTGCAGCAACTTCAACACTTAACCAGATTTTGTATTTATTTTCCTCTGACCAAATATCAGTAAGTTCTTTTCGAGAGTATCTTTTAATCATTAATTATAAGTATGGGGGCTTAGTTAAACCTTTAGCAGATTCTGTGAATATTTCATAACCATTTTCAGTAATTCCCAATGTATGCTCGAATTGTGCTGATAAAGATTTGTCTTTTGTAACTGCTGTCCAACCATCATTTAACATTTTAACTTGAAATTTTCCTGCATTAATCATGGGTTCAATTGTAAAAGTCATTCCTGGCTTTATATCCATTCCAGTATTTTTTTTCCCATAATGAAGGATATTTGGCGGCTCATGAAATGTTGTGCTTATACCGTGTCCACAAAAATCTCTAACAACAGAAAAACCTTTTTCTTCAACAAATGATTGAATTTCATAACCAATGTCACCAAGTTTTATTCCAGGTTTAAGTATTTTTATAGCTCTCATCATAGACTCATAAGTTGTATCAATAAGATTATTTAATTTTACTGAAGTTTCTCCAATAGAAAACATTCTACTTGTGTCACCGTAGTGTTCATTTACTATTGCTGTAACATCCACATTAATTGCGTCACCACTTCTTAAAATTCTATCAGATGGAATTCCATGACAAATCACATGGTTTAAAGATGTACATAAGGATTTTGTAAAACCTCTGTAATAAAGTGGAGCTGAGTATCCTCCATTATCTCTTATAAATTCATAACCTAACTTATCAATATAATCAGTTGAAATTCCTTCTTTAATATTATCAGTTAACATATCCAAAGTTTGAGCGGCCAACTTTCCAGCAATTCTCATTTTTTCAAATTTTTCTTTATAATCAGACATCAATAATTTTAAGTTTTTTTTCTATATATATTTTTTTAGAACTTATACCACATCTATAGGCTAAGAAGTTAACACCTGCTTTTTTTGCCAATAAATAATTGTTGTAATAATTAATATCAATATCTCTAGCTATTTTAAATTTTTCCATATTTTCAATTTGAACTAAAAATAACAAATAACTCTTATATCCTTTTTTTATGGCATCAATAAGGGCACTTAAATGTTTTGAGCCACGTTCAGTTACAGCATCAGGAAATTCAGCAGTATCTTTATCTCTGAAAAGAGTAACATTTTTAACCTCTAAAAATATTTTTTGTTTATTCTTTTCTATCAAGAAATCAAATCTTGTTTCTTTATTAAAAAAAACTTCTGGTTTAATTTTGTCGTTGTTTTTAAGTTCTTTAATTAGATTATTTTTTAATGCATGATATGTAATTTTATTAGCCATATGGGTATTTACACCCACTAGATTTTTTTTTGTTTTTATTATTTCCAGCCCATATTTAAGTTTTCTTTTAGGGTCATTATTAGGAAGCAAATAAACCTCATTTCCTTCATCCAGCAAACCTTTCATTGAACCTGTATTTGGGCAATGTGCTGTTACTATTTTCTTATCAATTTTTATATCAGTAAAAAAACGTTTGTATCTTTTGATTAATTTACCTTTTACTAGAGGCTTGGAAAATTCCATCTATAGATTATACATTTTATGTGAATAAAAACATAAAAGTTAATGCCGCAATTCTAATCATTGGGAATGAAATTCTTTCAGGCAGAACCCAAGATACAAACACATCAACTTTAGCTATATGGCTAAATTCTATTGGTGTAAAGGTTGAAGAGGTTAGAATAATTCCTGATATTGAAAAAATAATTATAGAGACTGTTAATTTATTTAGAAAAAATTATAATTATGTTTTTACGACAGGTGGAATAGGACCAACACATGATGATATTACAGCAGAGTCTATTTCAAAAGCTTTTGGCTTAAAATATGAGATACATGAAGAGGCATTTAAAATTCTTGAAGCTTATTATAAGCCAGGAGAATTTAATGAAGGAAGACAAAAAATGACCTGGATGCCAAGCAAAGCAGATTTGATTTTGAATCCAACAAGTGGAGCACCTGGATTTAATATTGAAAATGTTTTTTGTTTACCAGGAGTTCCTTCAATTTTAAAATCTATGTTGGGGGGAATAAAAAATAAAATTATTGGTGGGCAACCAATTAAGAGTTTAACTATAAGTCTTAGAACCGTTGAAAGTGAAATAGCCAGTTCTTTGACCAGAGTACAAGATGATAATAGTGAGGTAGAAATTGGTAGCTATCCTTTTTTTCATGCTGGTAAATTAGGTGTTTCAATTGTTGTAAGATCTGAGGATCAATCTAAAATTGATCAATGTAACTCTCAAATTTTAAAATTTGTAAAAGAAAAAAAGATTGAAATAGTCGAAAGATAAATGCTTTATTTTGCTTACGGAAGTAATCTTAATCATTTTCAAATGAAAAGAAGATGTAAGGATAGTATTTTTTTAAAAAAAATAAATTTAAAAGATTTTGTTTTAACATTTAGAAGCAAATACAGAGCTGCTGATATTGAATATAAAAAGGGCTCTATAGTTCCGGGTGGTCTGTTTGAAATCTCAAAGAGTGATGAAAAAAAACTTGATGTTTATGAAGACTTTCCAATTTTGTATAAAAAATTTTATTTTACCTATCAAAAAAACAAAATCATGACATACACAATGGTGAAGAAAACTTTATTCAGATTTCCAACAGAAAGATATTTGAATATAGTTAAACAAGGTTATGTAGATTGTAATTTAGATGATAAATTTCTAAGAAATGCACTCAAAGATAATAAAGGATGAAAATAAGATTTCCTAATTTTTTAAAGCCACACTATGTAAGTAAAGATGAGTTAGTCAGAGTAGGATCATTGGATGATGGTGGATATGTTGTTCCATTATTAAATATTAAAGATTCAGAAATATTAATATCCATGGGAATTAGTGATAATTGGGATTTTGAAAAAGATTTTTCTAAAATTTCTAATGCTAAAATTTTAGCCTATGATGACTCTATTGATTTAAAATATTGGATAAACAGATTTAAAAAAGATTTATTAAAATTTTTAAAATTAAAAATTTTTAAACCAAGAAAACTTTACAAAATGTTTCAATTTGTTGATTTTGTCCTTTTTTTTAAAAAAAATAAGAAAAATCAATTTTTTCTGAAGAAAGTTGGAAATGAAAAAAACTCAATTAATATTGATGAAATTAATCTTAACGAAATAAAAGACAACCACAAAGTATTCTTAAAGATTGATATTGAAGGTTCAGAATATGAAATTTTAGATCAAATTGTTTCAATCAAAAAAAAAATACAAGGAATTGTCATTGAATTTCATGAGGTAACTTCAAATTTAGAAAAAATTCAGAAATTCTTGAAGGCAATAGAAGATGAGCTTAAATTAGTTCATATTCATGCAAATAATTATTCCGTGAAAAAACAAGGTCAATTTCCAGAAGCTCTAGAGTTAACAATTTCTAGTTCAAATCAATTAATAAAGAAAATTGAAAATTCACGTGAATATCCTATTAATGGTTTAGATTTTCCCAATTCTAAAAGATCACCAGATATAAAAATAATTTTTTAAAATGAAAAAGATGTTAAATAAAGATTAATGGAAATGATAAATTAAATGAAAAACAACAAAATTAATCTGTTGGATTGTACTTTACGTGACGGAGGCTATTATAATAACTGGTTTTTCACGAAAGAGTTAATCAATGAATATCTTAGAGTTATGGATTTGATAAAAATTGATTATGTTGAAATAGGTTTCAGATTTTTAGACAAAATAAAATCCAAAGGACCATGTGCCTATTCGGAAGAAAGTTTTTTAAGAAGCTTAAAGATACCGAAAAATTTAAAAATTGGTGTTATGGTTAATGCTGCAGATTTTATCGGACAAAAAAATATAATTGATTTAGCTAAAAAAAACTTTAAAGCAAAAAAAAACTCAGTTATTTCGTTAGTCAGATTAGCATGTCATCATCATGAAATTAAAGAAATTCTACCATTAATTAATTGGTTAAAAAAATCAGGATATAAAGTTGGTGTAAATATAATGCAGATTCCTGAACTATCTCCTAATGAAATTAAAAAAGCAGTTAAAGAAATAAAGAAAACCAAAGCCGATATATTATATTTTGCTGATAGCATGGGTAGCCTTGATACTTTGAAAACCAAAAAAATTATTCAACAGATAAAATCGTTATGGAAAAAATCAACTGGAATTCATACTCATGACAATATGGGAAAAGCATTAGAGAATTCAAATACAGCAATTAAAAATTCTGTTAATTGGATTGATTGTACAGTTACTGGAATGGGAAGAGGACCAGGCAATACTAAAACTGAATATTTGATTTTAGAATTAAATAGAAAAAAAGAATACCTGACTGATTTACTCAATTTAATAAAAAATTATTTTGATCCTCTTAAAGAAAAGCATAAATGGGGATCAAATCCCTTTTACTATTATGCTGGTTTAAATTCAATTCATCCTACATTCGTACAGGAAATGCTTAGTGATAATAGATTTGAGTATGAGCAAATATATACCAATTTGAAATATTTGAGTACCGTAGGGGGAAGAAAATTTAGTAAAGAACTAATTTCTCTTGGTAAAAATTATTATAGAAAAATTAATAAGGGTAATTGGTATCCTAATCAAGTTATTAAAAATCAAAATGTCTTAATATTTGGGCCTGGTAACTCTACCTCTAAATATAGGTCAAAAATTATAAAATTTATTAAGAAAAACAAACCAATTGTTTTAGTTTTAAATGCTATTAATCCAATTCCTAAAAAATATGTTTATGCCAATGTAATGTGTCATACTTTAAGTTTATTATCTCATATAGATAAGTATAAAAAATCTAATAAATATTTGATTATGCCATTTTCTAGTTTTTCTAAGAATATTAAGTCTAGAATTAATTCAAAAAAAATTCTTAACTTTGGATTACAGGTAAAAAATAATAGTTTTAAATTCGAACAAAATTATGCTGTTTTGCCTAATTCTCTAGCGATTACTTATGCTCTAGGTATTTGCACAAGTGGAGAATGTAAAAAGATTTTTTTTGCTGGCTTAGATGGTTATGATAAAAATAGTAAACAAAAATTTGAAATGGATGATGTATTGCAAAATTATAAATTAGAAAAAAAATCAAGAACAATTATCTCATTAACACCAACAAATTATAAGATTAAAACAATGAAAATTTGAGATGTCAGATTTTATAATAGTGATCCCTGCAAGATATAAATCAAAAAGACTTCTTGGCAAACCTTTAATACAAATTAAAGGTATACCTATGATTATTAGAACATATAATCAGTGTAAAAAAGTTGTCGATCCATCAAAAATTTTAGTAGCAACAGATGATAAAAGAATTTTCAATCTATGTAAAAAAAATAATATCAATACAATGATGACATCAAACAAGTGTCTAACTGGAACAGATAGAGTTGCAGAGGTGGCTAAAAAAGTAAAAAAAAAATTCTATATAAATGTTCAAGGTGATGAACCAATTTGTAATCCAGCAGATATAAAGAGGATAATTAGTGTAGCTAAAAAATATCCAAAATTAGTAATTAATGGCTTTACTGAAATTAAAAATAAAAATATGTTTTATTCACCACACATTCCTAAGGTAATATTTAGAAATAATGGAAATTTAATATTTATGTCGAGGGCACCTATACCTACAAACAAAAAAAATTCGTTTATAAAAGCTTGGCGTCAGGTTTGCATTTACTCATTTCCATATAATTCGTTAAAAATTTTTTCAAATTTAAAAAAAAAGACACCATTAGAAAAAATTGAAGATTTGGAATTAAACAGATTTGTAGAAATTGGACATGAAGTAAAAATGATAAAAATGTCAAATAAATCCATAGCGGTTGATACTAAAAGTGATTTAAAGAAAGTTAGAAAATTAATTAAATGATTTTTATTTTTACTTTGTTCAATAATAAAAATTAGCGTAAATATTTATAAATTTATTCATAAATTATGAGAATACTTTTTTTAGGTGATGTAATAGGTTTAGCAGGATGTAATGCAATAATTAAATATCTGCCACAACAAATTAAAAAAAAAAAAATTGATTTTGTTATAGTTAATGGGGAAAATGCTGCAGAAAATGGATTAGGTATTACAGGTAAAATAGCAGATAGTCTTTTCAATTGTGGTGTTAACGTTATTACTTCTGGAAATCATATCTGGGAACAAAAAGAAACTTTAACTTATATTAAAAAAGAAAACAGATTATTAAGACCGTATAATTCTTTTTCACCAATACCAGGAAAAGGATTTAATGTATTTAAATTAAATAATGGATTTAAAATTGGAGTTTTAAATTTGATGGGAAATATATTTATGAAAAAATGTGAAAATGTATTTAAGGTAGCAAATAAATTTTTAAAAAAATATTCTTTAAAAAAAGATTATGATTTTTTAGTTTTAGATTTTCATGCTGAAATAAATACCGAGAAAATGGCCATGGGTCATTTTTTTGATGGTAAGGCAACTTTAGTTGTTGGTACTCACACACATGTTCCTACTAATGATGGAAGAATCTTAGAAAAAGGTACCGCATACCAAACGGATGCTGGAATGTCAGGAAATTATAATTCTGTCATGGGCTATAATAAAGAGATATTTATTAAAAAATTTCTTAAGATGAATTCTAAAAAGAATTATCCGGCAGCAAATGATATAAGTTTATGTGGATTAATTGTAGATGCAGATTTAGCTACTGGACTTGCCAAAAAAGTACAAAACTTTATTTTTGGTGGAA
>CACECY010000005.1 GCA_902558205.1 uncultured Pelagibacteraceae bacterium | reverse complement strand
TTACAAGAACCAAGATCTTCAAGTTTGACATTTTCAAGTTTAATACCTAAGTCCTCAGAAATAACCTGACCACCTGTTAGGATAGCTATATCTTCTAGCATTGCTTTTCTTCTGTCACCGAATCCTGGAGCTTTAACAGCAACTACTTTTAATCCCCCTCTAAGTTTGTTGACAACAAGTGTAGCAAGAGCTTCACCTTCAACATCTTCAGAGATAATCATTAGTGGTCTCCCAGCTTGAACAACAGCCTCTAAAAGAGGAACCATTGGCTGTAAATTAGTTAATTTTTTTTCATGTAAAAGAATAAAAGGATTCTCCAACTCAGTAGTCATTTTATCACTATTAGTGATAAAGTATGGAGAGAGATAACCTCTATCAAACTGCATACCCTCAACAACATCTAACTCAGTTTCAATTCCTTTATTTTCTTCAACAGTGATCACACCTTCATTACCAACTTTTTGCATCGCTTTAGAAATCATAGTTCCAATTTCTTTATCACCATTTGCAGAAATAGTTCCAACTTGTGCAATCTCATCACTGTCTTTTACTTTCTTAGCAGAAGAAACAAGGTTTTCTTTTACAACTTCAACAGCTGCATCAATCCCACGTTTTACATCCATTGGATTCATACCAGCTGTTACATATTTTACTCCCTCTGTAACTATTGCTTGAGCTAAAATAGTTGCTGTCGTTGTACCATCACCAGCCTCATCATTTGTCTTACTAGCAACCTCTTTGACCATTTGAGCACCCATGTTTTCAAATTTATCTTCAAGGTCAATTTCTTTAGCTACTGAAACACCATCTTTGGTTATTCTTGGAGCACCATAAGATTTGTCCATAACGACATTTCTACCTTTTGGACCTAATGTAACTTTTACAGTATCAGCTAAAATATTTACACCTCTCATCATTGCTGCTCTTGCTTCAGCATCAAATTTAATAACTTTTGCCATTATTTATTCTCCTTTTAAATATAATTATTTACTAGAAATACCCATAATGTCTGACTCTTTCATTATGCTATATTCTTTACCATTTATTTTGACTTCAGTTCCTGACCATTTGCCAAATAAAACTTTATCACCCACTTTAACGTCCATTGGAATTATTTTTCCATCTTCAGTTTTCGCTCCACCACCTACTGCAACAACTTTACCTTCTTGAGGTTTTTCCTGTGCTGTATCGGGGATGATAATTCCTCCAGCAGTTTTCTCACTGCCATCTAAAACTTCGATTAAAACTCTATCGTGTAACGGTTTAAACTTCATAAATTCTCCTTAATAAATCTTTGTAAATATGAGCTTCATATAGATATTTCGGCGTCTATTTCAAGATCAGAAACACTCAAGAATATTAATATTCCTAGTAAATTCAGGTTTTTATGGTTTATACCTTAAAATATGACTAAAAATTTAGATTTTAATGGTCTTCAGTCAATAGCTGATAATTATGATCTTTTTTATATAGACTTGTGGGGTGTTATTCATAATGGGATCAAATTACATGAACAGGCAATAATTGTTCTTAAAGAACTTTTAAAGAAAAACAAAACTTTTGTGCTTCTGACAAATGCACCAAGGCCAAATAAAAACGTCAGAAATTTTTTACAAAAAATGGGCATGGATCAAGAACTAAGAGACAATGTATTTACATCAGGTGAAGCAGCATTAAATTATCTAAAAAAAAATTTTTTAACAAAAAAATTTTATCATATAGGTCCACCAAGGGATTTTGATTTGTTTTATTTGTTCAAAAATTATAAAAGTGAAAATATTAAAGATAGCGAATATTTATTGTGTACTGGATTGTTTGATAATTTTGACAAAGACTTAATTTATTATAAAAATTTATTTGAAAATCACATTAATAAAAAAATGATATGTACAAATCCAGATTTAATTGTTGATCGTGGAAATAAAAGAGAGCTTTGTGCAGGTTCTGTTGCTATGGTTTTTGAAAAAATGGGTGGAGAGGTAGTATATTTTGGAAAACCTCACCCTGAGGTTTATAATCAATCGATTGATAACAGTAATAAAAAAATATTAGCTATTGGTGATAATCTAAACACAGATATTAAAGGTGCAAATCTTTTAAATTATGATTCTTTATTAATATCAAATGGAATTCACAAAGAAGAAATTAAGCACAAAGGCATTAAACAAGTTGCTAAAGAGTACGAAACAATAGTTAACTTTATTCAGTCTGATTTAAAATGGTAAAACATTATTACAACTTTAACATAGAAAAAAAATACAGAGGTTCGATTATTTTAATTGGCAACTTTGATGGCTTGCATCTCGGCCATCAAAAATTATTTAAACTAGCACAATCATATAAAAGAAAATATAATTTAAAAATTGGTGTTATTAATTTTAACCCAATGCCCAAAATGTTTTTTAACAAAAATTTAAAAAATTTTAGACTTTTAAATATTCATCAAAAAATTAAATTACTTAGCACTTTAAAAGTTGATTTTGTAATCACAAAAAAATTTGATAAAAACTTTTCTAAAACAAAACCTATTAAGTTTATAAAAGAAATCTTAAGTAAAAAATTAAATTCTAAATTCATTTTTGTAAGTAATAATTTTAAATTTGGAAATAAAAGAGAGGGAAATGTCAATTTACTAATAAAAAATGAAAAAATCTTTAATTACAAAGTTATTAAACCAAAACCATTAATCAAAAATAAAAAAATTGTATCGTCATCTTTAATTAGAAAACTTTTAGAAAATGGATTTTTACAGAAAGCTAATAAACTTTTGAATAGAAATTGGGAGATAGAAGGAATTGTAAAAAAGGGAAGACAAGTTGGAAAAAAAATTGGCTTTCCAACATGTAATATAGATATTAAAAATTATGTTTTGGCAAAACCAGGTGTTTATGCTGTTAAAGTCTCAAGAAAAAATAATCCTAAATATCTTAAAGGAATTGCAAATCTTGGATATAGACCTACATTTAATCAAAAAAAAATCCTGTTAGAAGTTCATTTATTTAATTTTTCTGGAAATCTGTATAATAAACTTTTATCAGTAGAGTTTTTAAAGTTTATTAGAAAAGAAAAAAAATTTAAAAATGTTAATCAACTAAGAGTCCAAATTAAATCTGATTTAAATATTGCAAAAAAAAATTAATGACCAAATCACAAATAAATCTTCCTAAAACAGCTTTTTCTATGAAGGCAAACTTACCAATAAGAGAGCCTGAAATTTTAGAATATTGGAAACAAATTAATCTTTATGATGAATTAAGAAACAACAATAAAGGAAAAGAAAAATTTATTCTTCATGATGGCCCACCTTATGCGAATGGTAATATACATATGGGCACTGCTCTTAATAAAATTTTGAAAGATATAATTGTAAAGTTCCACCAAATGGATGGTAAAGATAGTATTTATGTTCCTGGCTGGGACTGTCATGGTTTACCTATAGAGTGGAAAATTGAGGAACAATATAAAAAAAATAAAAAAAATAAAAATGATGTTCCAATAGTTGAATTTAGAAAAGAGTGTAGAACATTTGCAGAAAAATGGATTGAAATTCACAAATCTCAATTTAAACGTTTGGGTGTTATTGGAGACTGGGAGAATTATTACTCTACGATGAGCTTTGATGCTGAAGCTCAAATTGTAAGGGAACTAGGAAAATTCTTAAAAGAGGGAAGTTTATACAAAGGTTTTAAACCAGTTTTATGGTCAACAGTTGAAAAAACTGCTCTTGCAGACGCTGAAGTAGAATATCAAGATCACAAATCTGATACGATTTATGCATCCTTTCAAGTAAAGTCCTCTGATTATAAAGAGCTAAAAGGCTGTGAAATTGTAATTTGGACAACAACACCATGGACCATTCCAGCAAATAAGGCTCTAGCATATAATGAGTCTCTTGATTACGCAGTGTTAGAATTGAATGACGACGGTAGTTTTAAAAATAGAAAAATAGTTATTGCAGAAGCCTTAGTAGATTCTGTTGTTAAAGAGTGTGAGATAAAAGATTATAAAAAGCTTCACACATTTAAAGGGAAAAAATTTAAAAATACGATTTGTAATCATCCTTTTTTAAATCTTGGATACGAATTCGATATCCCAATGCTTCATGCAAGATTTGTTACTACTGAACAAGGAACAGGAATAGTACATTGTGCTCCAAGCCATGGACCTGATGATTTTAATTTATGCATAAATAATGGAATTAAAGCAATTGAAACTGTTGACGGAGATGGAAAATATACAGACAATGTAAAATTATTTAATGGAATACATATATTTAAAGCAAATCCGATTGTAATCGAAAAACTTAAAGAGCAAAAAAATTTGTTATCTAATGGTGAATTAGTTCATTCTTATCCACATTCATGGAGATCCAAAGCTCCTCTTGTGCATAGAGCAACTCCGCAGTGGTTCATTTCAATGGAAAGCCATCAATTAAGAGATAAAGCTTTAAAAGCAATTGATAAAACGTCTTTTTATCCAAGCAAAGGAAAAGAAAGGTTAAAATCAATGATTGAGACTAGACCTGACTGGTGTGTTTCAAGACAAAGAGTTTGGGGTGTTCCGCTTCCAATTTTTGTTAATAAGAAAACAAAAGAAATTTTAGTGGATGATGAAGTAATTGAAAATATAGCCTCAATTTATGAAAAAGAAGGTTCTGATTGTTGGTTTTCAGACAATCCTCAAAGATTTTTAGGAGATAAATACAATGTTGAAGAGTATGAAAAACTAAGTGATATCGTAGAGGTTTGGTTTGATAGTGGCTCTACACATTCATTTGTTTTAGAGAAAAGAGAAGATTTAAAATGGCCTGCTTCAATGTATTTAGAAGGATCAGATCAACATAGAGGCTGGTTTCATTCATCACTTTTAGAATCATGTGGAACAAGAGGAAGGGCACCATTTGAGTCTATACTTTCCCATGGTTTTGTAGTTGATGGAAAAGGCCTTAAAATGTCTAAATCTTTGGGAAATGTTATTGCGCCTGAAGATATTTTAAAAAAATATGGAGCTGATATTTTAAGAATTTGGGTAGCATCGTCAAATTATGCAGAAGATTTGAGAATAGATTTTTCTATTCTAGATCAACATGCTGAGTCTTATCGAAAAATCAGAAATACATTTAGATATTTATTAGGAAACATTAATGATAATAATGAAGAAGTTGATCTAGAAAAGATAGACATAAATAATTTACCTGAACTTGAACAATTCATGCTCCATAAAATTTATTTACTTAATGAAAATTTTAAAAAATATTTTAAAAATTATGATTTTCATAATCTTTATAAAGAATTATTAAATTTTTGTACGGTTGATCTTTCAGCATTTTATTTCGATATTAGAAAAGACTGTCTGTATTGTGATCCTAAAGACTCAAAAAAAAGACAATCAACAATATTGTTATTAAAAGTTATTTTGGCTTCACTATTAAGATGGTTTGCACCAATTTTATCTTTTACAACTGAAGAGATTTATAAAATTGTAGGTAGTAAAAAAAGTATCCATTTAGAAAATTTTGTCGATTATCCAAATAATTTTCAAAATGATAAGTTGTTTTTAAAATGGAAAGAACTAATTGAAATAAGAAACATATGCAATCTTCAAATTGAAAAAAAAAGAGCAGAAAAATTAATAGGATCAAGTCTAGAGGCAGAATTAAAAATTAAATTAAATGATAATAAGATAAATTTGTTTAAAGATATTGATTTTGCAGAATTATGCATAACTTCATTAGCAATAGTAAAACAAGGTGATAATGATATGGTTGAGGCGGAAGCTAGTAAAGCTAAGGGAGTCAAATGTCCAGTATGTTGGAAAATAAGCCCAGATTTATGTGTTAGACATGGCATAAAATGAGCTTAATAAAAAAAAATTTTTTTAGTTTATTATTAATCTTTATTTTATTTTTAATTGATCGGTTAACAAAATACTTAATTGTTATTTATTCAAATCCCTCAGGAGAGTTAACTATCCCTATTACGTCTTTTTTGAAACTAAATTTGATTTGGAATAGCGGAATCGCTTTTGGTCTTTTATCGTTTCAGGAGGATTTATATTATAATTCACTAACCGCGATTATAATCATCATTACCTTAATTTTGAGTTATTTTATGATTAAGTCAAATAATGTTGAAAAAGTGGGATTCTGTCTAATAATAGGAGGATCATTAGGCAATATTTTTGATCGAATATATTATTCTTCAGTTGTAGATTTCATAGATTTTCATATCAATAATTTTCATTGGTTTATATTTAACGTAGCTGATATATTTATTACAACCGGTGTTATTATACTTATTGTTTTAGAAGTATTAAAAAAAAATGACAAAAAATATTAACTTAATTTTAATTTTTTTAATTTTGACCTCTTGTGGAGGTTTTAAATTAAAAAAAACTGAAGTGGATGAATTTTTAGTTGAAAAAAAAAGTCCTCTTGTATTACCACCAGATTATGGCAAACTGCCTTTGCCTGATGGACAAAAAGCGCCTGAAGATAATGAGGAAGTTTTAAATTTAAAAGAAGCACTGTCAAAAAACAATAAATCTGAGTCTGAAAAAAAACAAAATAATAATAGCTCTATAGAAAAATCAATTCTTGATAAAATCAAATAATTTGATGTTAATTAATAATCTTAATATTAAAAATTTTACAAAAAAAAAAAATAAAACCTCCAAAAAAAATAAGATAGGTCAATTTTTAAAAAGTATTTTGTCTGATAAAAATCAAATAATATTATCTCTAAGTGAAGATTACAAAGACTCTTATACAAAAAAATTACTGAAAAAATTAAAAAAATTTCGGTTGATTAATTTAATTGGAATGGGTGGATCAATACTTGGTGCAAAAGCAATTAACAGTTTCATGCGATCAAAAGTAAAGATTAATTTTATAGATGAGTATCATCATCGATTAAATAAAAAAAATTTAAATAAAAATTTAAATTTGATAATTTCAAAATCTGGTAACACTTTGGAGACTATAGCCAACTCAAATAATTTAAGTAAAAAATCCAAAAATATTTTAATTACAGAGAATAAAAATAATTATTTGATGAAATTTGCCAAGAAACTTAAGGCCGAAATTATTCATCATAACAATTTTATTGGTGGAAGATACTCAGTTTTGTCTGAAGTTGGTATGCTTCCTGCGGAATTAATGAAATTGAGTCCAAAAAAATTAAGAAGATTAAATAATTTAGTTTCTAATCATAAATTTTTAAATCTTGTTATTGAAAATGTTTCCATGATGCTGAGTCACATTGAAAAAAAAAATATGAATTCAGTAATTTTGAATTATGATAAGGATTCCAATGATTTATTTTTATGGTATCAGCAGTTGGTGGCAGAAAGTCTTGGAAAAAAGGGCAAGGGAGTATTACCGATTATTTCTTCAATGCCAAAAGATAACCATAGTGTAATGCAGTATTATTTAGATGGACCAAAAAATTATTTTTTTACATTTTTTTTTGTAAAAGAAAAAAATTCTCAAAAAATAAATAATACTCAAATCTTAGATAGTCATTTTTTTTTGAAAAATAAAAACTTAAATGATATTTGTTATTCGCAGTTTGTTGCCACACAAAAAGTTTTTAAAAAAAAAAAAATTCCATTTAGGAGTTTTCATATTGAAAATAGAAATGAAAAGATCTTGGGAGAGCTTTTCACTTTTTTTATATTAGAGACTATATTGTTAGGAAAAATGATAAACGTTAATCCTTTTGACCAACCAGCTGTTGAGTTTATTAAAAAAGAAACAAAAAAAAAACTTGTTAAAATTTAAGTTTTTTTACAAAAAAAAATTTTTGAAATTCCATATTTCCTATCCTCAACAATTTCTAATTTTTCCATTATTTTAGTTTTTTCTTTAATGTGTCTATGGATAATTATTAAACCTTCATCGCTTAAGATATTTTTTTTCAATATTGTATTAAGAATCTCATTCAAAGTATCTTCTTTAAATGGTGGGTCTAGAAATATGATATTAAAATTTTTCATTGTAAAATTATCTGAGGCAATAAATTCCAAACAGTCTTTCTCAAATAATTTATGATCAGAATTATCTTTTAAAGAATTAATATTTTGATTTAAAATTTTTATTGCATTTAAATGTTTTTCAAAAAAATAAACTAATTTAGCATTTCTAGAAATACATTCTATTCCAAAGGAGCCTGAACCAGCATATAGATCTAGAACTTTAGAATTTTCTATTTGAATATTAATTTTGTTTGAATGGTGAATAATATTAAAAATAGATTCTTTTACTAAATCTTTAAGTGGCCTTGTTTTTTTATCTAAAGGTTGCGTTAGTTTTTTACCCTTATATTTACCACCTATAATTCTCATTTATTAATAACTCTAAATCCAATATCTTTTCTAAAGAAACCATTTTTCCAATTTAATTTTTTAATCAATTTTATTGCACTATCTCTACTCAACTTAAAACTTTCAGAAAGTGCTGTAAAATTTAACACTCTTCCACCATTAGATATTATATCTGAACTTTTAATTTTTGTGCCAGCATGGAAAATAAACTCATTTTTTTTTAACAATATTTTTTTTAATTTTTTAATATTAACTAAACTTTTATAATTTCCAGGATATCCTTTAGCACAAAGCACAATACATAAACTTTTTTTATCTGACCATTTAATATTAATCTTTGCTAAATTACTATTTATGCAAGAATTTATTATTTCAAAAAAATCTGTTTTTAATCTTGGTAAAATTGTTTGGCATTCTGGGTCACCCATTCTCACATTATATTCAATTAAGTATGGCTCACCTTTTACAATCATTAGACCAGCATATAAAAAACCTTTGAATTTATTATTTTTATCTTTTAAAGCCTTTAAGGTGGGTCGAATAATTTTTTTCAATATTTTCTTTTCTAAAATTTTATTTTCTAACCTTGAAGGTGAATATGATCCCATGCCTCCAGTGTTTGGTCCAATATCTCCCTCACCAACTTTTTTATGATCTTGTGCTGTTCCAAAAACTTTAAAAGTTTTTCCATCAGATATAATAAAAAAACTCATTTCTTCACCATCGAGAAACTCTTCTACCAGTACTTTTTTTGCTAATCCAAATTTACCTTTAAAAATTTCATCAATTGCAATTCTAAGATCTTTTTCATGATAGCAAATATAAACTCCTTTTCCAGCCGCAAGCCCATCAGCTTTAACAACCATTGGTAATGAAAATGTTTTTAAGATTTTTGATAGATTATTCTTATTTTTTATAATTTTAAATTTAGCTGTAGGAATATTATATTTATCACATATTTTCTTTGTGAACGTTTTTGACCCTTCTAATTGTGATGAGTACTTATTAGGACCAAAAACTTTAATTTTCCTCTTTTCAAGAAAATCAACAATTCCATTAACTAATGGTTTTTCAGGTCCAACAATTACTAGGTCAATTCTCTCTTTTTTTATAAATTTTTCTAAGTTACTGAAATTTAATACATCTATATTAGCATTTATTGCGATTTTATCAGTGCCTGCGTTACCTGGAGAGCAGTAAATTTTATCAACTTTCTTTGATTTATTCAAAGCCCAACATATAGCATGCTCTCTTCCACCACTTCCAATAACCAATACTTTCATGTAAATGTTTATAAACTAAAAATGTTAAAAAAATTAGCTAAAATAAAATTTTTACCAAATAATTTTGAGGTAATAGAGGAAGGTGATCATGTTATATGTTCCATTTCAGGAAAAAAAATTCCTTTAGAGAAATTAAATTACTGGAATGTAGAAAAACAAGAACCATATTATTCTTATGTTGAAGCTTCACAAAAAAGAGAAATTGATAATTAAATATCATTTCCATCTATCGTGTGTCCAAATCCATTGATTGGGGTTTTGACTAATCATTTTTTCTAAGACTTTATTAAGCTGGTGTGTGATGCTTTCTATACTATCTGATTTATTAAAAATTAAGGGGTCATGTATCACAAGATTAAACTCATTAAATTTATTTCGCTCAATATATATTGGCACTATTTTAGCTCCAAATTTTTTCACAAACTGAGCCGGGATAGTAGTGGTAAAAGCTGGTTTATTGAAAAAATCAATCTTGATACCTTCAGAAACCCTTTGATCAATCATCAGTGCAATTGATGTTTTATCTTTAAAAAATTTGAGTAGAGACTTTGTGCCAGATATTCCTTTTTTTACCTGGTTTTTGCAAATATATTTTATTCTAATTTTTTCCATTAAAGGATTTAAGAAATTGTTATTAAGAGGTCGATAGACTGCTGCAAGGTTAATACCGCTTTTTTCAATATACTGTGCCATTAATTCGAAGTTGCTAAAATGGCCAGAGACAAATATCACAGGCTCATTATCAGATCTTATTTTTTCTAAAACTTTATTATTAGTTGCTGAAATTTTTTTATAAAAATTTTCAGAATATCTAAAATTTTTAATAAAGATATATTCTGAAAATATTTGTCCATAGTTAAACCACATTTTTCTTAACATTAATTTTTTTTCATTAGAATTAATTTTTGGAAAAGCTATATCTAAATTTTTTAATATAATCTTATTTGATCTAAAAATTGGTCCAATTAATAAAAAGATATAACCTGAAAGTTTAGTAGAAAAATTATAACCTAATAATTTAAAAATAAAAAAAAGTACAATTATAAAAAAGAATTGTAAGAAATAGTTAAATTTTTTCATTTATAAAATTAATTAATTTTTTTTGGTTATTAATTTCTAGATCGACTTTAAGACATTTAATCTTTTTTTGATATCTTTTTGGTATTTTTATAAAATCTTTCTCTGTTGTGATTATCTTAGTATTTAGTTCTTTTGATCTTTCTATAATATTTAATAAATCTTTCTCAGTATAGCTGTAATGGTCTGGAAAAATAAACTGGTCTTTAATTAAGAACTTGTTTATTTTTAGTATTTCAAAAAAACCATCTGGATTTCCTATTCCAGAAAAAATCAAATATTTATCTTTTAAACTAAAATTATTTAAATTTAAAATTTTATATCTGGTATTAAATATTTTGATCTTTGGATTAATTTTTTTTATTACTCTAATTATTTTATTATTTGGTTTTGAAATATTTTTTAAAAAAACAGCATCAAATTTTTTTAAACTATTAATTTTTTCTCTTAAGGGACCAGCTGGTATTAGATTTCCATTTCCTATCCAATTCAAGGTATCAAAACACACAAAATTCAAATCATATCTAAGCGCCTTGTCTTGAAGACCATCATCGAAAATTATTATTTTTTTATTTTTTTTTATTGCTTCTTGAATGATTAAACTTCGCTTATTTTTTATAAGTGTATGAACTTTTTTTTTAAGTAGATTTATTTCATCATTATGAGACAAATAAAATTTCTTACCAACTACAACCCCTTTATGATTTTTATTTAATATTTGGTATAATTTTATAGCCAAAGGAGTTTTTCCTGTTCCCCCAACATAAATATTTCCAACACAAATTGAAAAAATCTTATCATTAATTTTTTTATTCGATATAGATAATAAAAAATTATTGATGTTTGTTAAAATAGTAAAAGGAAATAATATTGTAGAGAAAATTCCTTGTTTTTTCGAGTCCCAAAATAAAGGTTTTTTAAAAATCATTAAACTGCATTAATTCTTTTTAATGTTTTATTTAAAATATTTTCTCCCAAAATATTAATATTTGTTTTTATTTTACTATAACGATATTTTGACGTTAATAATTTCGATAAAACTTTATGAAATTCATTTATATTTTTTACTTTGTTTGACACATTCTTTTCTTTTAAAAATTGGTAGATTTCATCAAAATTTTGAACATTAGGACCATGAAGAATATTACAACCATATCTAGCAGCTTCTAAAGGATTTTGTCCCCCATGATTTATAAGAGAACCACCAAGAAATACATTTCTACACTTATTAAAAAATAATTTTGTTTGGTCATATGCATTAACTAAATATATGTCTGAATTTGAAGCTATTTTTCTTTTATTGCTATGAAGAAAAACTTTTAGCCCCAATTGCTCCAAATCAATTTTAATTTGATCACTTCTTTCAATATGTCTGGGTATAATTATCGTTAGTAAGTTTCTGAGTTTTTTCTTTAATTTTAAATGAACTAAACCACATATCATCTCTTCATTATCATGAGTGCTCGAAGCACACCAAGTATTTTTTGAATTTAAAAACTTATTTAATTTTTCGTTTAAATATGATTTTTTATTTTTGGACTCTGTAAATTTTAGATTTCCTAAATAATTTATATTTTTTGCTTTTAGTTTAGTTAGATAATTTTTTGATGCTTTATTTGATGTTAAACATAAATCAAAATTTGAAAATATTTCTTTTGAAAAATTTTTGAATCTATTCCATCTTCTAAAAGATTTTTTAGTAATTCTTCCATTAATTAATATTAAAGGAATCTTTTTTTTTTTAATATTAATAATCATGTTTGGCCAAATTTCAGAGTCTACAAAAAAAACTTTTGAGGGGGACCAATAGTTGATAAATTTTTTTGTAATAAAATTTGTATCTATTGGAAAAAATTGATGAATTGTTTTTTTTAGTTTAAGATTTTTAAATATCTTAGCCGAGCTTATGGTGTTAGAGGTAATTAAAATTTTTTGTATATTTTTTTGTTTTTCTAATTTTGTAATTAATGGAATTATACTTTTCATTTCCCCAACACTTGCACCATGAAACCATAGCAAATTTCCAGTACCTCTTTTAATAGAGTTAAAACCAATTTTTTCTTTAACTCTTTTATAATCCTCTTTTCCTTTTAATAATCTTACAATTATTATAATGGGTAAAATTAGAAATACTGTATTTATAAAAATTCTATATATAATTAACATAATTACTTCTGAATCTGTTTATCATAAAAATTTTTGTATTCAGACGAAGATATTAGCAATTCTTCATGCTTACCTTTTGCTATTACCTGACCTTTGTTAATCACATATATTCGATCAGAATTTAAGATTGTGGAAAGACGGTGAGCTATAACTATTGTTGTTCTTCCTTTTGTTAAAAAACTTATTGCTTTTTGAATTTTACTCTCTGTTTCAGCATCTAAAGATGATGTCGCTTCATCTAGCAAGATAATTGGACTTTTTTTAAGTATTGCTCTTGCTATAGATAATCTTTGTTTTTCACCTCCTGATAATCTAACACCATTTTCTCCAATTAATGTTTCATACTTATTTGGTAGTTTTTCAATAAACTCACTTGCATAGGAATGTTCTGCAGCTTTTTTAACCTCTTCGTATGAAGCATTTTTATTAGCGTAGATTATATTATTATAAATTGTATCATCAAAAAGTGTTGTATCTTGACTAACTAAAGAAATATTTCTTCTTAGGGAAAAAAGAGTCTTATTAAAAATTGATTGATCATCGATTTTTATATCTCCAGAATTCACATCATAAAATCTAGGTATTAGATTTAATATAGTTGATTTACCTGCTCCACTATGACCAACGAGGGCAGTCATTTGTTTTCCAGGAATATTTAAATTTACTGATCTCAGTATATTTTCCTCATGTTCAGAATAATTAAAACTTACATTTTCAAAATTAATTGTTGCCTCTTTAATTACTAAATCATCAGCATTTTTTTTGTCTTGAATTTCTGGAGCATTATCAATTATGGGTAGAACACTTTTTGCACCAGATATACCTTGTTGGATCGCAATATTTAAAGTTGCCAGAGATCTTACTGGTTGATAAGCCAACATCATAGCGGCCAAAAATGAAAAAAAGTTACTTACTTCAAGTTGATTTTTTGAAATTAAAATTGCTGATAAGTAAATTAACGCTGCAATCATAATACCTGTAAGGATTTCCATTATTGGTGATGCTCTAACAAAAACTACATTAATTTTTCTAGATGTTTCTTTTACATCTTCAATTAATTTATTCGCTTTTTTTTGTTCATAATTTTCTCTTTGAAAGATTTTTGCGAGTTTATGATTTTTTAGTATTTCCATCAGGTAAGTATTTAAAAGACCAGCCCGATGCATCTGTTGATTTGTAACTTTACCTATTCTTTTACCCAATGTTTTTGCCGCAATAGAGGCTATAGGAATCATTATTATTGCTAGTAAAGATAATTTCCAATTTTGATAAAACATTACACACAATAAACCAATTAATGTGAGACTATCCTTAAACAAATTTAAAATTGCAGTACTTACAAGGTTTGTAATCATACCAACATCATTAGATAAATTGCTAATAAACATTCCGGAGTGTTTTGTTTCAATTAATTTAGTGTCTGCGTTTAAAATTGATGAAAATAAATCTACCTGTATATCTTTAGTAACATCAGCTGAAACTCCAATCATTATAACTTTAGCAAGATAAAGAGACACTCCCTTCACAACAAATGCCAAAACTATTAATGCAGGTATAATTAGAATTAAACCTTTCTCTTGATCAATAAATAGTTTTTTGATTGCTGGGTCTAATAAGTATGCAACAGATGAAGTGCTTCCAGCCAAAAGTACAGTAAAAAAAACAGAAATTAAAATTTTTTTTACGTATTTTTTAGTATAGTCTTTGTATAACCTTTTGAGGATTTGATAGTCGTTCATTATTTTCTTTATAAATTTTTATATTTTTCCCAATATTAAACTAAGCAAAACAAATAATCCTACATAGTTGTTAGATTTGAATATTTTTAAACAATTAAGACTATTATTTACATCAAGTTTTCTAAGTTGAAAATATAACATTTGTATGACGACTATCACGTATAGGAAGTAAAAAAAGCCATTTAATTCTTTTAAAATACCTATAATTAAAAGACTTAATAAAAAAAGAACGTAACAAGTTGTCAAAAATGTGAACGGATTATTTTTAAATTTAATTGACGTTGATTTTAGTCCAATAATTTCATCGTCTTTAATGTCTTGAAAACCATAAATTGTGTCATAGCCCAATGTCCAAAAAACTGCACCAAAATAAAATATAATTGGAATAATATTTATTTGATCATTACTAGCGGTCCATCCAAGTATTAAACCATAATTAAATGTAATCCCTAAAAATAATTGTGGCCAATATGTTATTCTCTTCATAAGAGGATAGGCAAATGCCAAAGGCATCGATAGCAAGGCTAATAAGATAGTTAAATTATTGAATTGTAATAAAACTCCTAAAGCAATTAAACATAATATTGCTGCTAAAAAAAATCCATTAATTACAGAAATGCTCCCATTAGCTATAGGTCTATTCTTTGTTCTAGCAACTTTTTTATCAAATTTTCTATCTGCAATATCGTTAACTATACAGCCTGCGGATCTCATTAAAACTGAACCCAAAAAAAATAATAATAAAAAAAACAAATAAGATATTTTCTCTCCAGCGAAATCATAAGCTATTGTCAGACCCCAAGCGCAAGGCCAAAATAAAAGCATAAAGCCAATTGGTTTTTTTAACCTTGTTAATTCAATAAAAAGATAAATTTGGTTCATAAATTTTACTTGTAAATAACAAACACAAGATTGATAATCAAATTGATTCGATGAATATAGATTACACAGTTACTGCATTAATGTTTCCAGCAATACCCCTATTAATGAGTGTATATAGTAATAGATTTCATTCCTTGAGTAAATTAATTAGAGAATTACATGATGAGCATGTTTATGAAAAACATATTCCAGCAGAGTGGAAAAAACAGTTTATCAACTTGAGTGGGCGAATAACTTTACTAAGATGGACAATTATGTTTGCCGTATTCGGCTTTCTATTTAATATGCTTACAGTTTTAGGTCTTTATTTAAATGAAATCTTTATTGCAAGAGTAATTTTTGGATCATGTTGTTTATCTATGATCATTTCTATTTTATTTTTTATAAGAGAAATACATATTTCTACAAACGCTCTTAAGCTTCACATGTCTGATATGGATGTTGATGTTTCTTAGGGCAGTATAACTGCAGGGCCAAGAATTTTTCTAGCCTCTAAATCTTGATGTGCTTTGACAATTTCATCTAAAGTATATTTCTTAAAAATATTTAAAGTAAATTTTTTTGTAATAAACATTTCAAATACTTTTTTTGCAGCCTCATCTAATTCTTCTCTGCTAGAAGTGTAGTGGGCTATGCTTGGTCGGGTTAAATATAAACCTTTTGGCGCTAAAGATTTTGTTACATTGCAAGGGTCTAAAGGACCAGATGCATTACCAAATGAAACCATCATCCCTCTCACTTTTAAACATTCAATTGAACCATCAAATGTTTTTTTACCCACACCATCATAAACAACTGAAACACCCTCACCATTAGTTATCTCTTTTACTTTTTCAGCAAAGTTTTCTTTTGAGTAATTAATTACATGATCACAACCATTATTCTTCGCAATTTGAATTTTTTCATCTGAGCCAACTGTTCCAATTACTTTACATCCTAAACTTTTTGCCCATTGGCAAAATATTTGCCCAACACCTCCAGCAGCTGCGTGAAATAAAATAGTTTCACCCGATTTAACAGGATAAGTTTTGTGAAGAAGGTAGAAAACAGTAAAACCTTTAGTCATTAAAGTTACAACATTTTCTAATTCAATCTCACTAGGAACTTTTACTAATTTCTTTGTTGGAAAAATTCTATGTGTTGAATATGAACCAATTGGCATTGATGCGTAAGCAACTCTATCACCAACTTTAAAATCTTTGATATCAGGACCAATTTTTTCTATTGTACCCGCGCCTTCCATTCCAATATTTGATGGAAGTTCAACAGGATAAAGTCCAGATCTATGATAAGTATCAATATAGTTTAAACCAATAGCTTCATTCTTTATCAAAACCTCGCCAGATTTTGGCTCCTCAAGTTGAATATCTTTAATTTCTAAAACTTCTGGTCCACCAGTTTTGCTAATTACTACAGCTTTCATAATTTATTTTACAAATGTATCATTATGATAATCTTGAACAGCTTGCAAGATTTCAGCCTTTGTATTCATTACAAAAGGCCCACCTCTAGCAATTTGTTCATTAATTGGTTTTCCAGAAATTAGTAAAAACTTAGCATTCGATTTAGCTTTTACAGTTATATCTTCACCTTTTGTTAATAGAATTAAAGTACTATCTTTCACATTATCATGTTTTTTTTCACCAATTTCAATTTCTCCATTAATTAAATAAATAAATGAATTGTGAGTAGAGGGTAATTTAAATTTAAATTCTTTATCTTTATTTAGCTCAACATCAAAATAAACTGGTTCAACATTATGTCCTTTGACAGGACCCTCAGCTTTTTCAAATTTACCGGCAATAACTTTTACTTGTTTCTCAACATCTTTATGAACAGCCATCTTGTCAGCATCAATATAAATATATTCTGGTTTACTCATTTTCAATTTAGCTGGCATATTGATCCATAATTGAAATCCATGAAGCTTACCTTCTTTCATTGCAGGCATTTCTGAATGAATAATACCACTTCCTGTTTTCATCCACTGAACATCACCAGCGGTCATTCTACCTTCACCGCCAGTGCTATCTTTATGCTCAAAGTCTCCTGCAAGCATATAAGTAACTGTTTCAATTCCTCTATGAGGGTGGGGTGGAAACCCAGCAATATAATCTTCGCTGTTCTCTGACCCAAATTCATCTAACATTAGAAAAGGATCAAAGTAATTTGGTTCAACTCCAATACTTCTTTTTAACTTTACTCCAGCACCATCTGAAGCTGGAATTGGGTTTATAATTTTATCTATTTCGATTATCATGTGTTACTAGAGTAATTGTTATATCTTAATTTTCAATGTTACTTTTTGTTATGTGATCCATCACAAAATGGGGGATTGTTTGTTTGTTTGCAGGCACAAAAAAACATTTTTTTTGTTTCTTCAGCTTTATATACTATTGGATTAAAGTCAGTTCCTTTATGTGAGCTATCACAGAATGGTTGTTTAGAACTTTTACCACAACTACACCAATAATAAGATTTTCCTTTTTCAACATCTACGGCTATTGCACTTTCCCCTGCTCTTTGTCCTTTGATCATGTTCCCCTCTTTTTATTTTTATTAATTTGATTATTATGTATAGATTATGAATCCACGAGCTCAAGCAATTATTGATTTTTGGTTCAAAGAAACTCCTTCTGAAAAACGATTTAAAAAAGATGAAAAGTTTGATCAGTTGATTCGAGAAAAATTTTTAAATGACTATGAAAAAGCAAGCTTGAATGAATATGATGATTGGCAAGACACTGCTTTAGGAAGTCTTGCATTAGTTATCTTATTTGATCAATTTTCAAGAAATATGTTTCGAGATCATAAGAGAGCTTTTGAACAGGATTCAAAGACAAGATTAATTGTTCATTATGCAATCAAATCTGATTTTTTAAAAGAGATGGACCACAGCCAAAGGTTTTTTATGCTACTGCCTTTAATTCACAGTGAAGAAATGTTTGATCATGAGATGGCGTATCATTTTATGGAATTATACCTTCAAGACCATCCTGGTTTGGTTGATATAAAAAAATTTTGGAAAGACCACACAAAAGCTATCAAAAGATTTAATAGATATCCTCATAGAAATAAAATTCTAGGAAGAGAATCTACAAAAGAAGAAATTGAATTCTTGAACGGACCAAATTCGTCTTGGTAATTAAACTAAATTTATAAGTTCGCTTAAATCTTTAACTTCATTATTGGGCTTGTAATCTAGATTATCAAATATATTTTTATTTCTATTTACCCAAATAGCATTGAAACCATAATTTCCACCACCTGAAACATCCCAAGTATTCGCACTTAAAAAGGCTACTTCATTTTTTTCTATACGGTATTTATTAATTGGCATGTCATAAACTTTAGAATCTGGTTTATAAATTCCCACTTGTTCAATTGAAAAAAGGTCATCAAATATATTATCCAAATTATTACTTTTGACTAATTCGTTTAATAGATCAGGGGTTCCGTTAGATAAGATCGCTAATTTAAAATTTTTTTCTTTGAGGGTTTTTAAAACTTCGGGCACTTCTTTAAAAGGAGAGAGAACTTTATATAAATCTAATAATTCATTTTTCATTGAAGGATCTATATTAAAAGCTTTCATTGATTTATTTAAACTATCTTCTGTAATTTTCCAAAAATCTTTATGTCTTTTCATTAAACTTCTAAGCCAAGTGTATTCTAGTTGAGTAGTTCTCCAAAAGTTTGCAAAACCTTCCCATTTATCTCCAATTTGATCTTTACATTTTTCCGCAGCAGAATTTACGTCAAACAATGTGCCATAAGCATCAAAAATTATTGCTTTAATATTTTTCATAAATTAACTTAACACAAATGAGTAATATAAGATTATTTTTTTCAGCAGCACTATCTTCAGAGATGATTGAAAAATTGGATAAGTCTCAATCGCATTATTTAACTAAAGTAATGAGAGTTAAAGAAAATGAAGTTTTTTCTTTATTTAATAAAAATGGAGAGTGGGAGGCAAAAATATTAGGAATATCAAAAAATATTGTTGAGTTTAAAACAATTAAGCAACTTAGACAAAAAGAAAATACCAAAGAATTGTGGTTGGCATTTTCTCCTATTAAATCGAATTATCAAAACTTTATGATCCAAAAAGCAACAGAACTTGGTGTAACAAAATTTTTACCAATTATTTTTGACCGGACAGTGGTTAGAAAAATTAATAAAGAGCGCTTAGAAAAAATTGTAATTGAGGCAAGTGAACAATCAAACCGTATCAATGTGCCAACAATTGAAGATGCCCAAGATTTAAATGGCTTCTTAAAAAAAAATTTGATGGATTTAATTTTTACAGATTTAAATACCAATAATAATAAAATTGATAAATCAAAACTCACAGACAAGCCAGTTTGCATTATTGTAGGCCCAGAGGGTGACTTTTCAGAAGCTGAAAGGGAGGAGATTCTTGCTTTTAAAGGTGTTCAGTCTATTAAAATAAATGAGAATATTTTAAGATCAGAAACTGCAGTTATTTCTGCTATTTCAATCATAAATTATGTGATTAATTGATAAATTGTCGCGAAAACTAAAGTGTAATTTTAACAAAAGAGCTTTATATAGCTATTAAAAATGAAAAAAATTTTATTTATATTTTCAAGTCTTTTTATCACTCAAGAAGCCTTTGCTGATCAACCAAAAGATTGGCAATTAGGATTTCAAAACCCTGCATCAGATGGAATGAGAGATATTGTTAACTTTCATAATAATCTTTTGCTCCCAATCATAATTGCGATCAGTGTTTTTGTTTTATTTTTAATGCTATATGCATGTGTAAGATTTAGAGCTTCAGCTAATCCAAATCCATCAAAAAGAACTCACAATGTAACAGTTGAAATTTTATGGACTTTAATTCCGTGTTTGATTTTAATAGTAATGGCAGTCCCTTCATTTAAAATTTTATATAAGCAAGACACAATACCAAGAGCTGATTTGACTATTAAAGCCATTGGATATCAGTGGTACTGGGGATACGAATATCCTGACGAAAACATAATCTTTGACTCTTATATGATTGAAGAAAAAGATTTGAGAGCTGATCAACCAAGATTACTTGCTGTTGATAATGAGGTTGTTGTTCCAGTAAATAAAGTAATAAAAGTTTTAATCACAGCTAATGATGTGTTGCACGCATGGGCTTTACCATCTTTTGGGGTCAAAAGAGATGCAGTTCCTGGAAGAATTAATGAAACATGGTTCAAAGCAGAAAAAGAAGGAACATACTATGGTCAGTGCTCAGAACTTTGTGGAATTAAACATGCCTTTATGCCAATTACTGTTAGAGTTGTAAGCGAGGATGATTATCAAGAATGGTTATCAGAGGCTCGAGTAAAATTTGCAAAAGAAGAAATTAAAAACGATAATTTAAAAATAGCGAGTAAATAAATATGTATACACAAACAGCATCTCACGACGATCACCATACACCCACAGGATGGAAACGTTGGGCTTATTCAACTAACCACAAAGATATAGGCACAATGTACTTAATATTTGCAATTGTTGCTGGGGTTATAGGAACAGCATTTTCTGTTTTAATGAGGATGGAATTAATGCATCCTGGTGATGGCATCTTAGGTGGAAATTATCATTTGTATAACGTTTTAGTAACAGGTCATGGCTTAATTATGATTTTCTTCATGGTAATGCCTGCGATGATAGGTGGTTTTGGTAATTGGTTTGTGCCTATAATGATAGGTGCTCCCGATATGGCATTTCCAAGAATGAATAATATTTCTTTTTGGTTATTACCAGTCTCTTTAACGTTATTAATTTTATCGATATTTGCTGATGGCCCTCCAGGTGCACAAGGAGTTGGAGGAGGATGGACTATATACCCACCTTTATCCTCTAAAGCTGGACAACCAGGCCCTGCAATGGACTTAGCTATTTTGAGTTTACACTTAGCTGGAGCGTCTTCTATTTTAGGTGCAGTTAACTTTATTACTACAATTTTAAATATGCGAACACCAGGCATGACTTTACATAAAATGCCATTATTTGCTTGGTCGATTTTAGTAACAGCGTTTTTATTATTATTGTCCTTACCGGTGCTAGCTGGTGCAATAACAATGTTATTAACTGATCGAAACTTTGGAACAGCTTTCTTTGAAGCGCAAACTGGTGGAGATCCTGTTTTGTTTCAACACTTATTCTGGTTTTTTGGTCATCCAGAAGTTTATATTTTAATTCTTCCTGGCTTTGGAATGATAAGCCATATTGTTTCAACATTTTCTAAAAAACCAGTTTTTGGTTATTTAGGTATGGCTTATGCGATGGTAGCAATCGGTGTAGTAGGATTTGTTGTGTGGGCACACCATATGTACACTGTAGGTTTGAGCACAGACACAAAAGCTTATTTCTTAGCTGCAACAATGATAATCGCAGTGCCAACAGGGATAAAAATTTTTTCTTGGATAGCAACCATGTGGGGTGGGTCAATAACTTTTAAAACACCTATGGTATGGGCGCTTGGATTTATTTTTATGTTTACAGTTGGTGGCGTAACAGGAGTAGTATTAGCTAATGCTGGAGTAGATACTGCTATGCATGATACATACTATGTAGTTGCTCACTTTCATTATGTATTATCTTTAGGAGCTGTTTTTGCAATTTTTGCAGGTTTTTACTATTGGTTTTCAAAAATGTCTGGCTATGAATATTCAGAGTGGTTGGGACAATTACACTTTTGGTTAACTTTTATTGGTGTTAACTTGATTTTCTTTCCACAACACTTTTTAGGATTAGCTGGAATGCCTAGAAGGTATGCTGATTACCCAGATGCTTTTGCTGGATGGAATTATATTTCTTCAATTGGTTCTTATGTTGCGGTTGCAGGATTAGCAGTGTTTTTTGTAAATCTTATATATTCTTTTGCTAAAAAGAAAGCAGCTGCTCAAAATCCATGGGGAGTAGGAGCTACAACTCTAGAGTGGACTGTTCCATCTCCGCCAAACTTCCATACATTTGAAGAATTACCAAAGTTTGAGGATGATCAAGAAACACAAAAATCTCATAGCTAATAAAAGTGTAAAAAAAACTAATGAGTAATTCAAGGCTAAAGAAAAGAAGTTTAAGTCAAGAGGATTTATTTAATTTTTCTGAACTGTTTAAACTAATGAAGCCTAGAGTAATGTCATTAGTGATCTTTACTTGTGCAGTTGGTTTGTTAACCTCACCAAATCTTGTATCAACAAAAGATGCCATCATAGGAATTTTATTAGTCTCTATTGGCGCAGGAGCGGCAGGTGCACTGAATATGTGGTACGAGTCCGATCTTGATGCTTTAATGACAAGAACTTGTTTAAGACCTATACCAACTGGAAAAGTCAACAGAAACCAAGCTCTTATCTTTGGTGTTACACTATCTATTATTTCTGTTGTAGCTTTAGATTATTTTACTAATAGAATTTCAGCAGCTATTCTACTTTTAACAATTCTGTTTTATGTTTTTGTTTATACAATTTGGTTAAAAAGAAGAACACCACAAAATATAGTTATTGGTGGAGCTGCAGGCGCTTTTCCGCCTGTAATTGGATGGACTATAGCTACAGGATCTTTATCTATCGAACCGCTAGCGTTTTTCTTAATAATATTTTTTTGGACACCTTCACATTTTTGGGCTTTGAGTTTGTATAAATCAGATGATTATAAAAAAGCGAATATACCTATGTTACCACTAACTAATGGTGTCGAGACCACAAAGACTAACATATTTGTCTACTCATTATTAATGTTGCCAGTGATTATTTTTCCTTTCTTGATAAGTTTTGTAGGTTTAGCTTTCTTAATTCCTGCATTGTTATTAACTTTTTATTATAATTTTTTATGTTATGAGCTTTATAAATTTAAGAGAAATAAGTTTGATCCGAAAAAAGCTAAATCAATATTTGGATATTCAATTTTGTATTTATTTTTAGTTTTTGTACTTTTTCTGATAGATAAGATTTTATGATTACACCTGATAAAAAAACAAAGAAAAAAAATATACTAACCGCTTTAGCAATAATTGCTTTTATGATTTTCCTTTTCTTTTTTACACTTTACAATACAGGAGTATTTGAAAGATCAATATGATGCAAAAAAAGAAACTTACTCCTTTATTATTATCAGGAATTTTTATTTTGATGTTAGGCTTATCATATGCGGCTGTGCCCCTTTATGATTTATTTTGCAGAGTAACTGGTTTTGGTGGAACTACACAAATTTCTGATAACGCCCCAAAAATAGTATTAAATAAAGTAGTGAGTGTTAGATTTGATACCAATGTGAACAATTTACCATGGGATTTTAAAGCTAAAAATAATGTAATCAATGTGAAAGTTGGCCAGGTTAATAAAATTGAGTTTGAAGTCACGAATTATAGTAATGAACCCACAGCTGGTGTAGCGAGTTTTAATGTTTCACCGTCAAGTTTCGGAAAATATTATAGTAAATTAGGATGTTTTTGCTTCGAAAAACAAGAATTAAAAGCAGGAGAAAAAGCGACATATGTGATGACTTTTTATTTAGACCCCGAAATGGTCAATGATCCAACAGTAAAAAACTTAGAAGATGTAACTATGTCTTATACTTTTTTCTCGACAGATTATTATAAACAATCATAATCCAAAAAAATGTCAGCTGAAAAAAAACATGATTATCACCTAGTAGACCCAAGTCCTTGGCCTATCTACGTTTCATTTTCGTGTTTAGTCCTTGCATTAGGGTCAGTTTATTATCTTCATACAGATGTTTCGTGGGGTATGTATCTGGGTTTTGCACTTTTAATATACGGAGCCTATATGTGGTTCAGAGATGTTGTGATTGAGGCTGAACATCAAGGCCACCATACACCTGTTGTGCAAATACATCATCGATACGGAATGACTTTGTTTATAGCATCAGAGGTAATGTTTTTTGTAGCATGGTTTTGGGCTTACTTTGATGTAAGTCTTTTTCCAAATGAATTTGTTGGATACGTTTGGCCGCCTAAAGATATAGAAACTTTTGACCCATGGGATATTCCTTTAATAAATACTCTAATATTACTATTATCTGGAACTACTGTGACATGGTCGCACCATGCATTGATTGAAGGTGATAGAAAAAGTTTTATCCAAGGTTTATGGTTAACAGTAGTTTTAGGATTTTGTTTTACTCTTTTACAAATTTATGAGTATCAACATGCATCATTTTCTTTTTCAGATCATATCTATGGGTCAGTATTTTATATGGCGACAGGATTTCATGGTTTTCATGTCCTTGTAGGAACAATATTTTTAGCAGTATGTTTATTTAGAGGTAAAAGAGGACACTTTACAAAAGATCATCACTTTGGATTTGAGGCAGCTGCATGGTACTGGCATTTTGTCGATGTAGTTTGGTTGTTTTTATTTGCAGCAATTTATATCTGGGGAAGTTAATTTTTGAACTTTGAAGAATAAATTATTATTTTCAGTCTTTGTAATTTTCTTTATATCAGTCTTTGTAGCTCTTGGTTCATGGCAAATAGTTCGTTTAAATTGGAAGCTTAGTCTTATTTCAGAAATAGAAAATTCTTTGAAAAATCCTCCTGTTGAGCTAGCTCAATCTAATAAAAAAAATTATTTAAAAATCAAAACATCAGGATCAATAGATTTAGATAAACAAATTTATTTATATAATTTAAATGATAATGGAACACCAGGATTTGAAGTTATAAACCCAATTTTGATTGATGAAGAAAATTTTTTAATTAATAGAGGGTGGATACCATTTGAAAAAAAAAATACTGAAGAGATTAATTTTTTTGATGAGAACAATATTATTGGAACTTTAAAACTACAAGGAAGAAAGAATATTTTTAAACCTGACAATGAAATTGAAGAAAATTATTGGTTTAGCTTAAATAGAGAAGATATATTAAAGTTTACTGGGAAAGAGTTTTCTGAATATATAATCTATTTAGATGGAAAATATCAATTTCCTAAACCAAAAAAAATTACCGCTAATATTTCTAATAATCACAAAAAGTATGCGATAACTTGGTTTTCATTAGCGATTTCAATTCTTTTGCTATATTTATATTTTAGAAAAAAGAATTATTAAATGAACTACGTAAGTACTAGAAATAGCTCAAAAAGCTTTAAATTTAAGGATGTTTTCATCAAAGGTTTAGCTGATGATGGAGGTTTATTCATTCCAAAGTCACTGCATAAATATAATCAAAGTGATTTAATTGAATTTGAAAAACTTGAATACTCTGAATTAGCAAAAAAGATTATTTATCCATTTATTGGTGATTTTATGAGCGAACCTGATTTAGGTAAAATCATCGATAAATCTTATTCAGTTTTTAGAAAAAAAAATGTAGTTGATTTAGTGAAGATTGGAGATCGATCTGTACTTGAGTTATTCCATGGCCCCACATTAGCTTTCAAAGATATAGCTATGCAGCTTTTAGGAAATTTTTATGATTATCACCTTAAAAATGAAAATGAAAAAATAAATATAGTTGTAGCTACTTCGGGTGACACAGGTGCAGCGGCTATTGATGCAATTAAGGGTAAAAAAAATGTAAATATTTTCATTCTTCACCCTAATAATCGTATTTCACCTGTCCAAAGAAGGTTAATGACAACCGTTGGTGAAAATAATGTTTTTAATATTGCTATAGAAGGAAATTTTGATGATTGTCAAAATTTAGTAAAGGCAATGTTTGCTGATCAAAGCTTTTCAAATGAAATTAAAATGTCAGGGGTTAATTCAATAAACTGGGCAAGAATTATTGCTCAAAGTGTATATTATTTTTATTGTTATTTTTTAATTGAAGATAAAAGTGAGCCAATAAATTTTTCAGTTCCTACAGGAAACTTTGGTGATGTTTATGCGGGATACCTGGCAAAAAGAATTGGTCTTCCAGTTAATAAGTTTATTGTTGCTACAAACCAAAATGATATTTTACATAGAGCGATCTCAAATGGTAACTACTATGTAGAAAATGTTTTAGAAACTATTTCACCAAGTATGGATATTCAAATAGCAAGCAACTTTGAGAGGCTTATTTATGATTTGAATGATCAAAATGATAAAAAAACAATTGATGTGATGAAAAGAATTAAACAAATAGGAAAATATGAAATTAATAAAGAAAATTTAGATAAAATACATGTTGATTTTGTATCATCACGAATGGATGAAAATGAAGTTTTAAATACTATTAAAACTGTTTATAAAAAATTCGATAAGGTTTTAGATCCACATAGTGCAATAGGATATGGAGCCTTTGATAAAGTTAATCTTAAAGGAAATAATATTGTATTAGCTACAGCTCATCCCTGTAAATTTCCAAGCGCAATTGAAAAAGCAATAAATATTAAAGCTGAATTACCAGACAAATTAGCATTTATATTAAATGAGAAAGAAAATTATGATATAATTGATAATGACCTTAATAAAATTAAAAAACATATTAAAGAAAGAGTTTAATGAATTTAAATGAAAATGATAATGTTCCAAATTCTGAAATTTTTATTTTAGAAAATGGTGAACCAATAAAAAAAAATATTGAAGAGTTATTAAAGAATAAAAAAACTGTAATTTTTGGCTTACCTGGAGCATATACATCAGTTTGTTCTGCTAAACATTTACCAGGTTATTTGAATATGTATCAACAATTCAAAGATAAAGGAATCGATCAGATCATATGCATGTCTGTTAATGATCCTTTTGTTATGAATGCTTGGGGTAAAGAAAATAATGTTGGTGATAAGATTATAATGATGGGGGATCCTTTTTTAAACTTTACTAAAGCAATAGGTGCCGAAGTAGATAAAAGTGGAAGAGGGCTAGGCATTAGATCAAATAGATACACCATGTTAGTTGACAATATGAAAGTAATTAAATTACAAGAAGAAAAAGATACGGGTTCTTGTGAAATATCTGCAGCAGAAAACTTTTTTAAATTAATCTAAATTAGCCGCTTTTTTTGCTAATAAATCAACCTCTTCATTCATTGGATTACCTGAATGGGCTTTTACCCAATTCCATCTAATTTTTAGTGATTGGTTAAGGTTATATAGCTCAAGCCATAAATCTTTATTTTTTACATCCTCTTTCTTTGAAGTTTTCCAATTATTTTTTACCCAAGTATTTATCCATTCAGTTATCCCAAGCTTTACATACTGAGAGTCTGTAAAAATTTCGATTTCACTTTTAGGGTCCATATTTTTTAAAGCATTAATAGGAGCCATTAATTCCATTCTATTATTTGTCGTATTTTTTTCACTACCACTTATTTTCCTTGTATTTCCATTTTCATTTATTATTGCAGCCCAACCACCATTGCCAGGATTTTCCAAACAAGAGCCATCAGTATAAATTTTTATCATTATTTTAAATAATCTTTATAACTCTTTAAATTATTGTGTATTATTAGCTTTTGATAATACTCTCTTGGATCTTTAATTTTTATAAGTGCAGTTTTAGGTGTATTTGTGTAGTCATAAAGACGAGTAAGAAAATATCTCATTGCAGCCCCCCTACATAAAATATTCAATGACTTTTTTTCTTTGGCTGAAATTTTTTTTATTTTCTCATAACCTTTAATTAAATTTCTTATTTTTAGTTTATTAATTTTAAATTTTGAATTAATCTTATCGAAGCATAAAGCATTAATACAAATAGCAATCTCATACATAAAATAATCATTTGCAGCAAAGTAAAAATCGATAATTCCTGATAATTTGTTATTTCTAAAAAAAATATTATCTATAAATAAATCTCCATGTATTATTCCTTTTGGTAATTTTTCTGGCCATTTTTTTTTAATTTCTTGAAGGTTATTTTTCAAAAATTTTTCTAAATTAGTAAATTTTTTTGATTTAAATTTTATACTATTTAACAAAGGATTAAGATTTTTAACACCCATAGAGTTTTTTCTGTAAAGTCTAATTTTACTTGTTGATAAATGCATTTGTGCAATCATCTTTCCTATCTCATAGCAATTTTTTGGACTAAGAGATTTTTTATCCTTTCCATTAAGAAATGAAACAATACAGGCTGTTTTATTTTTGATTTTTATTAAGTAATCTCCATTTTTATTTTTGATAGGTTTTGGACAATTAATTTTATAGTTGTTTAACTGGTCCATTAGTTTCATAAAAAAGGGAATTTCTTTTTTAGAAACTCTTTTTTCAAAAATTGTTAGTATGAATTTATTTTTTTTTGATTTTAATAAATAATTTGTATTTTCAATTCCTTGTTTGATACCTTTAAAGCTAGTAATTTTATCTATTTTAAATTTTTTATTGATATAAGAAATTTCTTTTTTATTTATCTTTGTATAGACAGCCATTTTAATTTAATTTTTTTGGAATTTTGAAAACTACATCTTCTTTGATAATTTCGACCTCATCTATACTAACTGTATATCTATTTTTTAATTCGTTTATAAAATTATCAACTAAGATCTCAGGTGCAGAAGCACCAGATGAAATACCTATTGTATTTGAATTTTCGATTAAATCGAATGGAATTTCACTTTGCGAATGGATTAATTGAGAATTTAAACAGCCAGATTTTTTTGCAACTTCGACTAATCTGACAGAATTAGAGGAATTTCTACTACCTATTATAAAAAATAAATCACATTGTTTTGCAATATTTTTAACAGCCATCTGTCTATTTGTTGTAGCATAACAAATATCATCTTTTGCAGGCTCTTTTATATTTGGAAATTTATCTTTTAATATCTTAATTATATCTTTTGTATCATCTATTGATAAAGTAGTTTGGGTAACATATGAAATTTTCTTATTCTCAGTTATATATTTTTTGGCATCATCCTCATTTTGAATAAGATCAATAGATCCTTCAGGTAATTGACCCATTGTACCAACAACTTCGGGATGGTTTTGATGTCCAATTAAAACTAAATGATAACCAGCCTTATGCAGATTTTCAGCCTCTCTATGTACTTTTGACACCAAAGGGCATGTAGCATCAACATAAGTCATATTATAGTTCATTGCATCTTTTGGTATTTTTTTTGGAACACCATGTGCTGAAAATATTACTGGTCTTGATTTGTCCTCTATTTCCTCAAGCTCTTCTACAAATATAGCTCCTTTACTTTTTAAATCATCAACTACAAATTTGTTATGAACTATTTCATGACGAACATAAACCGGAGCACCATATTTTTGGATAGATTTTTCTACTATTTCTATAGCTCTTTCAACACCAGCACAAAAACCTCTAGGGGCAGATAACAGTATTTTTAATTCCTTATTTTTCATTTTTTTCAATTAAATATTCGAGCAATATATGTGGAAAGGTTAAAGACGCCAAACCTATAAATATTATTTTTAAAATTGAACTATCAAAATTGTAAGTATTATTCAATAAGTAGAGCCCTAAAAAACAAAAAGTAGCAGTGAGAATAGTTAGAGGCAAAGCTTTTTTTGTAAAGATTTTTAGACCATTTATCAGGTCATTATCATTTAATTCAACTATTAATGAAATACTGTGTCTTACAGAATGTAAAAAACAGAAATAAATTGTAAATGCTACTAAAGGAGAGAAATAATAATTTATTATTAGTATTGAAAAATAATCTAAAAAAATTGTAAATTTTTTAAAATCAAAATTCTTAGTAAATAATATTATATTAGATAAAGTTGATAGAATAATACTGTAAAGCAAAATCTTATTTGTTTCTATTAAATCCAAGAGTTTGTAAAATGACTCATTATCAATTAATAACAATTTAAATATAGATATTGTTTCATCAAAATGAAAGTACAATGGTGCTAAAATTATTAAAGAACCTTTTAAAAAAAATAATAATTGGTTTAGGTGTGAATTTCTAATTATTAAAAATTGAGTATCTTCTTTACCAAAATGATATGAAGCTACTATTAAAAAAATGATTAAAGAAATAGACGGTATAATTAACCATAAAATTATTACAATTAACGAAATAAAGATATATGACAAATAAAAAATAAAGAAACTATTTATACCAAAAATTTGAAAAAGCCTTCTTCCTTTTTCGTTATCGAGTGATCCATGAGAAACACCAATACTAAGAATTAACAATAAACAAATAAAAGGAGAAATTGTAAAATAAGTAATTTTAAAAGTTACTATAGAAAAAATATTACAGAGTAAAAAAAAAATGAAAGAATGGTTAAAATTAATTTTTTTTATCCTGTTATTCATTTTTATATAATTAATAAAATAAAGCTTTAATAAATGTTATTTTTGGCATTTTAAATATTATAGACAAATCCTCCAAAAAATTACTTTTGTTGGATAAAAATTTTATAACAGTCTTTGGTGAACTCTTAAACATTTTAAAGAAAATATCTGGCATCTTTTCAGGATGTTTTTCAAGAACTCTTAGAAAGATATCATCTAAAAATCGATATTTTTTATTTATTTCAAATTTTTTAGTTTCGGAAATGTTTTCAATATTTTTACATATATATTTACTATGTTCTTGAATATTTAGAAAAGTATAACCTGTACTTAATCTAGTCATACCTCCAGCGGTGCCAATATTTATTTTGTTTTTTATAATCTCATGTGATGGATAGAATAAAGGAATTGCACCTTCTTCTTTATAAGTTATTCTGTAATTTTTTAAGTTTAAATGATTTTCAATATAATCTTTTATTTGTGTGTCATAATCCTTTTTAGAACTATCATTCATTTTTGATAACCAAGTTGTTTCAACTAAAGCTGAAGTCTTAGAGTAGGGTAATGTATAAAAAAAATGAACACTTTCTCTTTGATCACAGTCAAAATCCATTAGGTTAAAAATCTCATCATCAAAAAAATTATTTTTAGTCTCAATTTCTACACCACAAAAATGTTGCCAAAGATTATGATGGTTTTTTTTTATTAATGGGACACTATTAAAAACAAAAGAATTTCTTGAATTTATTTCATCTATATTTTTAAAAAAGGAAATATTTTTATTTTCTTTTAATTTATTGTTAATTTTTTCATAAAACAAACCACTATCAACACTTTGATATGGATAATCAACACACTCCAAATGATTAGTTTTATTTGCTGTATTAACTGTAAAATTTTCCCAACTTTTCTTAACACAATCCTCAAAGTTATGATCTGCTATTTTCCAAAAAGACCAGGTTTTATCTTTTTTATATTCTGTTCTTGGCTCAATAATAGCCAAAGTTTTTTCTTTTAATTTTTCATTGATTTCGAGTTCATATGCAAGTGACAACCCCGCACAACCACCACCAATAATAATATAGTCAAAATCTTTCATTTAAATTTATTTCTTCTCTGATCAAAGTATGATCATGTTGTATTTGATCATCTTTTCTATAATTAATTGATAGTTTAATTAAGTCAAAAATTGAAAGAAAAGTCTCTAAGATCTTTTCTGAATTTGAAACGTAAATCTTTCCAGAATTTTGATAATTTTCCAAATTTTTTTGATTAAGAATTTTGTATCCTATTTTTCTATAAACTCTCCTTGCAACTAGAATGGAAAAACGAAAACTTATCGGAATATCCTTTATTGAATAAAATGAACTTTTATAAAAGCTGTCTGCAAGATAAATAGTTGAGGAGATCTCCTCAAATTCATTTTTGATGTAAAATCGATTATTCTTTGAGTCTTCTATTACATCTCTAGATATATTTGTTAATTGCATTGCTATTCCAAGATCAATAGCTGATTTAAGTGAGTCTTTTTTTTTCACTCTTAAAATCTTTGCCATCATTAAACCAACTGTTCCAGCCACCCTGTATGAATAAATTAATAAATCTTTTTTTGAGTCTAATTTAACTTCTTGTTTGATATCTGACTTAATGCCAATCAATAAATCTTGAACAATTTTTAATGATATATTGAACTCTTCAACAAGACTCCACATATTTTTTATAATGGGATTATTGAAATTTTTTTGATTGAAGTCGTTTTCAAATTGATTAAATTTTTGTTCTTTAATTTCTATTTCATCATCATCATCTGCAATGTTATCCGCAACCCTACAAAAATCATATAAAGCTGAACATTTTTTTAATGCTTCTTTAGGCAAAAAAAAACCAGCCCAGCTAAATGACTTTGCATAGACAGATAAGTAGCTTTTATTAGACATTATAAAATTTTATCTAATACTTTTGCCGAAGAAAGCACTCCAGGCACGCCAGCTCCCGGATGAGTACCGGCTCCTACGAAATAAAGTCCATCATAAATCTCAGATTTATTATGAAATCTAAAATAGGCTGATTGTGAAAATTTAGGTTGGATTGAAAATCCAGAACCATATTTAGTGTTTAAATCTTTTTCGAAATAATCTGGAGTTAAATAAAAATCTTCAATAATATTTTCTCTTAAATTTGGCATCAAATCTTTTTCCATTTTATCTATTACTAAATTTTTCATTTTTTCACCCTCAACAGACCAGTTAATATTTGACTGATTATTTGGTACTGGAACTAAAACATAAAAACAATCTTGACCATCGGGAGCCATTGATTTGTCTGTAGCAGACGGTCTATGAAGATAATAACTTATATCATTATTTAATTTTTTATTTTCAAATATATCATCAAGATGTTCTTTATATTTTTTACCAAATTTTATTGTATGATGTTCAACTTCACTATAAGTTTTTTTAGTTCCAAAATAATATACAAACAAACCCATGGAATATTCCATCCTATTTTTTTTCCACTTAAATAGTAGTGAATTATTTTTATTTCCATTTAACATTTTTTCATAAACTGCTGGTGGATCTGCATTACAAATAACATTATCTGTTTCTATATTTTTTTGGCTATCTAATTGGACACTAGTTATTTTATTACCATTAGAAATAATTTTTTTAACTTCGTTACCTTTTATTATTTCTACACCAACTTCATTCATTAATTTCTCAAAACCTTTGATAATATTTCCTGTTCCTCCCATCGAATAATGTATTCCCCATTTTTTTTCTAAAAATAAAATTAACCCATAAATAGAAGTTGTTGTAAAAGGATTGCCCCCAACTAAAAGTGGATGCATGCTAAGTATTCTCCTTAGTTTCTCATCCTTTATATAAGATGAAACTAATGAATAAACTGATTTATAACTTTTAAGTTTTAACAATGCTGGTAACTGCTGCATCATTACAAAAGGTTTATCAAATGGTACATCAGCAAGTTCTGTAAAGCCTTTGTCAAAAATTTTCTTAGTAAAATTTACTAATTTTTCATAACCTTTGACGTCATCTTTATTTATTTTTTCAATTTGTTTTTTCATTTCTGTCTCATCACCTGAATAATTGAACTTTGAATTATCTTCAAAAACGAACTGATACCAAATCTTCAGTGGAGAGAGTTTAATATAATCTTTGGGATCTCTATTAAATAATTCAAATAACTCATTTATTAGGTACGGTGCTGTAATTACTGTTGGACCTCCATCATATGTAAATCCATTTTTTTTAAATACTCTAGCTCTACCTCCAAGATCTGGATGTTTTTCAATTAAAACAACTTTATGACCTTTAGCCTTAAGTCTAAGTGCAGCAGCTATACCTCCAAAACCAGAACCTATTACAACAGAATTCATTTTAATAATTTATAGTTTTTTAAAAAAATTGTAAGGCTATTATGAGTTAATTTTTTTTAACTCTTCCTTAGTTTCGTTCAGATTTTTTTGAAACAGTGTATCTAGCTTTGATTTATCAACAGATGTGTTAATAATTTTTTTAACAGAGTCTACAGCAACTTTAATTGATGCATCTTTAATTTCTTTAATCGCATTTTCTTTCATTTGATTAATTTTATTTTCAGCCAAATTTTTCTTTAAATCAGATAATTTGTGAAATTTGTCATTTAATTCAATAATTAACTTATCACTATCTCTTTTTGCTTGATCAAGAATCTCATTTTTTGCACTCTGGGCTGTATCTAATTTTTTTTGGGCATTATCCAGCAAAGTTTTTGCTTCAGTTCTTAATTTTTCGCTTTCATCAATTTCGTTCTTAATATCTGATATAAGTTTATTTAGGATGTCATTTATTTTATGTGGTACTTTTAAATATATTAAGCCTCCAAAGAAAATTACGAAAGAAACTGCCACCCAAAATGTTGAATCAATTTCCATAATATTTTTCTCCGTTTCTTTTAGACAAATCATCAACTATTGCTGAAATACTACTATTATTAACCTCGGCACCAATTAATTTTTTAGTTAGTTCAGAAGCAGTTTCAATTGCAATCTTGTTAATTTTTGTTGGCGCATCTTTTCTTAATTGATTAATCTCATCTTCAGCTTTTTTAATCTCTTCATCAATTTGCTTATCCAAAATATCTCTTTTTGCATTTATTTCCTTTAATGCTTTTTCTCTTGACTGATTGTAAATATTTTTTGCTTCATTTTTACTTTTGGAAATGATTTCTTCATACTCTTTTAACTTGGCGTCACTTTCATCTCTTTGCTTGTCTGCTGCCTCAATATTATCTGAAATTTGTGACTTTCTAGACTCTAAGTTAGCACTTATTTTTGGCAATATAAGTTTTGATAAAACTAAATACAAAATACCAAAAGTTATTGTTAACCAGAAAATCTGAGAAATCCAAAATTCAGGATTTAATTGAGGCATACCTCCGCTTTCAGCAGCAAAAACTTTCTCCAATGAAAGAAAGCTAAAAAATACTGACTGAAAAATAATTTTTTTAATCATTCAAATCTAAAATGCAAAAAGAATAATTAATGCAACTACTAATCCAAAAAGTCCAGTTGCCTCCGCTAGTGCAAAGCCTAACAATAAGTTTGGAAATTGTTTTTGAGCTGCAGATGGATTTCTCATTGCACCTGATAAATAATTTCCAAAAATTATTCCAATTCCTACACCGGCACCCGCTAGAGCGATTGCTGCTAATCCTGCACCGATCATTTTTGCTGCTTCTAATTCCATTATATCCTCCTATATTAATTAATGGTGTAAATTTAATGCATCATTTAAGTAGATGCAGGTTAAGATCGCAAAAACATATGCTTGGAGAAAAGCAACTAGTATCTCCAAACCTGTTAAAGCAACCGAAAAACTCAGTGGAAGCCATCCACCAACTATTCCAAGGCTTATTACAAAGCCTCCGAAAACTTTCATCATAGTGTGACCAGCCATCATATTTGCAAATAATCTAACGGATAAGCTTATTGGTCTACTCAAATAAGAAATTATTTCAATCACAACGATAAGTGGAAGCAAAACTGCAGGCACTCCACTTGGAACAAATAATTTTAAATATCCAAAACCATGTTTAATAAAACCTATTATTGTAACCCCAATAAATATAAATGCTGCAAGCATGAAAGTTACAATTATGTGGCTAGTAACAGTAAAAGTGTAGGGTATCATCCCAAACATATTACAGAATAATACAAACATAAATAAAGAAAATATGAATGCAAAATATGGTCTTGCTTTTGATCCAGCTGTATCGCCAATCATTTTAGAGACAAAAGTATAACTAAGCTCAGCAAGTAACTGTAGCTTATTAGGTAAAAGAGAATTTTTCTTTGAACCTAAATTAAAAATTAGTAGGATTGCAAGCGAGCTGATAACCATAAATAAGCTTGCATTTGTAAAAGAAATATCAAAAGCACCTATCTTAATTTCTGGACCAATTCGATAAACTTCGAATTGTGTCATTGGATTTGCTGCCATAAAAAAAATCTATTTTTGCATTTTTTTTGCTGATCTGATTACGTTAATTATACCCGCAACCACACCAATAAAAAAAAATATTATAATTAACCAAGGCTTAGTACCAAAGGTATTGTCTAAAATAAACCCAATAATTGCCCCAACAGCAACTGCAGAGACTAACTCAGTACTTAGCTTAAAAGCGGCACCAATAGAGGATGAATTCTGGTTATTTTCTTTTAAATTTTTCTTAGAAAGTTTGTTTTTTGCAATCTGTAAGCGAGTTTTGAACTGATCTTTTGACATCCAAGTTTAAGCAACCATGCTTTCTGCTTTTTGAAGATCAACAGCAACTAATTGACTTATCCCTTTCTCAGGCATTGTCACACCATAAAGCCTGTCCATTTTAGACATTGTTAAAGCATGGTGGGTTACGATTATAAATTTTGTATTAGTAATTTTTGTTAACTCCTCTAAAAGGTTACAGAATCTTGTTACATTTGCATCATCAAGTGGAGCGTCAACTTCATCTAAAACACAAATAGGCGATGGGTTAGTCAAGAAAACTGCAAATATTAGTGATAAGGCAGTTAAAGCTTGTTCACCTCCAGATAATAACGTAATTGATTGTAATCTTTTTCCTGGAGGGCTCACTAACATTTCTAGTCCTGCTTCAAGAGGATCGTCAGAGTCTACCAATTCTAATTTTGCATTTCCTCCATTAAATAACTTTGTATATACCTCATTAAATTTTCTGTTAACTTTTTCAAAGGCTTCAATTAGTCTTTCTCTTCCTTTTTGATTCAATTCATTAATACTTTCTTTCAATTTGATTATGGCTGTTACTAAATCTGCACGATCTTGTTCCATCTTTTTTATTTCAATTTCATATTTATTTGTCTCCTCATCAGCTTTTAAATTCACAGATCCAAGTCTGTCTCTTTCTTGTTTTTTTTTATCCAATTGATCTTCTTGGTCAATATAATTTGGTAATTCTTCTAATCCATTTAAGTTAGAGTTTTCTAATATATTATCTTCAGTAAAATTAAGTTCAGAATTAATCCTGTCCAATAGGTCTGATTTTCTTTTATTAAGACCTTCTATGGTAGCACCTGAGCTTGCTTTTCTTTCTCTAATTTGTATTGACTGTTCTTGAATTTCATTTAATTCACTCCTTAATTTTTCAATCTTA
>CACECY010000004.1 GCA_902558205.1 uncultured Pelagibacteraceae bacterium | reverse complement strand
TTTTTTGTTTGTGATGCTTTTCATAGGTGCATAAACCCTTATCTTCAGCCATAAAAAATAGGTGGTCTTTTTTGAAGCGGTCTATGTATTTTGTTGGAAATAATTGATTACCAAGTATAAAAAATAACTTCATAGTTAAATATAACTAATAAAATTTTTTATGTCAGAAAAATATATAATTTTTGGTGCGACAGGTTCTATTGGATCAAATTTGGCTGAACAATTAAAAAACTCTGGAAACGATATTCATTTGGTTGCAAGAAATGAAAATGAACTTAGTTCTATCTCTGAAAAACTTGGATGTTCACATACCGTTGCAGATGTTTTAGAGGATGGATTTATTGAAAAAGTTAAATCAGATATTTCTGAAATTAAAGGCCTAGCTTATTGCGTGGGTTCAATTGATTTAAAACCATTAAGGATGGTTAATGAACAAGACTTTCAAAAATGCATGAAACTTAATCTTTATTCTGCTGTAGAAGCTATTAAGGGATTTCAAGAAAGCTTAAAAAAAAATAAAGGTTCAATAGTGTTGTTTTCTACTGTTGCTGCTCAAAGAGGATTTACTAATCATGCAATAATAGCTTCAACAAAAGCAGCTGTTGAGGGCTTAACAGTTTCTCTTGCAGCTGAATTTGCACCAAACATCAGAGTAAATTGTATAGCACCAAGCTTAACAAAATCTAAAATAGCAGAACCAATGTTAAAAAATACCGTTATCGCTGAAGGGATTGCAAAAGCTCATCCTTTAAAAAGATTAGGTGAAGGAAAAGATTCTGCATCTCTTGCAAAATTTCTACTTACTGAAGATAGTTCTTGGATTACAGGTCAAATTATTGCAGTTGACGGAGGAAGATCAAAGCTATCATAAAGTGAAAAAAATAATTTTATTTTTTTTTATATCTCTTTTTAGTCAAAATGGATTTGCAATTGATATTAAGTTAAGGAAGATTGTAGATCTTGAGGAGCCCTGGGGGTCAACTTTTATAAATGATAAAGAATTAATTATTACAGAAAAAATCGGGAAGATTAAATTAGTTAATGTTGAAAATGGAAACATCGATGACATCAAACATAATATAAATTTTATTGTTGATGGTCAGGGTGGTCTCTTAGATGTAATTTATAAAGATAAATATCTTTGGATTTCTTATTCTGAAAATAGGGGTTCTGGTAAATCCAATACCTCAATAGTCAAAGGTAAATTTAATAAAAAAAATATTGACTTTGAAAACATATTTCAAGCAAGCCCCGATATTAATTCTGGTTACCACTTTGGTTCAAGATTAGCTATTAAGGATGGACATTTATATGCCTCAATTGGTGAAAGAGGTGGTGGAATGATAGCACAAGATCCAACTAATCACACAGGTAGTATTATACGGATTAATTTAGATGGAAGTATTCCTAAAGATAATCCAAAATTTCAAGGTAAAAATAATTGGTTGCCTGAAATTTACCAAATTGGAGTTCGTAATCCTCAAGGTCTAACTTATTCTAAATTTGATAAAAAAATTTATGCAAGCAATCATGGTGCTAGAGGTGGTGATTGGTTTGGTGAAATAAAGAAAGGTGAAAATTATGGATGGAAAATATTAGGTTGGGGAGGAAAAAATTATTCTGGTATTCCAATTGGTCCAAAATGGAAACCTGGTTTTACTAAAGCAATTCAATATTGGGTTCCGTCAATAGCTACTAGTGCAATTACTATTTATGATGGTAAAGAGTTCAAAGAATGGAATGGAAAAGCTCTCATTACATCTCTTAAAGATCAATCTTTAAGGAAATTAAATTTTAAAGATCTTAGCAATATCGAAGAAGAAATTATTTTTAAAGATAAAATTGGAAGAATAAGAGATATTCAAATTCATCCTTCAAATGGAAAAATATATTTTTTAGCAAGTGGCAGTCTTTGGTTAATGGAAAGAAATTAGTTATCTAATAATTTCTGTTTTGCTTTATCAAACTCTTCCTGGGTTAAAACTCCAGATTTTAAAAGTTCATTTAACTTTGCAATTTCATCGCTCAAATTTGTGTTGCTATCAGAACTACCACTGGTATCTTGAGGATAGTTATCTCTACTTTCATCTTTATTTGGTGCATTTCCCTTAGCCTTAAAACCAGTCATAATCGCTGTAGCACCAAGATATAAAACAAAAATTAATATAGACACTGCCAAAATTAAAAATATCAATTTTTCCATTTTCTAATCCTCATCCTCATCTTCATTTCTCCAGCCTTTTTGATACATTAAATATGCTGCTAGTATAACAGCAAAAGTACCCGCTATCATTCCATAATCAAACCCTACTTGCATACCATAAAGATACCATCCTAATTGAGTAGCTCCGATTGGAACTGCTGTTAAAAGAAGCATAATAATTGCAATTCTGTATGGATATTTTGGTTTTTTCATTAGCTTAGATTATCAAAAATAAGCATGATTTAGTGAAGTTATTTCTATTTGAGACAATAAAACTTAAAAAAAAATTATTTAGTTTTGAGATCTTTTAAAACAATCAATTGTATTTTTTAACAAACAGGCAATCGTCATTGGTCCAACACCACCAGGAACTGGAGTTAGTGCTTTTGCAACTTTTGAAACTTCATCAAAATTTACATCGCCAACAATCCCTTTTTCTATTTTATTAATTCCAACATCAATTACAATTGTCCCCTCTCTTACCCAATCACCTTTAATAAGTTCCGGAATACCAACTGCAGCAACAATAATATCTGCCTCTAAACACTCCTCTTTTAAATCTTTTGTTTTGGAGTGAGTTATTGTTACAGTACAATTTTCTTTTAAAAGAAGTTGCGTCATTGGTTTTCCGTTTAAATTTGATCTACCAACAATAACAGCTTTTTTTCCATTTAAATTTGGTTCAATTTTTTTTATTAATAAATAACATCCTAGAGGAGTACAGGGCACAGAGCTCTCATAACCTGAAGATAAGTTGCCAACATTCATTGGATGGAAACCATCTACGTCTTTTGATGGATCAATGGTTTCTATGACTTTTTGTTTATCAATATGTTTAGGGAGAGGCAATTGTACCAAGATACCAGAAACTGTTTCGTCCTGATTAAGCTCTTGAATTTTATCCAATACAGTTTTTTCCTCTACTGAGTCTGGATATTTTATTACCTCAGATTTTAAGCCTACTTCGTTAGCAGATTTTTCTTTATTTCTCACATAAATTTGACTGGGTGTTAAGTCGCCAATTAAAATTACTGTAAGCCCGGGAACTTTATTATATTTGTCCTTTAATGAAGAAACTTCTTTTTTTAATTCGTCTCTTAATTCCGCAGCAGCTTTTTTACCATCAATTAAAATCATAATAATTAAAATATTAATGGAGCAATATAGATTTTCATACAAATTTCAATAAACCAAATCAATAAAAGAAGAATAATTGGAGATATATCTAAGGACCCCAAATTAGGTAAAAATCTTCTAATCCTATTTAAAAATGGTTCTGTTAATCTATATGTAAGCTCCAATATTGAATAAACAAATCTATTATGGGTGTTCAAAACATTAAAAGCAACCAGCCAGCTAATAATCACGTTTGCAATTACAACATAAGAATAAAGTTTTAATATCTGCAATGTCAGATAAAAAATTGCAATCATTTCTTTTCGACGTAAATAGACTGACTTGGAAAAGCAAAAGCTGCTCCATTTTTTTCAACAATTTCTTTAATTGCAATTGCTAAATTTTCTTTGACATTTAGCCAATTATTCCAGCTGTCAGATTTAGTAAAACATCTCACATACATATCTATTGAACTATCTGAAAATTTATCAATTCTCACCGCTACTCCAATTGAGGTATTATAATCTTCACTTGTATTAATATGATTTTCAATTTGATCTCTAATTACTCTTAATTGTTTAACCGTGGTGTCATATTGAAGTGTTATGATCCAACTAATTAACCAATTGGAAGTTTCACTAACATTAACAACAGCATTTTCGGCAAATTGAAAATTTGGAATTATAGCAAGTGATTTATCAAATTTTCTAATAGTTGTTGACCTAAAACCAATTTTCTCAACAATACCCTCTATAATGCCATCAACAGAAATCCAATCACCAATTTTAAATCTCTTCTCCACTAAAACTAAAATTCCAGAAATTAAATTCTTAAATAAATCCTGCGCACCAAGTGCAACGGCAACACCAAACAAACCAAGACCGGCTATTATTGGACCTATTTTAATTCCCCATAATTCCAACACCGCTGCTAGACCTAAAATAAAAATTAAAATTTTAAGTGACTTAATTATCCACCCAATAAGTTCTCTTGTTAAAATTTTATCTAATCCACTTAAAATATACGAAACAGGTTCAATGAGCTGATGGATTACCCAAAAAATTAAAATAGTTATTAAAGTTCTGTTAATTGTATCTACTACTTCTCTACTCTCAGTAGAAAAAGTCATATAATAGCTTGCAATGAAAAAACCTAAAACTATTGGTAAAAATCTTGCAGGTCCCGTAAGAGATTGAACAAATGTATCATCTAATTTGTTTGTGGTTCTTTTTGAAATAATTTCTAATTTTTTAATAATCAATTTACTTATCAAACCTCTAAAAATTAAGAATATTAAAAAAATTCCTATTCCTATCAATATTTGAAATATATCAACTCCTAAGATGCCCTTATTCCATACTGATAAAAATATTTCAGAAAAATTATTTATTAATTCCATAATCAAATTTTATATAACAAAAACTCTTCTTCTCCAGGATTAAAAAGAAATATTTTTTTCCACTTAATTTCATTCAATATTGATGAGGTTTTTTCACCCATACACATTAAATTGGTATTCATCCAAAAGCTCTCTGTTCTTTCATTTTTAATAAAATTTAAGAAGCTAAGTGCACTATTATAAGAATATATATAAACAATATCGGGAATATTTTTTTTTAATTTTTCAACAAATTTATTTTCAAAATTTTTATTATGATTTGTTCTATAATTAATTAATCTTTTCACAGAATATCCGTCATTAATTAATTGGCGATCTAATTCTGATGATATAATTTCACCACTTACATAAATTATATTTCCATCAGCAGGATTAAAATTTTGTAATATTAATTCCTTTAAATTTCTAACATTCCCCTCTGCAACAATTATGTTTTGAAAACCTACACTTTTTGCTTTTTTTTCAGTAGCTAATCCCACACAAAAACATTTAATATTTTTGTTTATTTCTTTCGTATCTAAGAATTTAATTGCATTTGCACTTGTAAAGATAATGCCTTTGCAGTCTTCAAAAGATTTTTGATTATATTCAACTTTTTCAATATTTAATAATGGTAAATGAGAAACAACATGTCCAAGCTCTTTAAATCGAACTATTAAATCCAAACAATCGTCAAGTTGTCTTGTTAAAAGTAAGTGCATTTTATTTTTTATAAGTCCCTTTCGATTTATTTTTTAAAATTCCACCAATCTCCAAACCTATTTTATCAAATTCATTTATTTTTCTTGTCTTTTTTTCATAAAATCTTTTTGAACCGTCTAATGAAAATAACTCTGCTTCAAGTGTAATTTCATTAACTCCCAATGTTGCGTGAGCTCCTACTGCTGTTTCGCAATCGCCCTCTAAAATTTTTAATACATCCCTTTCTGCAACAGCACATTGAAACGTTTGATGATCAATAATCCTATTCAACAATTCAATAATTTTTGAATTATGCTCTTTACACTGAGCACAAATTATACCCTGTCCTACGCTTGGAATAATTTCATTTATCAAAAAAATTTGAGTTATTTCTTTTTCTAATTCTAGAGATTTTATGCCTGCCATTGAAAGAATTATTGCATCATAAGATCCCTCTTTAAGTTTTTTTAATCTGGTATCAACATTTCCTCTTATCAATTTACATACTATATCTTTTTTTAATCTTTTTATTTGAAACTCTCTTCTAAACGAGGAAGTGCCTATTACTGACTCAGTTTTTAAATCTTGAAGTTTATTATTATCTCTACTTATCAAAATTTCTCTGGGGTCATTACGTTTTAAAAAAAAATTTGATAACAAGCCCTTTGTTTCAATAGCTGGCATATCTTTAAGAGCATGCACTGCAATATCTATATTTTCATCTAAAAGTTCTTTTTCAATATTCTTTGAAAATAACCCTTTGCCACCTATTTCTGAAAGTCTTTTATTTTGAGCTTGATCACCTTCTGTAACTATAGATTTGATTATTATTTGATCCTCTTGTAAGTCTGAATTTTCTAAAATTTTATTTTTTACATTTTGAGCATAAATTAATGCTAATTTACTGCCTCTGGAACCAATTATAATTTTTTCTTTTTTCATACTTGTAAAGAGATTGTACTATTAATAGAACCTATTTGAATGAGCAAAAAGCCAATAATTCTTGGAATTGAATCTAGCTGTGATGAAACAGCAGCCTCAATAGTAACTGAAAATGAGCAAGGAATACCAATAATTTTATCAAATATTGTCTCTAGTCAAGTTGAGGTGCATAAAGAATTTGGTGGTGTTGTGCCCGAACTTGCAGCGAGAGCGCATATTGAAAAGATTGATATAATCGTAAAAAAAGCAATTAATGAAAGTGGTTTAAAAATAGAGCAAATTGATGCCGTAGCCTCTACTGCGGGTCCGGGATTGATTGTTTGTTTATCTGTAGGTCTCAGTTTTGGAAAATCATTTGCATCAGCAATGAACATTCCTTTTATTTCTGTTAACCATTTGGAGGGTCATGCGTTAAGCCCTAAATTAAACTCAAAACTTGATTACCCCTATTTATTATTATTAATTTCTGGAGGACATTCTCAATACTTGTCAGTTAATGGGATTGGAAATTATAAAAGATTGGGAACTACGATCGATGATGCTCTTGGTGAAGCATTTGATAAAACAGCTAAGTTATTAGGAGTAGAGTTTCCAGGAGGTCCACAAATTGAAATTTTGGCTGAAAGAGGAAATCCAAATAAATATAAATTGCCAATGCCAATTTTTAACAAAGGTGGCTGTAATCTTTCTTTTGCTGGATTAAAAACTGCGGTATTAAAAGTTAGTAAAAATATTAAAAATGAACAAGACAAATTTGATATTGCTGCTTCTTTTCAAAAAACAATTTTAAATATCATGTACAAAAAAACTAAGAATGCGTTCACTGAGTATGAAAAAAATACTAATCCAAACAAAAAATTCTTTGTAGTTGCAGGTGGTGTTGCTGCAAATAAAAAAATTAGATCTATGCTTATTGATCTTTGTAATGAAAATAATTATGAAAATATTTTTCCACCAATAAACTTATGTGGAGATAATGGTGCTATGATTGCATTGGTAGGTCTTGAAAAATTTAAGATGAAACGATTTGATGATTTAGATTTTCCAGCTAAACCAAGATGGCAATTAGATGAAGGTGCAGCATTTCTTAAAGGAGCTGGAGTAAAATTGTAATGCAATATTGGTTAATGAAATCAGAGCCCGATGTTTGGTCCATTGATCAACAAATAAAAGCTGGATCTAAAGGTGCTGCTTGGGATGGAGTTAGAAATTATCAGGCAGCAAAAAATTTGAGATCAATGAAAATAGGTGATCAATGTTTTTTTTATCATTCAAATATTGGAAAAGAGATTGTTGGTGTTGTAGAGATTATCAGAGAGGCATATAAAGATAAAACAGATAAAACTGGGCGATTTGTGGCAGTAACAGTTAAATTTTTAAGGAAATTAAATAAACCAATAGGTCTTGAAGATATTAAAAAAATCAAGGAATTAAGCCATTTATCTCTTATAAAACAAAGTAGATTATCTGTAATGCCAATAGACTCTAAAAGCTGGAAAATTTTAAATAAGATGGGTAAAATTTAGATATAAGTATTTTTGTATGCCAAAAAAAAAGAAAAAAACTAAAGCAAAAAAAAAAGTTTCAAAAAGAAAAAAAAATAAAATAGCTAATAGAAGAAAAGTAAAAAAATCTTCAAAAAGAAAAAATAAAAAAACTAGTAAAAGAAAAGTAAGAAAAGTTTCCAAGAAGAAAACCAAAAAAAATCAATCATATGAACAGTCGGAATTAATCATTAAAACTCGACCTGAATGGATTAAAGCTAGTTTAGCTAATAAATCTACTTATCAAAAGAAATATAATGATTCGATCAAAAATAATAACGAGTTTTGGAAAAAAGAAGGAAAAAGAATAACTTGGATTAAACCATACAAAAAAATAAAAGACGTAAAGTATAGTACTAAAGAAGTTAAAATTAATTGGTTTCAAGACGGAACTTTAAATGCATCGGCTAATTGTATTGATAGGCATTTAAAAGATAAAAAAGATAAAACAGCAATAATTTGGGTAGGAGATGATCCAAAAGATAGTCAGAAAATTTCGTTCAAACAATTACATCAAAAAGTTTCAAAGGCTGCTAACGGTCTTAGAAAACTTGGAATTCAAAAAGGTGATCGAGTTACAATATATTTAACTATGATACCAGAACTTGCGATTTTAATGTTGGCTTGTGCAAGAATCGGTGCTGTACACTCAATAATTTTTGGTGGATTTTCTGCTGACTCAATTTCAGGAAGAGTAAATGATTGTGAGTCCGAGTATATTATTACTGCAGATGAAGGGGTTAGAGGTGGAAAAACTATTCCTCTTAAAGCAACAACTGATGAAGCACTTTTAAGTTGTCCTAATGTCAAAAAGTGTATTGTTGTCAAAAGAACTGGAAATGAAATTAACTGGAATGAAAGTAGAGATGTTTGGTATCATGATCTAATAAAAGATGTTTCATCTAATTGTGAACCAGAAGAAATGAATGCTGAAGATCCGTTATTTATTCTCTACACATCTGGCTCGACGGGAAAACCAAAAGGAGTTTTACATACCACTGGTGGTTATATGGTTTATGCATCAATGACACATCAGTATATTTTTAATTATAAACCAAAAGATATTTATTGGTGTACTGCTGACATTGGATGGGTAACAGGTCATAGTTACATCATTTATGGTCCACTAGCTAATGGTGCTACAACAATAATGTTTGAAGGAATACCAAATTATCCTGATAGTTCTCGATGGTGGCAAATTGTAGACAAATACAAAGTCAATACATTCTATACTGCTCCAACAGCTATCAGAGCTTTAATGAGAGAGGGGGATGGACCAGTTAATAAAACTTCCAGAAAATCTCTTAAATTACTTGGAACTGTTGGTGAGCCAATTAATCCCGAAGCGTGGATGTGGTATTATAAAACTATTGGTAACTCTACATGCCCAATAGTAGATACTTGGTGGCAGACAGAAACTGGGGGAATTATGATAGCGCCTCAGACAGGTGCTATACCTTTAAAACCTGGCTCAGCCACAAAACCATTTTATGGAATAAAACCTGCATTAATAGATAAAGATGGTAAAGAAATAAAAGGGCCCGGGGAAGGAAGATTATGTATTTCACAATCTTGGCCAGGCCAAATGAGAACTGTTTATGGCGATCATCAAAGATTTATTGACACTTATTTCTCTCAATTTAACGGAAAATATTTTACTGGAGATGGGTGCAGGAGAGACAAAGATGGCTACTATTGGATAACAGGTAGAGTTGATGATGTAATTATAGTATCTGGTCATAACCTTGGTACAGCAGAAATTGAAAGTGCTTTTGTTGCTCATCCAAAAGTTGCTGAGGCAGCGGTAGTTGGATATCCTCATGATATTAAGGGAAATGGTTTATATTGTTATGTAACCTTAAATGCAGGTGAGTCGGAAACAGGTGAACTTGAGAGAGATTTAAAACTTTGGGTGAGAAAACAAATTGGTCCATTAGCAACTCCTGATTTGATACATTTTACTCCTGGTTTACCAAAAACTAGATCTGGAAAAATCATGAGAAGAATTTTAAGAAAAATTGCCTCAAATGAACATGGCCAGTTAGGAGATACTACCACTTTGGCTGATCCAAGTGTTGTGCAAAGTTTAGTTGATAATAGAAAAAATATTTAAAACTGAATTCTTTCTTTAAATTCTTTTTTGATTATATCCCATTTTAAAATAACAGAATTTAAAACAATTTTTCTGTCCAAAGTTTTAAGTTCCTCTGCTATTGGTGCCCATTCATATAAAGAAAGAGCACTTAGATTAAATGGAAGATCATTATAATAAGTATCCCAATTAATTTTTTGCAGTCTTTCCTCAAAATTTTTTTTTGACTCCTTTATAATTTCTAACGGCATACCATTGTTAATCTCATCATCTAGAATATTAAAAAAAATTTCTTTTACTTTATCAATGTCCTGGAAATTAAAATTTACTTTTAAGTAAGAAAAAACGAAAAAATTTAAATCCTGAAGTGCAACAGCATATATATTCCATTTTGCTTGGTTGACTGATTTCATAAATTCATCATTATCAAAGTGAAGAACGTATCTTGTCCCCATTCTAGTTTTCAAATAACTGTAAAGTGTAACTTGAGATACCCAAGCTGATTTTGTTTGAATAAAATTTTCTAATTCATCTAAATTTCTAATTTTTTTTTTTGGAATGAAGGCTTTAAACAGTGAAAATAAATAAACCTTAAAATCATTTAAAGATAGATCTCTCCAGGTAAATTTTTTTTTTGTCATAAATTTCTATTTTAGGTAGAAAATACAGTAAAAACTAACCTATTATGTACATTTTTAACACTTTTAATCTTTCTCAGAATGGTTATGGTTTCGCAAGTTATAACTTAAAGAGAGAGGTATACATGGCAAAAAATGCACAACACTGGGAAAAAACCAAAGGGTTGCTAATTGTTACATTAGTACTTTGGGCTATTTTCTCAATGGGTATCTTCCTTTTTGGAGCTGAAATGAACACAGTTACTGGTCCTTTTGGGTATCCTTTAACCTATTGGTTCACATGTCAAGGTTCTCTTGGTTTCTTTGTAATCCTTATTTTTTGGTTTGCGGGAAGACAAGAAAAAATTGATGAAGAATTTGGCTTTGCAGAAAGAGGAGACAAATAATGATTAAAGGTAATTTTATTGATAACTTGCCTAAGATCTATGGAATCTATACAGGTGGTTTTATAGCTTTCATACTTATAATGGCAATAGGTGAGCAGATGGGTATGACATCTAAAGCAATAGGAATTGCTTTCGTTGGTTTTACAATATTCATTTACGCACTAATTGGTTGGCTATCTCGAACAGCACAAGCAAGTAACTATTATGTAGCTGGAAGATCTGTACCAACTGTTTTCAACGGAATGGCAACAGCAGCTGACTGGATGTCAGGTGCTTCATTCGTTGCGATGGCAGGAGGTATTTACTTCAAAGGTTACGGATATATGGCTTTGCTTGTTGGTTGGACAGGTGGTTATGTGTTAGTTGCAACTTTATTAGCACCCTACCTAAGAAAGTTTGGCTGTTATACAGTTCCAGATTTCGTAGGTACAAGATACGGTGGTAATACAGCACGATTAATGGCAGTAATAGTTTTAACTGTTGCTTCATTCACTTATGTGACTGCACAAATTAACGCTACGGGTACGATTGCATCTGTTGCACTAGATATCCCATTTCAATACGCGGTCTATGTTGGATTAGTAAGTATATTACTATGTTCAATGTTAGGTGGTATGAGAGGGGTGACTTGGACACAGGTTGCACAATATATTGTGCTAATTATAGCTTACTTACTTCCAGTATTCTGGATCAGTAATAACATTGGTGCGGGTTTCTTCCCTCACTTCATGTTAGCTGACGAAGTTGCTAGAATTGGTGAGTTAGAACAACAGTTTGGGTTTGTTAAAAACTCTGCTGCTGATTTAGCAACAGTGCCTAAAGGGTTAGCTGGTATTACTAAAGCTCACTCTGAGGTTAATGCAACACCTTGGGCTTTCATCTCATTAGCATTGGCTATGATGATGGGAACAGCATCGTTACCACACGTAATGATGAGATTCTTTACAACTCCAAGTGTAAAAGCAGCTAGAAAATCAGTAGGTTGGTCAGTATTCTTTATCTTCCTACTTTATTCTTCTGCACCAATGTTAGCGACACTATCTAAGCTTGCGTTAATTGATCCGAACTTACCAACAGGTATTATCGGTAAATCAATTGCGGAAGTTCAAGCGATCGATTGGTATCAAAACTGGAACCAAGCTAATCTGATGTTTGTTAGCGACTTTAATGGAAATGGAACTGTTGAATTAAACGAGTTCTTCATGGCCGGTAAAGCTGTTGTATTAGCAACACCAGAAGTAGCTGGATTACCTTATGTAATCTCAGGTCTAGTTGCTGCTGGAGGTATGGCTGCTGCCATGTCTACTGCAGATGGTTTGATTCTAGCAATCGCTAATGCAATCTCTCATGACGTTTATTACAAAATGATAGACCCTAAAGCAGAGACTGCAAAAAGACTTTTAGTTGCAAGGGTATTACTTGTAATTATTGGTTTTGCTGGTGCAACTATAGCAGCAATGGAGATCCAAGGTATCTTAGGTTCAGTAATATGGGCTTTTGACTTTGCGATGTCTGGTTTGTTCTGGCCACTTGTACTTGGTGTATGGTGGAAGAGAGCAAATAAAGAAGGTGCTATTGCTGGTATGGTCTTAGGACTAGTTTCGGGCTTTGCGTATCTAATTTGGGTACGTAGTGGCGGAAGTGGTTTCTTAGGAATTACTCAGTTAACTTTTGGTATCTTTGGATCAACTGTGAGTTTAGTAGCTATGGTTGTTGTAAGTTTAATGACTTCTGAACCAAGCTCTGCAACTCAGAAAATGGTTGATGACGCTAGAGTACCTGCGGGTCAACAAGTAATAACCCAAAGATAAATATCTTTAATAAAGGGGCGATTAATTTCGCCCCTTTTATTTCTTTTTATTTTCAAATATAAATTCTTTAATGTCTGCTAACTTTCATCCTTTAGTCTATATAATTGATTATATTCTTGGAATAATAATGTGGACTTTAGTTGGAAGAGTTGCAATGAATATTTTCCAAAGAGAGGACTCTCAATTCTTTTTTATGAGAGTATTTGTTAAATTTACAAATCCTTTATTAAATATTTTTAGACCTGTAACACCGTCATTTATAATTCAACCTCTTGTACCACTTTATGTAGCTTGGTTCTTTTTTATGATTAGATTCTATCTAATGCCTTTTATCTTAGGATACTCAGTAATGGGAATGCTTTCTTTTCCACTTGAAAGTGAGATATCAAGACAAATTTATCAATTTTATAATTCAATAAAGTTTTAAAAATTGATACTAATAGATTTAGTATCAAATGAAAAAAATACAAATTTCACCATCAATTTTATCAGCTGATTTTAGTCAATTAGGTAATGAAATAAAAAGATTAGAGGAAGGAGGTGCTGATTTAATTCATGTTGATGTAATGGATGGTCACTTTGTTCCAAATTTAACGATTGGTCCTCCTGTAATTAAAGCATTAAAAAAAAATTGTTCGTTAAAATTTGATGTGCACTTAATGATTTCACCAGTTCATAAATATATTGAAGCTTATTCTGATGCGGGAGCAGATATTATTACTATTCACCCTGAAGCAACAAATGATTTGTCAGCCTCAATTCAAAAAATAAAGGATCTAGGAAAAAAAGTAGGTGTATCTTTAAATCCGGAAACAAAAATTAGTGTCATAAAAAATTATCTTAATAAAATTGATTTAGTTTTAATAATGAGTGTTAACCCAGGCTTTGGTGGCCAAAAATTTATGCCAGAAGTTTTAAACAAAATAAAAGAATTAAAAAGTATTCAAAAAAAACAAAATATTGATTTTGACATTGAAATCGATGGAGGAATTAACTTTGAAAATTCAAAAATTGCTATCGAAGCGGGGGCCAATATTCTAGTTTCAGGTACTACAATATTTAAAAGTAATAACGGTGATATCAAAAAAAATATAGATTTACTCAAATCAAAATAATTAAATGATTTTAAGAAACTTCTTAAATTTCATTGTTGTGTTAATAGAAAATATTAATAAAAATTTGAGGAAGGTTTATCTAAATTCTAACTTTTATGAAAAAAAAATTTCGAAAATTTTTTATAAAGAATTGATTTATAGGCCAAGTCCTCATCTACTTTCATCACTAATCAAATATCAAACACAAAAAATTAATGTTAATGATATCTCGGCTGAAAATTTATGGGAAACTACAAGTATTAATAATAAACATTTCAAAAGATTAAATAATTTTTATTGGTTTTTTACTCTTGATTTAAAATCTTCAAAGAAAAATACTCAAAAAATAATATCTGATTGGATAAGAAAAAATTTCAAATACAATTCTGAAACTTGGAAATTTGACTCAACTTCTAAAAGAATTATAGCTTGGCTCTCTAATCATAATTTAACAATGGATGAGGCTAATAAAGATTACTTAAACGCATTCAATATTATGATTCAAAAGCAGACTAATCATCTGATAAATGAAATAGATAATTCAAAAAAATTTAATGATAAAATAATTGGTTGTGCTGCAATAATTCTTGTTGGTCTCAGTTACAAAGATGAAAAAAAATACCTTTCTTATGGATTAAGCTTATTAAAAAAAATATCTAATTCTATTTTTGACAATTATGGGTTTACAAAATCAAGAAGTATCAAACAATTAGTGTTCCACCTTAAATATTTAATCTTAATGAGAGAATGGTTTAAAGAGGCTCAAATTGAAACACCAGATCTTATAAATGAGATCATATTTTATTTAGGTCAAGGATATGCCTTTACTTGGCAGAATGTTAAGTCAGATATCTTGATGAATGGTAATAATATCTCAGATAACAAAGAATTTGATCATTACTTAAAAAGATTTGGTTATAGATTTAAAAATGAAAACAAAGAATTTGGTGGTTATGCCATATTAAATGACAAAAAAATATCAATCGTAATGGATGTGGGGCAATCTCCATATTCTAATTTTTCCTCAGAGTATCAGTCGGGCTCACTTTCATTTGAAATAATTTCAAACGGAAAAAAATTAATTACTAATTGTGGTTATTATGACGGTAAAAATAATCAACTTATACAACTATCAAAATCTACTGCGACACATAGCACTTTAGTGATTGATGATAATTCTTCCTGTAAATTTAAAAAAAAGAAAGAGGATTACTTATTAAAAAATGGATTAAAGATATTGAAAAAAAATATAGTTTTTGAAAAAAATTATTGGAAAATAAGTTCTTCACATGATGGATATATGAAAAAATATAATGTAATTCATGAAAGAGATATTGAATATTACCCAGAAAAATCAAAATTTTGTGGAACAGACAAAATAATATTCAAAAAATCTAATTCGAATTTGAAATTTGATATAAGATTTCATTTAGAGCCAAATATAAAATTGATGAAAACTCAAGATAATAAAGCTATCCTTATCGAACTTGATGAAGAGGGATGGAAGTTCACCTGTGATAACTATGATATAAACATTGATAATGGCTTATATTTCGGTATTAAAAATTCATATACACAAAATCAAAATATTTTTATTTCAGGTATAACGAATAACAAAAATGAAAATATTACTTGGCAGTTAAATAAGATTTAATGAAAAAAATTAAAAAGGCATTAGTCTCTGTATCAGATAAAAAAAACCTTAAACCTTTATTAAACACACTTAAAAAATATAAGATTGAAATTATAAGTTCTGGTGGAACATATAAAGAAATAAAAAAGTTAGGATATAAATGTACTGAAATTTCAGATTATACAGGGTCTGCAGAGATTTTAGGTGGAAGAGTAAAAACATTGCATCCTAAAATTCATGCAGGAATTCTTAACAAAAGAAATAATAAGTCTCATCAACTAGATTTAAAAAAAAATAATTATAAAAATATTGATTTAGTAATTGTTAATTTCTATCCATTTGAAGAAACTTTAAAAAAAACAATAAATCATAAAAAAATTATAGAAAATATTGACGTTGGAGGACCAACCATGGTTAGAGCAGCCGCAAAAAACTACAATGATGTTACTGTAATTGTATCAAATTCTCAGTATGAGGAGCTTAAAAATGAATTAGTAAAATTTAATGGATCAACATCTCTAGAATTCAGACAGAAAATGTCTCAAATAGCTTTTACAGAAACAGCCTACTATGATGCCTTAATCTCAAGGTATTTTAACGAAATTACTCACAATATATTTCCGGAAAAAAAAATAATTTTTAGTAATTTGATACAAGAATTAAGATACGGTGAAAATCCTCATCAGAAGAGCGCCCTATATTCTCAAAATAAATCTTTAAACATCAAACAATTACATGGAAAACAATTAAGCTATAATAATTATAACGATATTTTTGCTGCATTAACTATATCAAAATCTCTACCAAAAAATAGAGGAATAGTAATAGTGAAACATGCAAATCCTTGTGGTGTTTCAATATTAAAAAATGATGTTGAGTGTTATAAATCTGCTCTTACTTGTGATCCGATAAGTGCTTTTGGTGGTATAGTTTCATGTAACTTTAAAATAAGTAAAAAGTTAGCTATAGAACTTAGTAAATTATTTTTTGAGGTAATTATTGCAAAAAATTTTGAAAGCAGTGCCTTAAAAATTTTAAAGAAAAAGAAAAATCTAAGATTAATTGATGCTTCTAATTTTAATCCTATTGAAATTTTAAAGTTTACGTCGGTCGATAAAAATTTATTAATTCAATCAGAAGATAACAAAACTTTTTCAAAAAAAGATTTTAAAGTTGTATCAAAAAAGAAACCTAGTAAATCTCAATTTAATGATCTAATATTTGCACTTAATGTTTGTAGATATGTAAAATCTAATGCAATTGTTTTAGCATCAAGCAAAACAACTATTGGAATTGGCTCAGGTCAACCAAGCAGACTAGATAGCTGCCAAATAGCAATTGATAAAATGAAAAAATTTACTACTCCAACCTCAGATATTGTTGCTGCCTCTGATGCCTTTTTTCCATTTATTGATGGAATTGAAAAATTAGTTCAATCTGGTGTAAAAGCTGTAATTCAGCCTTCAGGATCAATTAACGATAAAAAAGTTATAGAATTTGCAAATCAAACAGGGACTGTTTTAATTTTTTCAAAAACAAGACATTTCAGACATTAGGAATTTTATCAATTTTAGCTGCTAGAATAAAATCATTTTCAGATAAACCTTCTATTGCATGAGTTGTTATATTAATCTTAGCATAGCCCCAGCCAAAAAAAATATCTGGATGGTGCCCTTCTTCTTCTGAAATTCTTCCAACTTCATTAACAAATTCCTGACTTTTTTTAAAATCATCAAATTTAAATTTTTTTTCTAAGAAAAAGATACCTTTACTATCTTTTATAATATCCCAATCATCTACCTTTTTTTGGTATTTGTGTATTTCTGATATATCGAAAGGAATCACTCCTCCTTCACATGGTGCACATTTTTTTTTAGTAAGATCAGACATTCTTTTTGGAGCGGGCAAAGGGGGTCGAACCCTCGACCTTCTCGTTGGCAACGAGACGCTCTACCACTGAGCTATGCCCGCATCTAAAACAGTATAGTGAGGTAATTTTTTTTATTCAAGTAATATTAATTATGATATATTTTTTTTTATGAAAAAAGAAGAGCTACCAAACACAATCCCAATATTCCCTTTAAGTAACTTTATTATATTTCCAAAAACTTCTGTACCTTTAAACATCTTCGAACCACGTTATATTGAAATGATTAATGATAGCATGAAAACCAACAAACTTATTGGCATGATTCAACCAAAATCTATTAGTGATGAAAAATCATCAATTCCATCATTACACAAAATTGGCTGCTTAGGAAAAATTACTAGTTTTAAAGAAACTGAAGATGGGAGATATTTAATTGAATTAAAAGGAATTATCAGGTTTAAAATTATAAAAGAAAAAGAAACTAATAAACTTTACAGAACTTGTGAAATAGTTTTTGATGACTATTTAAATGATCTAAGCTCTAAAAAAGAGAACTTAAAATTTTCAGATCTTGAGTTAATTTTTAAAGATTTGAAACAATTATTTGAAAAAAGGGGCTTTATAATAAATTGGAAAGCTTTAGAAAAACAAAGTCTAGATGAAACAATTAATGCATTAGCTATGGCGTCACCTTTTAGTTTAGAAGAAAAACAAGTATTGTTAGAAGCAACTAATTTAGATTTAAGAAAAAATAAAATTGCAGAAATATTATCTACATATACTTTTGATCAATATAATAATACTACCCTACAGTAATAACTAATATTTGATGCCACTATCGGCGAAACTTTTAAGAAATTTATTTACAATTTTGTTGTTGCCAATAAAATTTATCGAATTATTTAATAAGCTTAAATTAATTTTGCTTTCCAAATTAAATAATTCATAAATCCAATCAATACCTGATAGAAAAATAAAATTTTTACTCTGTGTTTTTTTCTGAAATTCTATAAATATAGAGGAATCTAAATCTAAACCTAAGTTAATTTTTTCATCAATTAAATCTGATAGTAATTTAATATCACGTAATGACATATTAAATCCCTGGCCAGCTAGTGGGTGTAATTTATGAAGTAAATCTCCAAAAGCTAAAATATTATCTTTATAATAATTTCTTAAACTGGAAGATTTTAAATTAAAATTTTTCCAATCATTAAATGTTTTAATAGAATATATTGGATTATATTTTTTAACTAAATCATTCATTTCCAAAATACTTTTTTTTTTATTGGATCTTAAGGAATAAACTATTGATGTTTCTGTATTTGAAAGTGGTAAAAAAGCAATTGGACCATTTTTGGTAAAATTTTGAAATGCAGTATCATTTTTAATTCTTTTGTGAGAAATAATAGTTGTATATGCAAAGCTACTATAATTTTTTTCAATTTTTTTTGAAAAATATTTTTTAATATATGGATGAGTAGGATCACAATTGATTACTAATTTGTATTTGTTACTGTCAATATCTATATTATTTTTGAATTTAACTAATTTATTTTTTTTTAGATTTTCAAATAGTTGTTTGTGTAATTTATAATTTCGAATTATTGAAAAAATTTGATCATTTTTATTATCAAATTTAAGTAACTCTTCATCATTATTTTTTTCAGTAAAAATTTTTATTCTTTTAATTTCCCATGAAATCTTTTTAATATTTGTAATTTCATTATTAAAATAATCTATATTTGATTTTGAAATACCTAGCGTCCTTGATTGGTCATATGGAATGGTTTTTTTCTCGTTTAAAATATCTACAAATATATCTTTTTTAATTAAAACACTGGCTAGTGTAAGACTAGCCAAACCGCCACCAATTATACAAACTTTCATAACAAATTAATTTTAACAACAAAAATTAGATGATACAAAGTGATAAATTTGATTCATCAAAATGAATATTAAAAAAATAGCTAGCAATACATTTCAATTTATAATTAATAGATTAATTGAAATAATAGGTGTCACTATATCAGTAATTGGTATCTTGCTACTCCTGGCTCTAATAACCTATTCTCCAAGTGATCCTAATTTTATATTTCCAGAAAATACAGAAATTCAAAATATTTTAGGATATCAGGGCAGTTATATTTCTGATTTATTTTTCCAATCAATTGGTGTTGTCTCTTATCTTGCATCAATAACTTTTCTTATTACTGGAATAAATATCTTTAAAACCAAAAACCTATTTCTGATTATCGAAAATACGTTTTACTCCATTTTTTATTGTATTTTTGGATCTCTTTTTTTTAATTTTTTCTACAAGAATACTTATGAGCTATATATTAATGGTAATGGTGGATTTGTTGGACAATATTTAAACCAAGCTTTCTTTGGTAATATATTGAGTATACAAACAGTAATTTCATATTATTTTTTACTGTTTTTAATCATAATTTTTTTTTTAGTTAGTATTAATTTCAGTCCAAAAGGTTTTTGGAGCAATATAAAAAAGATATTAAATTATATTAATAAAAATAAAAACAAACCATACACAGATAAAAGTGAAGTTATAAGTGAGTATATTCCTCAGGAAGAAATTAAAAATTTAATTCAAGAAGACCTCCCATTTATCAAGGCAGAGAAACTTAAAGAAACTGGAAAGATCAAATTTAAACTTCCTAATTTAGATTTATTAAAAATACCAACGAAAAAAGAAAGAGAAAACTCAAATAAAGAAATAACTAGCGATCCTACGTTTCTCGAAAAAATATTATTAGACTTTGGCGTTAATGGTAAAATTAAGAAAGTAAGTCATGGGCCTGTTGTTACCTTAAATGAATTCGAACCAGCTGCAGGTGTCAAGGTTTCAAAAATAATTAATTTATCTGATGACATAGCGAGAAACACTAGCTCTGAGTCAGCAAGAATTGCGACTATACCTGGAAGCAATACAGTTGGTATAGAATTGCCTAATTCATCAAGAGAAAATGTTTATCTAAGTGAAATACTGAATAAAACTGATTTTAAGAGGAAAGAGATCAAACTACCTATTGCACTTGGAAAAAATATTTCTGGGATACCAATCGTAAGTGATCTAGCTTCAATGCCTCATTTACTGATAGCAGGGACAACTGGTTCTGGTAAATCTGTTTGTATCAATACAATAATTCTTTCTATTCTTTACAGACATACTCCGGAAAGATGTAAGTTCATTTTGATTGATCCTAAAATGTTAGAGTTATCTACTTATGAGGGTATTCCTCATCTTTTATGTCCTGTAATCACAGAGGCAAAAAAAGCCGCCTCTGTTCTTGGCTGGGTAGTTAAAGAGATGGAAAGTAGATATCGACTGATGACGAAAGAAGGGGTTAGAAATATCGATGGATACAATGCAAAACATAAATTACCGATGCCATATATTGTTGTTGTAGTTGACGAAATGTCGGATCTGATGTTGGTAGCTGGCAAAGAAATTGAAAATTATATTCAGAAATTATCTCAAATGGCAAGAGCTGCTGGAATTCATATTATTATGGCAACTCAAAGACCAAGTGTGGATGTGATAACTGGTACTATTAAAGCAAATTTTCCAACCAGAATATCATTTCAGGTAACATCAAAAATAGACAGTAGAACAATTTTAGGAGAACAAGGTGCAGAACAGCTTCTTGGTAAAGGTGACATGCTTTTTATGTCTTCTGCAAATAGAATTCTAAGAATTCATGCACCTTTTGTCTCAGATGATGAAATAGAAAAAATTAATAACTTTTTAAGATCACAAGCAGAACCAGATTATGTTGATGAAATTTTAAACTTTGCAGACGAAAAAGAAATTGTTGATGGCTCAAAAAATAGCAATGAAAAAGATGAACTTTATCAAACAGCTCTAGAAATTATAAGATCTGAGGGTAAAGCTTCAACCTCATTCTTACAGAGGAAACTGCAAATAGGCTATAACAGAGCAGCAAGAATTATTGACATGATGGAGGAGGATGGAATTGTAAGCAAAGCAAATCACGTTGGCAAAAGAGATGTTCTTTGATGAAAAAAATTTTAATAATCTTTTTATTGATCAATCTTAATAATTTAGCTCATGGGTCAATTAAAAATAATATAATAAAAAAATTAGAAAATGTTAACAATTTAAGTTTTGTGTTTGAACAAAACATTAATGGTAAAATTGAAAATGGAAATTGTATCATTGAATACCCTAAAAAAATTTTTTGTAATTATAAAAATTTAAATGATAAAATTTTAGTTTCTAATGGCAAATCTCTTGTTATTAAGACTAAAAGTGGGAGTTATTATAGGTATTCAATTAAAACAACACCTTTGAACTACATCCTAGATAAAAATTTTTTAATAAATAAGATACAAAATCTTGAGGGAAGAATGATTGATAATAAATTTATTAATTTCAAAATTATAATAGAAGGTAACGAAATAAATATTTTTTTTGATACTAATAATTATAATCTTATTGGATGGCAAACATTAGATATATATCAAAATTTAAGTATTACTTATATTTATTCATTAGAAATAAATCAAACTTTAGAAAAAAATTTTTTTAAATTGCCAGCTTCAAATTAAATTTTAACTGTTTCTTTTTTATAAATTTTCATACCTCTGGCTAAATAATTTTTTAATGCATTCTCATGATCAAAAGTGCATGTGTGAACCCAAACCCTGTTGATATTTTTTTTAAAAAAGGATTTTTTTATTGCCTCTGAAAGTAAATGCCCACCAAGTTTTTTATTATGATACTCCTCTAATAAACCAAAGTAAGCTATTTCAATCTCATTAAGATTATCATGAATAATCAATTCAAAATAACCAGCAAGATCTTCTTTTACTTTAAATATGTAAGTTTCAACTTTTGAATTTGTAACATACTTAATCCAATCATCATCAGACCAAATAAGACGGTCTGTCCACCTATGTTTTTTACCAATATTTTTATAAAAAAATTTATTAATTTGAAAATCAGCAGGATCTACTAAATCAATTGTATTAATAAGTTTAGGAACATTACTTTCTCTTAAAATATCATTTGATTTTATTTCTAAATAATTTCTATTAATGGTTTCTGTCACACGACCATTTTACCTACTTTTTCACCACCAAATAGATGAAAATGTAAATGAGGAACTTCTTGGCCACCATCTTCATTTATGTTGGTTAGGGCTCTATAGCCCTTGCCAACTTCTGTTGAAATACCTAATTTTTTAGCAACTATATTTATACCCTTTATCAAACCAACCATTTCTTCAGAAGAAGCATTTAAACTAAAATCATCTAAGTCAACGTATTTTCCTTTTGGAATTATTAAAGCATGAATTTTTTTTTGGGGATTAATATCGTGAAAAGATAATACAAATTCATCTTCATAGATTAAATCACAAGGAATTTCCTTCCTTAATATTTTTGCGAATATATTGTTTTCATTGTATTTCATATTCTTGAATTTTTTTCATCTATGCCTGATTGTTTTTTTCTTTTTTCAAGTTCAATTAAAACATCTTCAAACTTTATTCCCGCACTTTCTAATGAAACTAGTAAATGATAAATTACATCTGAGGTCTCATGAACAATATTTTGTTTTTCATGTTTTAAAGCATATTTTAGTTCATCAAATTCTTCTTGTAATTTATCAATACAGCCATCAATTCCTTGATTAAGTAATTTACTCGTATAAGATTTGCTTGCATCACTTTTTTTTCTATCTCTAATAATTTTTACTAAACTATCTAACATTAATAAATCTTATCAATAATCTTTATCAAGTCCACATTAATTAATTTTGATCCTTCATTTGAAAGGTGCAATTTATCTATATAGTAAATTTCATTTTGAGTGTTACCTACACATTTTCCAGTCAATTGTGTGTTGCAAAATTTTTTATGCGGATAGATTTTATATATATTTTCGTGATTTAAAGTATCTAAGAGAGTAAAAATTTTCTTAGATTCTTTTAAAAACCTTTGAAGGTCTATGTTTACAAAATCAATTTTATTTTTTTTATCTACAATTTTTTTTTCTATTTCCATTGAAACATTTTCATCCAAATATGGAATTGGATAAATTAAAATTATCTTGTAATCTTTTTCTAAATAGTAATTAATTTTTTCTAAAAAAAACTCATCAAAAAAAATGTCATCATCTTTAGCTTGATAGTAATTTAAATGAAAAATTATTGTTGATCCTAATTTTTCATCAATTTTTTTTAGTCTATTGTTAAATATTTTTTTATTACAAGCTGTCCCATCAGCTATTTCAAGAAAATCACAACCAGCATTTGTCATTGGTATAAAATTAATATCTTTTTTTAAAAGTTTAGTTTTTAAATCCTCCTGAATTGAAGCCATGATAGAGTCCCCTACTAAAAAAACTGTTGGGTTTTTTTCATCATCATTAAAAGAACAAAAAAAGGTTTTTCTTTGAAAACAAGGTTTAAAATATTGTTTTGTTGTGAACCATGTTTTTTTATACAAGTCTTGTGCAATCTTTGGATGATTATCTTTTTGAAAATTTATTGAAAAATTTAATGTAATTAATATTATTACTATGCTTGAGCTCAATAAGCTTATTTTTCCCAGACTAAATACCTTTTCTCCTTCATTTCGAAATGGTTTTTCAATAAACTTATAAGTGATAAATCCAAGCAATATAGAAATGAAAATAATCAGAGTTTTAATCAATATACTCTCTTGACCAATATCTAAAATCTTAGCAAAAGAAAAAATTGGATGATGCCATAGATAAAAAGAATAAGAAATCAGACCTATGAATATCAATGCGGGTAGAGATAAAACTTTATTAATTAGACTGTCCTTACTTGCATTTTGAATTATCAAATAAGTTGCTGTCACTGGGATTAAAGTCAAATAGCTTGGATGAAAATTACTGTCATCAAAAAATGCAAAAGATAACAAAAGAACAATGAAACCGATTAATGCTAAAACTTCTTTTGATTTCTTATTTTCATTGCTATTAATTTGATCTAATTTAACACCTAATAATGCCCCAAAAAGAAACTCCCAAGCTCTAGATGGGAGCATGTAATAATTAAATGATTGATGATTTACAGTAATTATTGAAGCAAAAATTACTGACAATAAAATCCCAATAATTAAAATTAGTTCAATTCTTTTTTTTAAATAAATGACCAACCCTAACAAAATAGCGGGATAAACAATATAAAACTGCTCCTCCAAAGATAAAGACCACGTATGAAGTAGTGGAATTTCAGATAAAACTTGAGCTCCATAAGCTTGGCCCGAATAATGAAAGAAAAAATTTGAAAAAAAGAAAATCGAAGCAAATACTGATTTTATAAAATCTTCAAAAAGACTTGGTAAAAAAATAAAATAAGAAGCAATTGATGTGAAAAATATAACTACTAATAAAGCTGGCAAAAGTCTTCTTATCCTTCTTTTATAATAGTTTACAAAAGAAAAAGAATTTGTGGCTTTATACTCTTTGGAAATAATAGCTGTCATCAAATATCCAGAGATTACAATAAAAACATCTACTCCTAAAAAACCTCCTGGAAAAATACGAAATGTTCCAAGTATAATTTCAGCGTGATAAAATACAGCTCCTAAGACAGCAATACCTCTTAGGCCATTTACCTCTGGTCTATAGTATAAAAATTTCAATAGCTACATCCTCACAGGAATTTGATTTTTATTTAGGTATTTTTTAGCATCTGAGATTGTATAAGTACCATAGTGAAAAATAGATGCCGCTAAAACTGCACTTGCTTTACCGATTTTAATTCCTTCAACCAGATGATCTAAATTACCAACGCCTCCAGATGCAATTATTGGTATATTTACAGTTGAAGATATATTATTTAACAGATCGTTATCGTAACCTTTTTGTGTTCCATCTCTATCCATTGAAGTTACTAGTAGTTCTCCTGCTCCACAATTTTCCATTTTTGTTGCATACTCAATAGCATTAATTCCTGTTGAATTTCTTCCTCCATGAGTAAATATTTCCCATTTACTTCCATTTTTTTTTGCATCGATTGCAACAACAATACATTGTGAGCCAAACTTTTTAGAACTTTCCTCAACTACTTTTGAGTTTTGGACAGCAGCAGTATTAATAGATACTTTATCAGCACCACAATTCAGTAATTGATTTACATCCTCAACACTTCTAACACCTCCTCCTACTGTTAAAGGAACAAAACAATTTTTAGAAGCTCTTTCTACTACATCATAAATAGTGTCTCTATTTTCATTTGATGCAGTAATATCTAAAAAACAAATTTCATCTGCTCCATTATCAGAGTAAATTTTAGCTTGCTCAACAGGATCACCAGCATCTTTTAAATTAACAAAGTTAATTCCTTTAACCACGCGACCATTTTTAACGTCCAAACAAGGTATAATTCTATTCTTTAGCATCTAATTCCTTAACCAATTCCTCTAATTTAATATCACCATCATAAATAGCTTTTCCAACTATAATTCCCTCAATATTATTATTATTCAGCTCTTTAGCTTTTTTAATATCATCTATTGATGATACTCCACCTGAAATAATTACTGGACAATTAGATATATCAGCAACCTTTGAGGTCTCTTCAAAGTTAGGGCTTTGTTTCATCCCATCCCTATTTATATCAGTATAGATCAATCTGCTAGCACCGAAATTATTCACTTCTTTTAAGTAATCTAATGTTAATTGATTTGAATTTTCTTTCCAACCTGACACTGACAAATATCCATTTTTTGCATCTAAACCTAGGGCAATCTTATTTGAAAATTTTTCGCAAGCTTCCTTAAAAAAAAGTTTATCTTTTATAGCAACACTTCCTAAAATAACTTTTTCAACACCAGTATCAATGTATTTCTGAATACTTTCAAAATTTCTTATTCCTCCACCAATTTCAATTTTAATATCAAATTTAGTTACTATCTCTTGGATAACATCTAAATTAACTGTTTCTCCAGTTAGAGCCCCATCTAGATCAACTATATGTAAGTTTTTAAAACCATGATCCTTATATTTACCCGCTTGTTCAATTGGAGATATTTCATATTCAGTTTTATTATCGAAGTCTCCTTTAACTAACCTAACACACTTTTTATCTTTAATGTCTATGGCTGGAAATATTTTCATTTTATAAATTTATAAAATTATTAATTATTTTTAGTCCGATCTTGTCACTCTTTTCAGGATGAAATTGGGTTCCATAAATATTTTCTTTTTCAACGGAGCAAACAATATTTGATGAATAATCAGTTGTTGCAGAAATTACTTTTTTATCTTCTGGGATAAATTCGTAACTATGAACAAAATACATATGAGAATTATTTTCTATGTTTTTAAATATTTTACTATCTCCAACTATATTGATTTGATTCCAGCCTATGTGAGGCAGTTTATATTTTCCATTTTGGTTATCTATTTTTGAAACTTTGCCTGATATCCAGCCTAAACCTTTTGTTTCAATTCCCTCATAACCAATATCAGCAAACATTTGTAATCCAACACAAATTCCAAGAAGAGGTTTTTTATTATTTATTGCAAATTCATTTAAAGTGTCTGAAAGACCATTAATTTTATTTAAAGCATCTACACAGCTCTTAAATGAACCTTGCCCTGGTAGGACCACTTTATCACTCGATTTAATCTTGTTTAAATCTGAAGTAACTTCAATATTTATTTTATCTTGAGCAACTTCTTTAAAAGAGTTTACTACCGAGCTTATATTGCCCGAATTATAATCAACAATTATGACGTTCATTAAACTTATAATGAGCCTTTAGTGGATGGAATACTCTTCTTATTTCGAGGATCCATCTCTAGTGCGGCTCTTAAAGATCTTGCTAGGCCCTTATAACAAGACTCAATAATGTGATGACTATTGTCACCATAAATATTTTCAACATGCAATGTAATACCAGCTGATTGTGAGAACGCTTGGAACCACTCTTTAAACAATTCAGTGTCCATCTCCCCAAGTTTCTCTACCTTTAATTTTACTTTCCATATCAGATATGGTCTGTTGGAAATATCAACCGCTACACGTGATAATGTTTCATCCATTGGTATCATCGCGTGTGCATATCTTTTTATACCTACAAATTTTTTAGCAGCTTTTTTTAATGCTTCACCAATTGCAATTCCTGTATCTTCAGTGGTGTGGTGAAGATCAATATGTGTATCTCCTTTTGCTTTAACTTTAATATCAATCAAAGAATGTTTAGATAATTGCTCTAGCATGTGATCTAAAAAACCAATACCAGTGTCAATTTGGTACTTTCCTTTACCATCAATATTTACTTCAACATTAATGCTGGTTTCATTTGTTTTTCGAGATACTTTTCCTTTTCTAGCCATATATTTTAAATGGTATACATAGATAATCCCACTATATCAATATTAGTCTAAACACTTGAAGTATCAAAAATAGTTACCATTTATTAGGTATGACAACGATTGTACTAGTTAGAAAAAATAAAGAGGTAGTAGTTGCCGGTGACGGACAAGTAAGTATGGGAAATACTGTTGTAAAGAGTACAGCTTCTAAAGTTAGAAAAATTGAAAAAAGAGATGTAGTTGCTGGTTTTGCAGGATCAACAGCTGATGCTTTAACTTTATTTGAAAGATTAGAAGGAAAATTAGAAAAACATGCAGGTAACTTATCAAGAGCTGCTGTTGAACTAGCAAAAGATTGGCGAACAGATAAATATTTAAGAAGACTTGAGGCACTAATGGCTGTAGGGGATAAAAATAATAGTTACATTATATCAGGCACTGGAGATGTTTTAGAACCCGAGGGTGATGTTATTGGAATTGGTTCAGGTGGTAATTATGCTTTAGCTGCAGGAAAAGTTTTGATGGAAGGAAATATGTCTGCAGAGGAAGTGGCAAAAAAAGCAATTAAAGTAGCAGCTGATATTTGTGTATTTACAAATGATAACGTAAAAATTGAAAAAATATAATGGACAATTCAAACGTAACACCTTTACACCCTAAAGAGAATAATCATAAAGATGAGAAATCTTTAGTAAGTTCTTTATCTCCAAGAGAAATAGTTTCAGAATTAGATAGATTTGTTGTTGGTCAAAATAAAGCAAAAAAAGCAGTTGCAGTTGCATTAAGAAATAGATGGAGAAGACAGGCTCTAAAAGGTGAAATGAAGAATGAAGTTTTACCTAAAAATATTTTAATGATTGGACCAACTGGTGTTGGAAAAACTGAAATTTCTAGAAGACTTTCCAAACTTGCAGAAGCACCATTCGTAAAAGTTGAAGCTACAAGATTTACTGAAGTCGGATATGTCGGAAGAGATGTAGAACAAATAGTTAGAGATTTAATTGAAATTGCTATCTCTATGGAAAAAGTAAAAAAAAGAAAAGAGGTTTTTGCCCAAGCACAAAAAGCTGCAGAGGAAAAAGTTTTGGATGCATTAGTCGGCAAAAAAGCGAGCTTGGCGACAAGAGAAAGTTTTAGAAAAAGGCTTAGAAATGGTGACTTGGATGATAACGAAATAGAAATTGCGGTTAGTGACACTGGATCTGGTGGCACATCTTTTGAAATACCAGGTATGCCAGGAGCAAATGTTGGGATGATAAATATTGGAGAAATAATGGGTAAGTCTATGGGTGCTAAAGAGAAAAAGAAAAAGATGTCCGTTAAAGAGTCTCACGAAATCTTAATAAATGATGAGTCTGACAAATTAATTGAGCAAGATAAAATTGTTAAAGCTGCAAAACTATCAACTGAAAATAATGGAATTGTTTTCCTTGATGAAATTGACAAAATTTCGGCAAGAACAGATAGAGTTGGTGGTGATGTATCTAGAGAAGGTGTCCAAAGAGACTTATTACCCTTGATAGAGGGCACAACTGTAAATACAAAACATGGCCCTATTAAAACAGACCATATATTATTTATCGCATCTGGGGCATTTCAGCTTGCAAAACCATCTGACCTATTGCCTGAGCTCCAAGGAAGATTACCTATAAGAGTTGAGTTAGAAGCCTTAACAAGTGATGATTTCAGAAGAATTTTGAAAGAACCTGATTATAGTTTAATTAAACAGTATGTGGCTTTATTAAAAACTGAAAATGTTGACTTAGAATTTTCAGATGATGGCATTGATTGTATTGCTAAAATAGCCTCTGAAGTCAATGCTACTGTCGAAAACATTGGAGCAAGAAGACTTCACACTATAATAGAGAAAATATTAGATGACATTAGTTTTACAGCTACCGATAGAGCTGGAGAAAAAATTATCATAAATAAAGAATATATAAATAAAAATTTAGATAATTTGGTAAAAGATACAGATCTATCAAAATTTATTTTATAATTTTTTTCTCAAAAAAATATAAAAAGCTCCTGAACCACCATCCTCGATTTCTGCATCTTTAATTTCTATAATTTTTTTCATTAATTCTAAATTATTTTCAATATACTCAGGAACTGAATATTTCAAGATACTGAGATCTTTAGAGACATATGGATCTTTTTCAACATTAGAGTGCAGTCCTTTTCCAGTTACAACTATAATTTTTGAAACATTATTTTGATAACAGTCATCAATAAATTTTTCGATAGTTTTATTAGCTTGTTCTAAAGTAAAACCATGTAAATCGATATGTTCAATTTTTCGAATTTTTTTTCGCTCTAATTTAAAATCTTTATTAGGCAATTTTTCACTTTTAGATAAAAAGTCTTCCCAATCTTTTTTATCTTTGTCTGAAATTTTATCGTTCAATTATGTAAGAGTATCTACCAATTGCCAATTTGGATTATTTGATCTTGTATCTCTTGAAAAAACCCAAGTATCATATATTTTTTTAATTTTGTCGGGATCTCCTGAAATAACTTTTTTATCTTTATCTTTAATACACGTTATAACTTCACTTACAAAATCAACAGTCACTTTTAATATTTGATCTATTTTTTTATGTTCTTTTATTTTTGCAGAATTAACACCAATAAAAGTGATTTCCGCAAAATGACCTCTATTGCTTCTTTCTATCAAGGCTTTTTCAAATTGATCATGGATTTTTTTACTTAACAAAGGCTTACTTGCGACAAGCTTATTATCATTATCACTAAAATCAGTAATAATTGTTTCGTAAGCAATTTTTGCACCCTTAATAAATTCTATTTGTGCTTCCTCATCAAAGTTTTCTTTAATAACAACCTTTTTTTCTGCTTGAATATTATTTAAAACTTTTTCAAATTGCGAAGGCGCTTTTCCCTCAAATCCAGTTCTTTTTCCCAAAATACCTCTTAGCCTTAAAAAGATAAATCCAGCAATCATTGCGAGAAGTATTATATCGATGTATTCAAAACTATAATTCATAGGTTAAATGTAATTACTAAGTTGATTAATTTCAACTAACAATTACATTAAGGACAAATGAACCCAGTTTTATTATCAATTATTCTAATTCCAGTTTTGGAAATATACCTTTTCATAAAAATTGGATCTCAAATTGGTGCGTTTAATACTATTTTACTGATTTTTTTTACTGCAGTCGTTGGCATTTATTATGCAAAATACGAAGGTTTAAACACTATTAGATCTGGTTTTATGCAAATTGTTAAAAATCAAACTCCTGCATATGAGATAATATCTGGCGCGGCCATAGCTTTTGCGGCAATTCTTTTAATTCTTCCTGGCTTTGCAACTGATTTTTTAGGTTTTTTATTAATTTTTCCAATAACAAGAAAATTAATTTTTGGAAATTTGTCTAATAAGTTTAAAAAAAAAGATCAGGTTAATGAAAAAAATTTTATAGATGGTGAATACGAAGATATAGAGGATAATGATGACAGAAAAATTTAAGATTTTAGCAAAATATATAAAAGATTTATCAAGTGAAACACCTGACATAGAAACATATATTTTTGTGAAAGATAATATTTCAAAATATCAAATGAATATAGATATTACCTCTAAAGCTTTAAAAAATAAATTAATTGAAGTTAATACAACTTTAAAATTCGAAGATAAAGAAGCTAATGAAAAAAAATCATATTATGAAATAGTTTATGCAACCATCATAAAAGTAGATGATGATGTTAAGGAAAAAAAAGATATGGAAAGAATAATTTTGTGCGATGTTCCAACCAAAATATACCCTGACTTAGAAAATTCTTTTTTAAATTTAATTCATAATTCTGGTCATCCATCAATTAAAATAGAAAAAAAGATTGATTTTAAAAAACTTTATAATGAGAGATTTAATTAAAGAAGTTTTTCTTTAAATCTTTTTTTAAAAACTCTTTATGTTTTTTTAATTCATCAGAGGAGGGTTTAATAATTTTTTTAAAATATAAAATATTGCTATTTTCAAATTGATTAAATTTATCATCTTGCTTCTGAAAATCTAATGTTGGTTCTTTTTGATCTATAAGATTAATATAAACTTTAGCTAATAAATCACAGTCAATTAAAGCTGTGTGCTGAATTCTTTTAGAATTGTCAATTCTGTATCTTTTACATAATGCATCAAGGCTTATTGATGAACCTGGAAATTTATCTCTTGCCAAAATAAGAGTGTCGATTATTTCATTATTAATTTTATCTTTTCCTAAAATTTCTAATTCGTGATTTAGATGTGCCAAATCAAATTCAGCATTATGGATTATCAATTTTTTTCCACTTATAAATTTTAAAAATTCTTCAACAACATTTTGAAATTTTTTTTGTTTAGATAAGAAATCATCAGAATAACCATGAACTTCAAAAGCTTTTTCAGAAACTTTTCTTTCAGGGTTTAAATAACAGTGAAATTTATTTTTTGTGGGAACTAAATTATCAAGCTCAATACATCCGATTTCAACAATTCTGTGACCCTCTTTAACCGATATACCTGTTGTCTCCGTGTCTAATACTACTTCTTTCATTTATATAATTTGATTTAAAATATTCTTAATAGACTTTTTAACAGATTTATTTGTAAAATCATTTTTAATAATAAATTTAGATTTTCTCTTTTTATAACTGGGTGATAATTGAATATCTTTAAATTTTTTATAAAGTTTTTTATTAAAGTTCTTTCTTTTTTTTAATCTTTTAAAAATATCTATTTTTTTTGACTCAACGAATACTAGAATATCTTTCTTAATATTTATCTTATTTTCTAATAGAAGTGGTATATCTAAAATAACAATTCTTTTATTTTTATTTTTTTTCATAAAAACATTCATTTTCTTTCTTACTTCTTTATGAACAACTTTTACGATTTTATTCAGATTAGATTTATTTGCTAATATGGCTTTAGACATTTCATTTTTATTTATTGGAAATGTATGAATATAATTAGGTAAAATTTTATTTAGTTTTAAAAAAATTTTCTTATTATTTTTATATAATTTACTAACTTCAAGGTCTGCATTAAATACTGGGTACCCAAAAGATTTTGCTACATAACTTTTACCAGAACCAATATTGCCTAAAATTCCAATTCTAATCATTGTCTAATAATTGAAGTACTTTTTTATTTATTGAGGGTAATAATCCCTCCCCCACATCGGGCTTTATTGTAAACAACCTAAAAGCTTCTTGAGCTTGATAAACAAACATCATTTTACCATTCTCAATCTGATGACCACGTTTTTCAGCTTCCACAAGAAAATTTGTTTTTTTTGGATTGTAAATAACATCATAAAAAAACTTCCCCGAACCAATTTTGTCGTAATTAATTGGGAGTTTGTCATTTTCTTTAAGACCTAGACTTGTTGTATTTATAATCATGTCAAAATTTTCAGTATCTCCCCATTCTATAAGCTCTATTTGAGGGAATAATTTTTTTAAATCTTCAGCTTTTTTTTTAGTTCTATTGCTTAACATAATATTTGAGGGATTCATTTCCTCTAAAGCATATATAATTGAAGGCGTTACCCCTCCAGCCCCTAGAATTAAAACAGTTTTTCCTTTAACGTTATATTTAATCCGCTCTAAGGAATATTTAAATCCTAAAATATCTGTATTTCTACCTACTATTTGATTTGAACCTTTAATTGTTTTTTCTCTGTAAATCGTGTTTACCGATTGAATCTTTTCTGGAATTTCCAACTTATCGATAAAAGGTATCACTGATTTTTTAAATGGAACAGTAACATTTATGCCTTCAATCTTACCATTTCGTATATCTAAAATTATTTGCTTTATATCTGCTTCTCTGATTTGTTTTTTTTCATAAAGTGCATCAATATTGTTTTCTCTAAACCAATAGTTGTGAAGTTTGGGTGATAAAGAATGATCTATCGGATTGCCAATTACTAAATATTTATTCATGGTTTTTTAGATAATCTTTAATTTTGTCAATTGGAAGGCCCATTATGGTGTTTTCGTCTCCTTTTATATCCGAAAATAATTTTCTGCCCTCGCCCTCAATTTGATAAACATTATAAGCATATAAAGCTTCATCAGAGATTTTAGATAAATATAATATTAAATCCTTATCAGAAAAATTTTTCATTGTTAGTGTTGCTTTATCTGTATAATTCCAAATCATATTTCCATCTTTTGAAATACATGCCGAGCTTATTAAATGATGTGACTTGCCATTTAACGACTTTAATATCTCTAATGCCTCTTTTCTATCTACTGGTTTTGAAATAACTTTTCCCTCTAAATCAATCACACTATCTGCCCCTAAGACTAATCTATTTGAAAATTTAGTGCTTACTTTATTAGCTTTTAATTCTGCTAAATTTTTAGAGATTATTTCTGGAGAAGCATTTTCTTTTGATAGAGCCTCTTTAACACTATCTTCATCTACGTTTGATGGAACAACTTCGCAAAAGATACCGCCTTTCTCTAAAATTTTTTTTCTAACCCTACTTTTCGAGGCTAAAATAATATTATTCATTATTTTGAGTATATATTTCGTGAATTTTAATAATTGATGCTGCTGTTTCTTCTACTGATTTTCTGGTAACGTCAATAGTCGGCCAACCATATCGCTTAAAAGTTTTTTTTGCGTCATCAATTTCTTTTTGAATATTTTCTATATTTGTATATTTTTTATTATCTATTTCTTTTAATGAGTTCATTCGGTTCTTTCTGATATCAACAAGTCTTTCGGCTTCAGTATTTAACCCAATTACACAACTAATTTTAGGATTGTCTTTTAAAACTTTGGGCACTGAGTTTTCATTTATAAGTGGAATATTTGATGTCTTGTAGCCCTTGTTGGCTAAATAAATTGATGTTGGTGTTTTGCTCGTTCTACTAACACCAAGTAAAATTATATCTGATTTTCCTACTTCATTTGCTAAGTTTCCATCATCATGATTCATTGTAAATTGGATTGCCTCTATACGCTGATAATATTCCTCATTCAACACGTGTTGTCCGCTAGGTTCGTGAGAAGCCTTTTGATTTAATAGCTTAGAAAAACTTAAAATTAAATTTCCCAAAACTCCAAAACAAGGAAGTCCTTTGTCATCACTTTGATTTGCTAAAAACTTTGCAAGGTTATTATCTACGATGGTATATAATATTATTGAATTTTCGTTTTTTTTTGCAATCTCTAGAATTTTAGTAATTTGATTTTCAGTTCTCGTAAATGAGTAAGGATGAACTTTATATTCAATATTATTAAATTGAGCTTTTAAGGCTAAAAAGATTCTATCTAGAGTTTCACCCGTTGAATCTGATATTAAGTATATTTGGAAAGTATTACTCATGTATTAAATGTTGATAAGATTGAATTTCTAGAGTTTTATTTTTCATTATAAAATTGATTTAAAATTTAATGTAAATATCATTAATTATTCACAATATTAAACATGTTAATAAATTTATACATTTTAATAAATAACTTAATATTTGTTTAAATTACTATGTAATATCAAGGTTTATTATTAATTTTGTTTTAATAAACTGTATATAAAAAGTGTGTAAAAATTAATAATCGTAATTAACAGGATATAATACTAATACAATTAAATATTATTGATTATTTATATGAACTTAATCGAACAAGTATTAGTTAATAAAAAAACAAGGCTAAATCCAATATGGATAATGAGGCAAGCTGGAAGATATTTACCAGAATTTAGAGAAATTAGATCTAAAAATACTGATTTTATAAAATTATGTTTAAATGAAAATTTAACAACAGAAATAACCTTGCAACCATTAAAAAGATTTAATTTTGATGCAGCAATTATTTTTTCAGATATTTTAATGTTACCATATGCACTAGATCAAAAAGTTGAATTTAAAAAAAATTATGGACCAATATTAGGCGATTTAGATATTAAAAAAGTATCAAGCATAGATGAGATAGATTTTATAAAAAAAATATTTCCTGTTTACAAAGCCATTAGTAAAGTTTCACAAAATGAATTATTAAAGGGAAAAAGCACCATAGGGTTTGTTGGGGCGCCCTGGACTTTATTAGTTTATATATTAAACAAAAAATCTCCTAAAAAAGAGTTACGAGAAGATTTTTTTAAGGATCAATTTTTAATTAACAGAATTTTAGATTTATTAGATAAATTTTTAAAAATTCATATTAAAAATCAGATTGAAAATGGTGCTAAAGTAATTCAAATTTTTGATAGTTGGGCTGGTTTATTAGATGAAAAAGATTTACCAAATTATGTATATATTCCAACACTAAGTTTAGTAGATTATGTGAAATCATTAAATATACCAGTTATATGTTTTCCGAGAGGAATTTCGAATTATAAAGATTACTGTGAAATTGTTAAACCAAATGCAATTAGCATCGACTATAATATTGATCCTACAAAAATTATCAAAGAAATAGATATACCAGTTCAAGGAGGACTGGACCCCAAAGTTTTATTAACAGATAAAGATAATTTAAAAAAAGAAATAATAAGATATTTAGAAATTTTTAAAGATCATCCATATATCTTTAATCTTGGACATGGTGTGTTGCCAGAAACCAACCCGGAGATGATGGAGTATTTGGTTCAAACCGTAAAAGAATACAAATGAAAAAAGCTGTTATTCTTTTTTAATTTAGGTGGTCCAGACAAGTTAGAAAATGTTGAGCCATTTTTATTTAATTTATTTAATGATCCTGCAATCTTAAACTTACCAAGTTTTTTTAGATATCCGTTAGCAAAATTGATAGCTAATAGAAGGGCTCCTACAGCCAAAAAAATTTATGAAGAATTGGGAGGCTCCTCACCAATTTTAAAACTTACAAACGAGCAATCCCTCGCTTTGGAATTAAGATTAAATCAAGACGATGATTTATCAGAATATAAGTGTTTTGTGGTAATGAGATGTTGGCACCCTAGAGCAGAAAATGTTCTTAAAGATGTGATGAATTATAATCCAGAAGAAGTAATTTTAATGCCACTCTATCCTCAATTTTCAGCAGCAACCTCTGGCTCATCAATAAAAGAATGGAAAAATATATGCCTAAAAAATAACTTTGAAACAAAAACATCTACGATTTGTTGCTATCCCACTGATGAAAATTTTGTTCAAGCGCATAAGGATGAAATAATTAAAAAAATTAATAATTTAGATAATTTTAAATTAATTTTTTCTGCACACGGATTGCCTGAAAAAAATATTAAAAAGGGAGATCCATATCAATGGCAAGTAGAACAATCGGTTGATAAAATTGTTAAGTCTTTAGATATTAAAAACTTAGACTGGATATTAAGTTATCAAAGTCGAGTTGGACCTTTAAAGTGGATTGGCCCATCTACCGATGATATAATCGTAGAAAACTCAAAATTAGGAAAGCATATTGTTTTAGTTCCTATTGCGTTCGTTTCAGAACATTCGGAAACTTTAGTAGAGTTAGATATTGAATATAAGGAATTAGCAACTAAGAATGGTTGTAAGAATTATTCAAGAGTGCCCGCTCTCGGAACAAACGAAAATTACATAAAAGCGATGTCAAATCTAATTATTAATAAACAGGATTATAATTTAAATGGAAAACTTTACCCACCAAAGGTACAGTGTCCAAATCAATTTAAAAGATGTCCTTGTTTAAGCTATGAATAGTTATTTATTATTTAAAAGTTTACATTTAATAGCCGTGGTTTCATGGATGGCTGGACTATTATATCTTCCAAGAATTTTTGTTTATCACGTTGAAAATAAAGAGAAAAAATCAATTACTGAAGTGTTTGAGGTGATGGAAAAAAGATTATTTTATTACATTATGCGACCCGCCATGATACTAACCTGGGTTTTTGGATTAATATTAATTCATCTTAACGGCATTGAAATTTTCTCACAATTATGGATGCAAATAAAAATTGTTATGGTTATTATTTTGTCGGCATATAATGATTATTTAGGCAGATGCCTTGTAAATTTGAAAAATTCCACAAATACAAAATCTGCAAAATTTTTTAGAATTATTAATGAAATACCAACTTTAATACTTATTATTGTTGTATTTTTAGCTATTTTTAAGCCAATCTAGGGTTGAATTATAATTAGTAGTATATATATTAATCTTATTATTAAGTCCTTAATAATTTTTAATCATGAACATTCAAGAACTAAAACTTAAATCATCCGAACAGCTTATTACACAAGCCGAAGAGCTTGGAATAGAAAATGCTAGTACGCTAAGAAAACAAGAAATTCTTTTTGCTATACTGAAAAAAGTTGCAGAAAAAGAAGAAATTACAGGCGCTGGCGTTTTGCAATTATTACAAGATGGATTTGGTTTTTTAAGAGCAATGGAGTCGAATTATTTACCTGGACCAGATGATATTTATGTAAGCCCAAGTCAAATAAGAAAATTTGGTTTAAGAACAGGCGACACAGTCGAAGGGCCCGTGAGAGCTCCAAAAGATGGTGAAAGATATTTTGCATTGTTGCAAGTAAGCAAAATAAACTTTGAAGAACCTGATAAATCAAGACACAAAATTGCTTTTGACAACTTAACACCCTTATATCCAGATAAGCAATTAGTGATGGAAGTAGAGACAACAAAAATTGAAAAAAAACCAGATCTTACACCACGATTAATTGATCTAGTCAGCCCGATAGGAAAAGGGCAACGTTCAATAATTATTTCACCTCCTAAAGCAGGTAAAACAATGATTTTACAAAGTATAGCTAACTCAATAGCTAAAAATTATCCAGAGTGTTATTTAATTGTACTTTTAATTGATGAAAGACCAGAAGAGGTTACCGATATGCAAAGAACTGTAAAAGGTGAAGTTATAAGCTCAACATTTGATGAACCTGCACAAAGACACGTTGCTGTTGCAGAAATGGTAATTGAAAAAGCAAAAAGATTAACAGAACATAAAAAAGATGTGGTAATTCTTTTAGACTCTATAACAAGACTTGGAAGAGCGTATAATGCAGTAATACCGAGTTCTGGTAAAGTTTTAACTGGTGGTGTTGATGCCAATGCACTTCAAAGGCCTAAACGATTTTTTGGTGCAGCTAGAAACATAGAAGAAGGTGGATCTTTAACTATTATCTCTACAGCGTTAATTGATACTGGTAGTAGAATGGATGAAGTAATTTTTGAGGAATTTAAAGGAACAGGTAATAGTGAAACAGTGCTAGATAGAAAAATTGCTGATAAAAGAATTTATCCAGCGATTGATATCACTAAATCTGGAACTAGAAGAGAGGAATTATTATTTGACAAAAATGATTTACAAAAGATGAATGTTCTTAGAAGAATAATTGCTCCAATGGGTACCATGGATGCAATCGAGTTTATTAGTTCCAAATTAAAAGATACTAAAAATAACGCTGAGTTTTTTAACTCAATGAATAAACCAGCATAAATTTATAAGTAGCCCAATTCTTTCATTTCAGTATTAAGTTTAGCTTCAATTTCTGACCTAATTTCATCTTTTAGACTATCCTGCCATTTATTACTTGGACCCTGATTAAAAAACTTGATTTTTTTGTTTGAAATTTTATCAAATACATTCTCTGTAAACTCTCCGTTTTGTTCCATCTTTCTAAGAGTCTCAAATGATGTAGAATTTATGATATTCGCTTCTTTGGTGTTATTTGTTTCAACTTTTGTAAATCTACTTAAAAATTTAATAATTTTTTTTAATTCATTTTTAGGATTAAGAACAATATCCTCATATTTGATTAGTAGTAATTTATCATTTTTTTTAGTCCAAAAATGATAGTGATCTTTCCAAGATCCCAGGATCGTTGCTACATCACTAGGTAAGGTATTACTTTTACTTGCACCCAAAATGTTAGATCTGAATAGAAACTCTGTTGCTTCAGTTTGATTTTTTGAAAAGTGATTAGATATAGAGTTAACTAAATTTCTTGGATCTCTTACAATATAAATTGTAGCTGCTGTATTTTCTTTGTTTGTAAATGAGTAACCATCTATAGTGCAATTAATATGATGAGTTTTCAAAAATTTTAATTTATTATCTAAATTCAATTTATCCTGAGCTAATATCCATAATTTCTTAATTTCATGAATGTTATTATAATCTTGTGTAAAATCTTGAAAAAAAGGTATTGATGGAAACTGTTTGATCTTTTTATTCAATTCAAAATTAAATATTCCATCATCACTGTAAATTAGCGAAGATATTATAGATCTTAACCAAGTATTTCCACTTTTTGGAAAGGAAGCTAGCCAAATGATCATAAAAAAAATATGTCATTAAAATTATAAAAAAACTATAATAAAAAAATGACAATTTATGCTTTATCTACTGGACCAGGTGTATCGGGTGTTGCAATAATCAGAATTTCTGGTTCTGAGTCATCTAAAGTGATAAAATCACTCACAGGTAAAGAAATCCCAAAACCAAGAGTAGCTACCCTTCGAAAAATAAACAATATCAACACTTCTGAGCTTATTGATGAAGGGATTATAATATGGTTTCCAGGCCCTCAGAGCTATACTGGCGAGGATATGGCCGAAATACATGTGCATGGAGGGAAAGCTGTAGTTTTGGCAGTTCAAAACGAGATTTCAAAAATCAAAAATTGTAGATTAGCCGAGCCAGGAGAATTTACAAAGGTTGCTTTTCAAAATGGGAAAATAAATTTACTTAAAGCTGAGAGTATAGCAGACCTGATATCTGCTGAAACTGAAATTCAAAGATTACAAGCTGTAAAAATCATGAAAGGAAAATCTTCAGAGAAATTTAATGAGTTAAGAGAAAAATTATTGAAAATTTTATCATTTGTTGAGGCTAAAATAGATTTTCCAGATGAAGATTTACCAGAAGATAATTTAAAAAAAATAAAACAAGAGTCTGCAGATATATTAAATGAGATTAATAAAATATTAAATGATCAAAAAGTTGGAGAGATAATCCGTGAAGGTTTTAAAATTGCAATCGTAGGACCAACTAATGCAGGCAAATCAAGTTTATTAAATAATTTATCTAACAGAGAGGTTGCTATAGTTTCTGAGATAGCTGGCACAACGAGAGATGTTGTTGAAACCCATCTAAATATAGATGGGTATCCTGTTATTATTTCTGACACAGCCGGTATAAGAGAGTCAAAAGATGAAATCGAAAAAAAGGGAATAAGATTATCTCTAAAAAAAGCTGAAAATGCTGATCTTAAATTAGTAGTAGTTGATGCTAAAAGTATTGATTTAAGCGGTTTTTTGAATGATTTGTTAAAAAATGATGCAATTCTTGTTGTTAATAAATCTGACCTAATAAAAGACAAGTTAGACCCAGAAATTCTTAAACTTAATCACGTTTTAATTTCATTAAAAGACAACTCAAACATTGATGAGTTGATCAAAAAAATTAAAAACTATTTAAGAGATAAATTCATAACTGAGGAAGATATTTTAATCACAAGAGAAAGGCATAGACAACATTTGGTTCAGTGCGTAGATCATCTGAAAAATTTTTTGGATAAAAATAGTAAAAAAGATTTTGATAAAGCAGCTGAAGATTTAAGGTTAGCAACTAGACATTTGGGTATGATTGTCGGAAAAGTTGATGTAGAGGAGATATTAGGCAGTATTTTCAACGATTTTTGCATTGGGAAATAAAAGCAATTTTGCTGCATTTTTGGGCCTTTTTTTTCGGTTTTCGTTGATAAATATAGCTTATTTAAGAAAAAAAACTGAAATCTTGTAAATATTCTAATCGAATATAAATTTAGATCATGAAAAAAGATTTATCATATGATGTGGTAGTAATTGGTGGGGGTCATGCAGGATGTGAGGCAGCAGCTGCATCAGCTCGACTTGGAATTAATACTGCCCTATTCACTCACAATAAAAATACCATAGGAGAAATGTCATGTAATCCTGCTATTGGAGGTTTAGGTAAAGGTCATTTGGTAAGAGAAATTGATGCTCTAGATGGGGTTATGGCTGAGGTTGCCGATAAGTCTGGAATACAGTTTAGACTGTTAAATAGAAGTAGAGGTCCAGCAGTAAGAGGACCGCGAACTCAATCTGATAGATCATTATACCGAAAATTTATGCAAGAAAAACTTGTAAATTATTGTAATTTAAGCATTTTTTCTGATCCTGTAATTAAGTTTATTTTTAATAATAATGAAATAAATGGATTTTTAACATTAAAAGGTAATAAAGTAAGTTGTAACAAGTTAATACTTACAACTGGTACATTTTTAAACGGCTTGATACATATTGGTGATGAAAGAACTCCTGCTGGTAGATTTAATGAAAAGCCAAGCACTGGTTTAAGTGAACAGTTAGAGAAATATAATTTTAAAATAGGTAGACTAAAAACTGGGACGCCACCAAGGTTAGATTCTAGAACTATTAATTTTGAAAAATTGGAAAAACAATTTGCAGATGATGATCCTTATTTTTTTTCTTTCTTAACAAAAAAAAATCTAAACAAACAAGTATCGTGTTCTATGACCTATACCAATGAAAAGGTTCATAAGATTATAGAAAAGAATTTATCTAAAAGTGCAATGTACTCTGGCAGCATTCAAGGTGTTGGTCCAAGATATTGTCCCTCAATAGAAGACAAGATAGTAAAATTTGCCGGTAAGACTAGACATCAGATATTTTTAGAGCCAGAGGGCCTGAATGATCACACAATCTACCCAAATGGCATATCAACATCATTACCTGAAGTTGTACAGCATGAAATACTCAATAATATCAATGGTTTAGAAAACGTAAAAGTGATTAGACCAGGATATGCTATAGAATATGATTACATAGACCCTAGAGAACTATTTTTAACATTGGAGACCAAGAAAATAAAGAATCTATACCTTGCAGGTCAAATTAATGGAACCACAGGATATGAAGAGGCTGCAGCCCAAGGTCTTGTAGCTGGGATTAATGCTGCCCTTTCACTTAAAAAATTGGAGCCTTTTATCCTTGATAGATCAGATGCTTATATTGGAGTAATGATTGATGATTTAGTAACTAAGGGTGTTGCTGAGCCCTATAGAATGTTTACATCTAGAGCTGAATATAGATTAAGTCTTAGATCAGACAATGCTGACTTAAGACTTACTCACAAAGGAATTAATATTGGTTTAATTTCAAATAACAGAAAAGAGATATTTGAGGATAAATTTCAAAAATTGAGCAAAATATCATTGCAGATGTCTAATTTGAGTATTTCTCCCTCAAAAGCTTCGAAATTTGGAATTAAAATTGCTAAAGATGGTGTTTTTAGAACAGCTGAAGAAATATTAACTCAAAAAGACGTTTATATGAGTAAAATTAGAGATATATGGCCTGAAATCCGTAATTATGGGCCTGAAATTGATGAGCAAGTAGAGATTAATTCACATTACCGTGGATATTTGAAAAAACAAAAAGCTGATATCTTAGCTTTTAAAAGAGATGAGAATTTATCTATCCCTGATAATATCGATTATGATCAATTTTCAGGTCTTTCTAATGAGGTCAAGGCAAAATTTAAGCAAATAAGACCAAAAACAATGGGACAAGCGTTAAGAATAGATGGAATTACTCCTGCAGCCGTATATATTTTGTTGTCACACGTCAAAAGAAAGTCTATTAAGCATATAGCTTAATGGACCAAGAAATTTTAAATTCTTACTCAAGACTCAATGGCTTAAATGTTTCACGTGAAACATTTTTAGACTTTGAAAACTATATATCATTGGTATTAGAAAAAAATAAAAAAATTAACATAATAAGCAAAAAAACAGCGTCAAAAAAGGCCATTATTGATCGTCATATAATAGATTCAGCGCAAATCATTGATTTTGTTAATTTAAATAGTAATACAACCATAGATTTAGGATCTGGGGGTGGAATGCCAGGAATTATAATTGCAATTATGCTAAAAAATATGAAAAATAGCATGAATGTGCATCTTTATGAAAAGAGTCACCATAAAAGCCATTTTTTGAGAGAAGTTTCCAAAAAATTAAATTTAAATACAAAAGTTTTTCAAAAAAATATTTTTGATGTAAAAAAATTAAAGACAGGAACAATTATGTCAAGAGCATTCAAACCTATGCCAATTGTTTTAGATCTAGTTTATGAAAATTTTTCAGATTTTAAAAATTTAATTTTTTTCATGGGCAAGAGTGGAAAAAAAATTTTTGAAGAATCAAAAAAAAATTGGGAATTAGAATATGAAGAAAAAAAAAGTTTAACTAATGATAGTTCCTTTTTATTAAATATTAAAAAAATTAAAAAAAAAAATTAGATGCAAATCATTTCAATTATAAATCAAAAGGGCGGGGTAGGAAAAACCACTACTGTAATAAATCTTGCAGCTGGATTATCGCAGCTAAATAAAAAAATTTTAGTTATCGATCTTGATCCTCAGGGAAATGCAACAACAGGACTAGGACTATCAAATATGGATGATTCTAGTGACACGATTTACGGGGTCCTAAATGGTTCTAAAGAAATAAATGAAGTAATTAAAAAAACTCAGTTTGAAAATTTAGATATAATTACTTCTAATGTGGATTTATCAGGTCTAGAGGTAGAAACAGCAGAAGATGGTAACAGGGCCTTCATATTAAAGGCTAAATTAACCACGTATTTAAACAATTCTAGAGGATTATATGATTATGTTTTAATTGATTGTCCACCTTCATTGAGTTTATTGACAGTTATGGCTTTAGTATCTTCCGGTTCACTTTTAGTCCCCCTACAAACAGAATTTTTTGCTCTGGAGGGCTTAACTCAGCTTATGAAGACAATTGAAAGGATAAAAGTAAGTTTAAATCCCGATCTAAAAATAAGGGGCATACTTTTAACGATGTATGACAAACGAAATAAGTTATCTTCTCAAGTTGAAAAAGAGGCTAGAGATTATTTTAGTGATAAAGTTTATACAACAGTTATTCCAAGAAATGTGAGATTATCTGAAGCGCCATCACATGGAATGCCAGTTTTAATTTATGACAAAGCTTGCCCAGGAAGTAAATCATATTTTAATTTTACTGATGAATTTATAAGTCAAGAATCTTCAATAGGAAGTGCAGCTTAATGGATAAAATTAAAAAGGGACTAGGACGAGGTTTATCCTCACTAATAGGAGAAACAAAGGTTGAACCTTTAAAAAATCAATTGTCAGTTAGTGATTTAGTACCAAATAAATATCAACCAAGAAAAATTTTCGAAGAGAGCAATTTAGAGGAACTGACTAACTCTATTAAGGAAAGGGGAATAATACAACCAATTGTAGTCAGAAAATCTGGTGATGATATTTCCAAATACGAAATTATTGCAGGTGAAAGAAGGTGGCTTGCCGCTCAAAAGGCTGGTCTTCATAATGTACCAGTTGTTATTACAGAAGCGGATGACTTAAAATCTTTGGAATTTGCAATAGTTGAAAATATTCAAAGACATGATTTAAATCCATTAGAAGAAGCCCAAGGTTACAAAAAATTAATTGATGAATTTAACTATGACCAAGAAAAAGTTTCAAAATTCATTGGAAAAAGTAGAAGCTATATTACAAACTCATTGAGACTTTTAACGTTACCCGAAAGCGTGATAAAGCTAATTGAATCTTTAAAAATAAGCGCTGGTCATGCAAAAATTTTAGTCGGTCTTGAAAATGCAAGTTTTGTAGCTAATAAAATTATAGAAAAAAAGCTTTCAGTTAGACAAACTGAAAATTTTGTTAAAATTTTTAAAACAAAAAAAAATAAACTCAAAGATAATAAGGATCCTAATATTAAAGATTTAGAAAATTCATTATCTGAAAAAATTGGATTAAATGTTGCTATTAAAAATAATAAGCAAAATAAAGGAACAATTACATTTGGATATAAAGAATTAGACCAATTAAACAAAATTATTGAAATAATTAAATCTAATTATTAGCAATACTAAAAAGTTCTAGAATAAAGTTATATAAAAGCAAGCCTGATATTTTAGAATTTTCTTTTATCAATTTTTCCAAATCATTTACTTTAACAGAAAGTGCATTTAGCTTTTCAAGAGAAATTATTCTTAATTGTTTTTTAATTATATCTTTTTCTTTCCAAAATATAGGTGGCTTATAGGATGAAATCACACTTTCCAAGTTTTTGTTTCCCTCAAGATTTTTCTTTAGTTTTTTAAGTCTTTTAATTTTGTATAAAAAATTTTTTAGAATAAGAATGTAATCTTCTGAAGTTAAGATGTTTTCATTTATTATGTTTAAAGTTTTAAGTTTATTATTTGCCAATGCATGATCAGTCAAATCAGAAATTTTATGGTTTTCAGATAAATTTGTTAATTTACAAATTTCTTCATAATCAATTTTTTTTTTATTAAACAAATAATTTGAAATTTTATCTAATTCATTAATTAAATTAATTCTATTTCCATTAGATCTTTCAATTAAAACATTTGTTGATTGAGATGAAATTTTAATTTTTTTTTCATAAAAGAATTTTTGGATTATTGAATTCAAATCTCGATAACCATCTTCATAATAAGCAGTTGCAATTGTATTTTTTTCTTTCTCAAAAAAAATCCTCAGCTTAGACTTTTTATCTAATATTCCAGATTTAACAATTAATGTTAAATCATCGATTTGTTTTTCAATTATTTCCTCTAAAATATTTTTAATTTTGTCTGAAGCTCTATTAATGATTATAAGTTTATCCTCTTCAAAAAAAGACTTGTTAAAGACATCCTCTTTAAATTGATCTGAATTGGATAAAATTTCTTGTTCGTCATAATTATAGATATTTTTGGAAAAATTTGGTTTTAAAGTATCATCTATTGTTTGATTTATTAAACCAGAGTTTATCCCATGTAGTAGAAAATTTTTATTGCCTTTAAGATTTTTTTTTAAATCTAAATTTTTAACTATCATCCGAGATTTAAATAAATATTAATATCTCTGATAACCTCTTTAATCAGATTATTTTGTATTTGTTTTTGATATTGTATCAAATCAAACTTATTTTTTTTTGTATTAAAAGAAAATTCATTAAAAAAATCTCTTTCCTTAATTATTTCTTTGTTATCTCTAATTTTAAGAGTTACAAAAATTTTTGATCTGTATGACTCAACTTGACCTTTAGAATTTTTTGCTGTCTCCAAAATTTCGTAATAACTATTTAATATTAGTTCATTCAAAGACTTGTCTGTGTCGTCTTCTTCAAAAGATATTGAATTGATTATCTTTTTATTTATTTCTTCGTTTCCTTGAATTGATATTTTTGAAAACTTAAAGTTTTGTTTGTCTGAAATTAGGTGAATCGGTTGATACCCGCAGCTGACCGTAAACAAAATTAAAAGAAATAAAATTTTTTTCATTATGAAATAATATAATTTATTATTCTATTTTTAACATAAATTATCTTGGTTATTTTTTTGTTTTCTAGGTATTTTTCGATTAATTTCTGATTATTAATTTTTTCAACTAAAACTTTTTCTTCAATATTATTTTCTACACTTATAATATTTCTTTTTTTACCATTTATTTGAATAACAATATTACTTCTCTCATTTTTTAAATATTTTTCTTCAACTACTGGCCAAGACAATTTTTTATTATAATCAAATCTTTTTAAGCACTCATGAGCTAGATGAGGCATTACAGGAATTACCAAAATTAAGATTTTTTCAAAATTATTTTTAAGATTTTTAAAATTTTTATTTTTTTCGATTATCTTTTTGTAGTGAGAGTAGATTTCATGAAATGTTGCAATTATGACATTGTATCTAAATTTATTCAAAGACTGATTTATTTTATCGATAATTTGATTTGTGAAACTCTCAAGTTCCTCATTAAATATATCAGCAGTTTTTTTATTTAATTCTAAAATTTCTTCACTTAATATCCAAAATTTTTGAACGAACTTGTAAGATGATAATATACCTTCATCTGTCCATTTTACATCTCTATCGGGTGGACTATCTGCTAGTATGAAAAATCTAACTGAGTCGGCTCCATATTTTTTAATTATATTTTGCGGATCTATTGTATTTTTTTTTGATTTAGACATTGATTCTGAGGGCCCAACTTTAACCTTTTTATTTGGATTATCTTTCTCATAAAAATCTTTTCCATTATTAGACGTCACCTCGTCGGGACTTAGCCAATTATTATCTTCATTCTTATAAGTCTCATGACAAACCATTCCTTGAGTAAATAAACCTTTAAATGGCTCATTAATTTTTAGTTCATCATTATTTAATCTTAGCGCTCTCGTAAAAAATCTTGAATATAACAAATGTAAAATTGCATGTTCAACACCACCTACATATTGATCTACAGGCATCCAATAATCTATGTCCGTTTTATTGAAAGGAACTTCTTTATTTTCAGCTGAGCAAAATCTTAAAAAATACCATGAGGAGTCTACAAAAGTGTCAAGTGTATCGGTTTCTCTCACACATTTTTTTCCATTAATCTCAATATTTTTCCATTCATCTAGTGCATCAAGTGGATTTCCATTTACTTTTAGATTAACATTTTTTGGTAGCTTTACTGGTAATTGATTTTCTGGAATCTTTACAATGTTGTTATCATTATCGTAAGCAATTGGGATAGGACATCCCCAATATCTTTGTCGAGAAATTCCCCAATCTTTTAGTCTATAATTTGTTTTCTTTTTCCCTAATTTCTTTTTTTCTAAAAGTTTAATTGTTTGATCAATTGACTCGCCAGGTACTTTTAAATCATTCAAATATTCTGAGTTTATTAATACCCCGGGACCTGAGTAGGCTTCATCTTTTACAGTAAAATTATCATCTTCATTACTTGGTTTCACAACAGTTTTGATTTCAAGATTGTATTTTTTTGCAAATTCAAAATCTCTCTGATCATGAGCAGGACATCCAAACACTGCTCCAAATCCATAATCCATCAAAACAAAATTAGCAAAGTAAACAGGAACTTTATTTTTGGGGTCAAGTGGATTTACTGCTAAAAGGTTTGTTTTAAAACCAATTTTAATTGCATTTGCAATAGACTCTTCAGTTGTTCCAGTCTTAGAACATTCTTTGCTAAATTTTTGAAAATCTTTATCATTTTCATAATATTTTGAAATGGGGTGGTCAACTGATAATGCTAAAAAAGAAAAACCAAAAAGAGTGTCAGGTCTTGTAGTGTAACATTTGATTACCTTGATTTCTTTAGAACCCTCAATTTTAAAATCAATTTCGCACCCATATGATTTTCCTATCCAATTTTTTTGCATGATCTTAACTTTTTCTGGCCACTCATTTAGAGTAGATAAATCAGAAAGTAATTCTTCTGAAAAATATGAAATTTTAAAAAACCATTGATTTAATTTTTTTCTTTCTACTAAGGCACCTGATCTCCAGCCCTTACCATCAATTACTTGTTCATTTGCAAGAACTGTTTGATCTACAGGGTCCCAATTTACATAGCTTTCTTTTCTATAAACCAATCCTTTATCGTAGAGGTCTAAAAATAATTTTTGTTGATGCTCATAATAATCTGGAGAACATGTAGAAATTTCTCTATCCCAGTCCAATGATAATCCCAACATTTTTAATTGAGTTTTCATTACTTTTATGTTGTTTTCTGTCCAATCTTTTGGATTCAAATTATTTTCTTTTGCGGCATTTTCTGCAGGCATACCAAATGAGTCCCATCCCATTGGGTGTAAAACATTAAAACCCTCAAGAGTTTTGTAACGAGATAAAACATCTCCTATGGTATAATTTCTTACATGACCCATATGAATTTTACCTGAAGGATAAGGAAACATTTCTAAGCAATAAAATTTTTTCTTAGTTTGATCTATTTTGGATTTAAAAACGTTATTATCAAGCCAATGTTTTTGCCATTTATTTTCTATTAAATTAAAATTATATCTTTCCATAGTTTAAGAGTTTATTAATTTAAACTATTGATTTTTAGGCAGGTCTCTTTCTTTTGTTGGAGTAGAAACTTCATATGGGTTTTCTTTTTTATACTTATCAATTCTTTGTTTCTCATATTGACTAGCTTTTTTTAGTATACTCAATGTAATTTGAGAGGCTACTTCATTATTTTTTTTATTTACACTACAATTTGACAAATCCTCAGAGCATTCTTTATAAAAGACATTAACATCTAAAGCATCAGATCTAATTTCATTTGTTAAAAATCTTATTGAAATTTTTATAGATTCTCGGGGATTATCATTTTCAGAATACCAATCCGTGACAACTATCCCACCACTATAATTTGCTGATACTAAAGGCATAAAGTCTAAAGTATCCAAAGTTGCACGCCATAGAGGGTTAGATGTAGCAAATGAATAGTTTGTCCCTTTATTTTTATCGCCACCCATTATTCTAAATCCACGTCCTTCTTCCATATTTTTTTTTATTCGTTCTTTCGGGTCAGCGGGAAAATCTTTAGCACTAACTTTTTTATATTTTAATGCCTCACAGCCCGTTAAAAACATCAGAGAAATGAGAGAAATTGCTATAGTGATTATTTTCATAGGTTTAGAGATAAGTTGCATAAAAAGTAATATTAAACTAGTAAGAATTAACGCTATTAAATACACCTTTTAATTTATCACTAAAACAGTTAATTATGTGATAAATTTATCACAATAAAAGAAAAAAGATAGATTATTTTAACTTTAGAGCAAATAAAAAGGAAATTTTTGGTAGTTTGTTCACGTTTATAATTAATTATTAACAATTAGGAGTACTAATATGAACAAACTAAAAAAAGTAGGTTTGACTGCTCTTGCTACTACACTTGTAGCTTCTTCAGCGTATGCTGGTGAGATGAGTGTAAGTGGTTCAGCATCGTTAAACTACAGTGGACTTAGCACTAATTCTAACGCTAATCCATGGACTATGGGTGACAGTGTTACATTTTCTGGTGGTGGAGATCTAGATAATGGTATGACTGTTGGCGTAAGCTACGAGTTAGATGGTGGTAACTATGATGACTACAAACTAACTTTAGGTTTAGGTGATGGTATGGGAACTATAACGTTCTCAGGTAACTCTGTAAACGCAGGTGGTGTTGATACTGTTAAAGATATCGTTCCTACTGCTTACACAGCTGTATACGAAAACACTAACGCTGTAGACAATGGTATTGCTGCAGGTATTGGTGGAAGAAGTACAACTAGCATGTGGGGTTACTCAAACACTGTTGGTGATTTAACTGTAAGTTTAGGTTACAACGCAATCAATGATACTGTATCTGCAAATGCTGCAGAGGGATCAATTGGTCTTTCATACGCTATGGACGGTGTAACAGCTGTTGCTGGTAGATTCGACGATGGTGATGTAGCTGTACATGATACAGTTGGTCTTAAGTATAGTGCAGGCGCAATAACTGCTGCTATTCAAAGAACAGACATCAACTATGACTCAACTGCTACTAACGACCAAGAAGCAATGCACATGGGTGTATCATTCGCTGTGAATGAAAACCTATCTGTTTCTGTTGGTAGACAAACAGTAGAAATTGATACTAAAGCTGACGATGAGATTAACACTGGTTTAAGTGCATCTTACACAATGGGATCAATCACTATCGGTGGTGGTTTCAATGAAGTAGAAAGTGCTAGCGGAGCTGCTGGTTCTGATGCTGAAGTTACTATGTTAAATCTTGCTTTTGCATTCTAATAAGCAATAGTTTAATAATTTAAATTTAAAGCCCCTACATTAATTTGTAGGGGCTTTTTTTTTGAAATAAGATATTCCAGCAAAACTATTACAGTTCACTAACTTAATCTGCTTTTTATTATTTTTTGTTACCCCGCCCAGCACAATAACATTTTTTTTGGTTAAGTTTTTAAGTATTTTAAAACGATACAATCCTAAATAATTTTTATTTTTTTTAAATAATGAAGATAAAACAATTTGATCCACCTTTTGTTTTTCTTTAATTCTGATTTCTTTAACATTGTGTGCCGAACCAATAGTCATGAAGTTTTTATATAATGAGTAATTCAGGTGAGACAAAGATTTGTTAAATGAGGGGATATAAACACCATCTAACCTCAAATATAAAGCTAGTTTGAAATTATTAGAAATAAAAAGTTTTAAATTTCTTTTTTGGCACAAATTTTTAAATTCTTTTAATAAAGTTAAATTAATAGAATTTTCTTTATAATTTCTATAAATAATTATTGTTTTTTTATCTAGTTTATTTATTTCTTTTGTATCAAACTTATCTGTAAGATAATAGTTAGAGAAAAAATGCATACTACAGTTAAAAATTTAATCGATATTCAAACAAAAATCGAGTACGAACTAAGTCTTATAAATAATAAAAACTTACCAAAAATTATTGCAGTATCCAAGACTTTTAAAATAAATAAAATTTTACCATTAATAGAATATGGACATTTAGATTTTGGAGAGAATAAAGTTCAAGAAGCAGTCGATAAGTGGACTGAAATAAAAGAAAAAAAACCTAATATTCAACTTCATATGATTGGAGGATTACAAACAAATAAGGTTAAATTTGCTGTAAAATTATTTGATTATATTCATTCCGTTGATAATGAAAAACTTGCAAAAAAAATTGCTGATGAACAAATAAAAATTAATAGAGAAATCAAAATTTTTATTCAAGTAAATATTGGTGATGAGGATCAAAAATCTGGGATTAATAAAAATCAAATTAAAAAATTAGTAGATTATTGTAGAGAACTTAAACTAAATATTGTTGGTTTAATGTGTATCCCTCCAGTTGATAAAAATCCTTTACATTATTTCAATGAAATGAGCGAAATAAATCATAAGTATGGATTTACTGAATTGAGTATGGGAATGTCAGCTGATTATTTAGATGCTGCTAAAAAAAATTCTACTTATTTGAGGATTGGATCTAGTATTTTTGGCCAGAGATATTAACTAATTTTTATTTTTGAATTTTTTCCAATTAATTTAATCATAATCAAAAAATCTTTTTCATTTAAAGCAATACAACCAGCTGTAGGTTTGTAATCTTTAGTTAAGTGAATAAAAATACAACTTCCAAGACCTGCAATAGGTTTTGTAAAGTTGTACTTGATTGGAATTAAAAAATCATACTTAAAATCTTTTCTATTTAATTTTTCGTGTTTGATTTTTTTTTCTATTTTGAAAAGTCTATTATATTTTTTTGGAAAATGAACATCATTACACCAACCCATATTTTTTCTTATTTCGATACATTTTAATGAAGTTAATGGTTTTTCTTTACGATCTTTTCTAAAATAAAGATTTTCAATTTTAAATATTCCTTTTGGAGTTTTTTTATCGCCCTCTTTTTTCCA
>CACECY010000003.1 GCA_902558205.1 uncultured Pelagibacteraceae bacterium | reverse complement strand
CATCATATCTTTCTTACAACCATATCAAAAATTAAGAGTATTAACTTTTTTAAACCCTGACAGAGATCCACTAGGTGCAGGTTACCAAATTATTCAATCAAAAATTGCAGTGGGTTCAGGCGGATTATTTGGAAAAGGTTTTTTACAAGGAACACAAAGTTATTTAGAATTTTTACCTGAAAAACATACAGATTTTATTTTCACTCTTTTTTCAGAGGAATTTGGATTTATAGGATCAGTTTTACTTTTGTTGTTGTATGCTCTCATTATTTATAGAGTTATTAAAATAGGAGCAATCTCAAGAAGTTATTTTGCAAAATTGTTTTGCTATAGTTTTGGAGCATCTTTATTTATCTACATTGTTATCAATATGAGTATGGTCTTAGGTTTATTGCCAATTGTAGGCTCACCTTTACCAATAATGTCTTATGGAGGTTCATCAATGTTAGCAACTATGATAGGATTTGGAATTGTGATGAGTGCTAAAATTCATAGTAAGCAATCAATAGCTTAAGTATAATTTGTCGCTTAAAAATTAAATAAAAAGTCATTATAACTTTTTTTATGAGTAAAAAATCAAGAATTGGTATAGTAGGTGCTGGTATTCAGGGAGTTTCAAATGCCTTATTTCTTCAAAAGAAGGGTTACGAGGTTACTATTTTTGATAGAGAGGAGCCCGGAAGTCCTGCTGCTTCTTATGGAAACGCTGGTCATTTTTCACCCTATGCCTCTTTATCATTAAACAGAACAGATATTTTAGCAGACGTACCTGCAATGTTACTTAGCTCTACTGGACCATTGGCTTTAAAATGGAACTATGTTCCAAAAATGATCCCATGGTTTCTTAAATTTATTTTCAACACTTCTCAAAAAAAAATGATGCACACCGCAAAAAATATGCATCAAATTTTAGATTTAGCCTTACCAGCTTATGATGAATTGTTTGATGAAATAGATTTAGATGGTTTAGTTGAAAACAAAGGTATTCTTTATATATGGAATAACAAAGATCTCAAAAGCCGTGAATTAGAAATTAATGTAAGAAATGAATTAGGAGTAAAACAACAGCTGGTGAACAAATCTGAAATTCATGATTTAGAACCTTATATAAAACCCTTTTATCATGCTGGTGTTTATTATCCATATGCTAGACATGCAAGAAATCCAAAAAAAATTTTATTAAAATTTTTTGAATTATTTTTGAAAAAAGGTGGAAAATTTGAAAAGAAAGATATTAACGATATTCAATTTGATAATGAAAAACCAATTTTTGTAGCAGATGATAAAAGATATAATTTTGACAAAGTTATAATTGCCTGTGGAGCTTTTTCAAAAAAATTGACTGATAATTTAGGTGAAAGAATACCACTTGATACTGAGAGAGGTTATCATGTTCATTTTAAAAATTGTGATCATTTATTGAATAGACCAGTTATTTTTTCAAATAGAGGTTTTGGAATAACTCCAATGGAACAAGGATTGAGAGTTGTGGGGACAGTAGAATTTGGTGGTTTGGAAAATCCTTTATCAAAATCAAGAATAAAAAATTTAATTGATAATGCTAAGTATATGCTGGGAGATCTTCCGGAACACGAAGATGAATGGTTAGGCTTTCGACCAACACTTCCAGATTTTCTTCCAGTCATGGGACCATCTAAAAATCATAAAAATGTATTTTATTGCTTTGGTCATCATCATTTAGGATGGACTTTAGGCCCAATATCTGGAAAGATTGTGTCAGGAATGATTGCTAAAGAAAATACAAATTTAAATTTAGATCCTTATAGCTCAACTAGATTTAATTAATTAAATGCAAAATACTAAAGCATATTTAATGCTTGTATGTGCAACATTATTTTGGGCTGGAAACTTCACATTAGCAAAGTTCGCTTATTTAGAAAATATACCCCCAAACTCACTTGCATTTTTAAGATGGTGCCTTGTATGGATAATATTACTTCCTTTCACATTTAAAGACATATTTAAAATAACTAATCATATTAAAAAAAATTTATCATTATTTTTTATTCTAGGTTCTACAAGTGTGTGTATATTCACTTCATTTACCTACAATGCTTTAAACTATACCCAGGTGATTAATGCATCACTTTTTAACACTGCGATACCTGTAACAATAATTTTAGTTTGTTTTCTTTTAAAAATTGAAAAAACAAATATTTATCAAATATCTGGCTTACTAATTTCAGTATTAGGAATTTTAGCTATCATTACTAGACTTGATCTTAATATTTTGCTTTCATTAAATTTTAATAAGGGAGATTTATTCATGATTGGAGCAATAATTTCTTGGGGAATATATTCTGCTTACCTAAGAAAAAGAACTTTCGAATTACCTTTACTTGCTCTTGTTCAGATAATTTGTACATTTGGATTAGTTTTTCTTTTACCACTATTTATTTTAGATATATCAGAGGGCAAAACTATTGAGATAAGTAGTAATCTTTTTTATATTTTAGTCTATGTTGCAATATTTCCAAGCATTGGATCTTATTATTGTTGGGCTGGAGCAGTTTCTATCATTGGGGCAAATAGAGCCGGTATATTTTTGTCTCTAATACCATTATTTAGCACAATAATGGCTATATATTTTTATAATGAACAATTTCAATTTTTTCACTTGATTGGAGCAATTTTAATTATATTAGGTTTACTTCTATCAAATAAGGAAATTAAAAATGCTTAGGGTCGCAATTTTAGACGATTATCAGAATGTTTCTCAACAATTCGTTGATATTGAAAAACTTTCAGGGAAATATGAAATTAAAATTTTTAGTGAACCTTTTGCTGATGAAGCAGAAGTTTTAGAACAATTGTCTGATTTCGAAGCTTTACTTATAATGAGAGAAAGAACACCAATGACAAAAAATATTATTGATAATCTTACTAAATTGAAATTTATAATTACTAGCGGATTAAGAAATAAATCTATTGATTTAGATGCTGCTAAAAAAAGAAAAATTATAGTTTGTGGAACGGAAATTAATAGTCATCCAACCCCAGAACTTACTTGGGCTTTAATTTTGGGACTGGCAAGAAATTTAAAAGAAGAAATTGATAATATGTATCAAGGTTATTGGCAAACATCGATTGGTGTAGAACTTAAAGGCAAAATCCTAGGATTAATCGGTCTTGGTAGAGTTGGTTCACAAGTTGCGAAGATAGGAAAAGCATTTGGAATGCAGGTAATGGCATGGAGTGAAAATTTAGATTTAACTAAATGTAAGGAACTAGATGTTTTGCCATGCAGCAAAGATGATTTAATTTCAAATTCAGATTTTCTATCTATACATGTTCAGGGAGGCGATAGGTATAAAGACTGTATAACTTTAAAAGAATTAGACAAAATGAAAAAAACAGCTTTTTTGATCAATACTTCCAGAGGACCAATTGTTAACGAAGATGATTTGATAATCGCGCTTTCCACAAATGAAATAGCTGGAGCAGGTCTCGATGTTTTTGAAAAAGAGCCTTTACCAGAAAATAACAAATTAAGATTTTTGCCCAATGCTTTACTCACTCCTCATATTGGTTACGTGACAGCAGAAAATTATAGTATTTTTTATTCTCAAATGATTGAAGCATTGGAAGCTTGCGTAAATGGTAAGCCTATACGTGTAATTAAATAAAAATGGATTTAGCTGTCGTAAATCATAAGGATTATTTCGCTAAAATTGGTAATGATCATAAATTTCCAATTAATAAATTTGGAGAACTTGCAAATTATTTAATAGAAAAAAAGATAGTTAAGAAATTTCATAATCCATATCCCTGTTCTGAGGAAACATTAAAAAGGGCTCATTCCGAAAAGTATATAAAAGATATTAAAGATAAAACTTTAGATGAAAACACTATAAAAAAAATTGGATTTCCATTAGTTGATAGTGTTGTTCAAAGATCTTTAGTAGCAACAGGTGGAACAGTTTTAGCATCAAAACTTGCAATTAATTCTGGTTTAGCTTGTAATACAGCTGGTGGAAGCCATCATGCAAATTTTGAAGGAGGTGCTGGTTACTGTGTATTTAATGATGTAGCCGTAGCTGCACAATATCTACTTGAGAGAGGTCTAGCAGGAAAAATTTTGATTGTAGATTTAGACGTTCATCAGGGAAATGGTAATGCAGATATATTTAAAGATAATAGAAATGTATTTACTTTTAGTATGCATTCAAAATCAAATTATCCAGCAAAAAAATCTATAAGTGATCTTGATGTTGAGCTTGAAGATAATACTGAAGATGCTCAATATATTAAAATACTTAAGTTTAATATAAATCAGTTAAATCAAGAGAATTTTGACTATGTTTTTTACATTGCAGGCGTTGATATTCACTTTAATGATCGTTTAGGTAAGTTAAAAATTTCTGATGAAGGAATTAGAAAAAGAGATGAAATTGTTACAGAAAATTTTTTTTCTAAAGGTATTCCTATTTGTGGTGTTTTAGGTGGTGGTTATAATAAAGATTTTGAAAAACTTATCGAATTACACTCTATTTTGCATCAATCATGTGCTAAATTACTTTGAGTAATGAGTAAAAAAAATCCAAACCTTTCAGCTGAACAAAAATTAGTAATGTTTGAAGATGGGACTGAGCCACCAGGTACAAGTGAATTAAATAATGAAAAACGTGAAGGAAGTTATCATTGCGCTAACTGTGGAACAAAATTATTTGATTCTCAAACAAAATATGAAAGTGGATCAGGCTGGCCATCTTTTTTTCAATCACTACCTAATGTTTTTGATACTAAAACTGATCATTTATTAGGTTATGCACGAACAGAATATCATTGTAAGAATTGTGATGCACATCATGGTCATATATTTGATGATGGACCACTACCGACAGGAAAAAGATATTGTAATAATGGAGTTTGTTTAACTTTTAAACCTAAATAAATTTATTTTAATAAATCTTGTAATTTATTTTCTTTTTCTAATGATCTTACTTCGTCATAACCACCGATATGTTGATCGTCAAAAAATATTTGTGGTATAGTTCTTTTCCCATTAGCTTTTTTGATCATTTCATCCATTGCACCATCAACTGCTGCAATATTAATTTCATTGTAAGAAGCATTATTTCTAGTTAATAATCTTTTCGCAGCATCACAGTAGTTACATAATGGACCTGTGTAGATTGTAATTTTTTTCATAATTCATTAATAATCACTTTTTTTTATTTTACTAGACATTTGTTTTCTAGAATGTTCGAATTTTTTTCTATGTTTAATACTTTTTTCATGAACTCTCTTTCTCCATAATCTAAATGAAGACGGTTTAAGAGATCTTCTCATAATTTTGATAACCTCAGATTCTGACCTACCAGTCTTTTTTTTGATTTCTTCAAAAGTTATCCTGTCAGCCCAAGCTGCCCAGATGACCCAATCTGGATCCTCAATTTTTGGCTCTGGATTTTTAACCCGGGTGAGAGGTCTGTGACCTTTTTTTTTCATAAATCCTTTATATTTGAAAAAAATCGATAATGCATTTTTTTTGGGATATGCTATATTGATAAAGATAGTCCTTCTTAGCCATCTTTAGCTCCCGGTTTTTAAGGACTATCTTTTTTTTTATATGCTCCCCTTAGATTTTATCCTTTTTTTACAAATCATAATTTTTCTTTTTATCACCCCTGGTACCCCAAGAATAGTAATCGTGTCTTATTCAATGAATTATGGTGTTCGAAATTGTATTTGGACAGCGCTAGGAGATATCACTGCTAATTTTGTTCAAGCAACTTTAGTTATATTTGTTTTAGGAAGTTTTTTTTCTGAAAATCCAAATTTTTTAAATTTTTTTAAGTGGATTGGTGCAATCTATTTAATTTATCTAGCTTATGATGTTTATAAATCTTCACCCAAAGACATAAATTCAAAAATAATTTCATCAAAAAGTATATTCTCTTTTTTTAAAGATGGTTTTTTGGTTGCAGGTACAAGCCCCAAGGCTTGGTTGTTTTTTCCTTTAATATTTCCACAGTTTATAGATTTTAATTCAAATTATATTGTTCAATTTTTTATTTTAATAACGACTTATGTTATTTTAGATTTTTTATCTTTAATTGGTTATGCATTACTAGCTCAAAGATTGATAACGTGGATAAAAGCAAATCCAAAAACAATTAATACAATCTCAGCGAGTGTTTTAATTATAATTGCATTAATAATTATTGTTACACAACAGTATTAACATTCCTACAAAGTACGTTTTGCCTCTTGCAAAAGCAGAGTTTTCTTTATTTAATTAGAATTTAATTAATTAATTAACTAAGGAAATAAAATGAAAATAAATAAAATAATTTTAAGTTTTATTTCTGCAATAGCACTACTTTTATCTTCATCAGTAATATCTTTTGCAAAAGTTGTTGGTGACAAGATAATTTTAGGTTCTGCTATTTCATTAACTGGTAAGTATTCATCTAATGGTGTGCATACTCAAAACGGCTACAATATGGCTGTTGATAGAATTAACAGCATGGGTGGAGTTAAAGTTGGTGGAAAAACTTATAAGTTTGAAATCATTTATTATGACGATGAATCAAACCCAAAAAGAGCAGCACAGCTAGCAGAAAGATTAATTTCACAAGATGGCGTTGAATTTATGCTTGGCCCATACAGTTCTGGTTTAACAAAAGCAATTGCCCCTGTAACAGAAAAATATGGTGTACCAATGGTTGAGGCAAATGGTGCTTCTAGATCTTTGTTTACCAAAGGTTACAAATATCTATTTGCAGTTTTAGCTCCAGCTAATTTATATCTTGATGTTGCAATTAGAACAGCAGTTGAGTTAAATGGTGGTAAAGGTGTAAGAATTGCACAAGCATTTGAACAGGATGCTTTTTCACAAGATGTTCGATTGGGTATTTTAGATGCAGCGAAAGACACTGGATCTGAAATTATAATTGACGATAAACTACCAAAAGAGCTTAATGATATGGCAGCTACATTAGTTAAAGTTAAACAAATGAAGCCAGATGTTTTAGTTGTATCAGGTCATACAAAAGGTGCATTAACTGCAATTAGACAGATTGCTGAAATGAAAGTAGATGTTCCAATGCTTGCAATGACACACTGTGATGCTGCGAAATTATCAAAACAACATGGTAAAAACTCTCAGTATGCTCTATGTGCCTCTCAGTGGCATAAAACATTAACTTATAAAGATGACTTCTTTAAAGATGGTATGACTTATGCGGCAGATTTTACAAAAGAGTTTGGATATGACCCGCCATACCAAGCAGCTGAGTCTTCAGCAGCATTGTTAGTTTTTAAAGATGCTTTTGAAAGAGCTAATTCTTTCGATCAAAAGAAAGTAAGAGATGCTCTTGCAGCAACTAACATGCAAACATTTTATGGAAACATAAAGTTCGCACCGGGTGGTCAAAATGTTGACAAGCCGATGGTACTTTTCCAAGTTATGTGTGATAGCGCTGGTAAATGTGAAAACAAAGTTGTAGCTCCTCTTAAGTGGGCTTCAGCTAAGTTAATTCACCCAGTTCCTAAGTGGTCTGAAAGATAATAACAAATCTATAAATACCCCCTAAACGCTAGGGGGTATTTTTTTTTTAAAGGTAAATTATGGATTTCATGGTTTTTCAATATCCAATGATTAGCGTTCAAGCATGCTTGGACGGAATACTCCTAGGTATTTTATTTGCATTGATTGCTTATGGCATGGCTTTGCAGTGGGGAGTTATGAACATCATAAACATCGCTCAAGGTGATTTAGTTATTCTTGGAGGTTATATTGCATACTTTATGTATTTGTATGGAATTCATCCTGCTTGGGGTGTAATTGTTGCACCAATTATAATGTATTTTGTTGGAGTTGGGCTTTATAAATTAGTAATTAATAAGGTTGTAGATAGAGATTTATTTATCTCAATACTTGCAACATTTGGAATAAGTATTCTCTTTATGCAACTAATGAATTTTGCATTTGGTGCAGATGTTGTTTTAGCTAATTCAGGTTATGGAACGACTTTTTTATTTGATAGTGCAGTAGTTTTACCAAACTCAAAAATATTTTCTGCATTCATTAGTATTTTATTCGCAATCTGTTTAGTGATTTATATGAAAAAATCTAAGCTTGGTCGTGCAATCAGAGCAACTGCACAAAACGCAAGAGCAGCAAAGATTTTAGGAGTAGATACAGAAAAAGTTTATGCAGCTACGTTTGGCATTAATGCCGCTCTTTGTGGTGTTGCAGGCGCTTTAATATCAATAACATTTACGATTCATCCATACATGGGACTACCTTATACAATTAGATCTTTTATGATTGTAATTGTTGCAGGATTAGGAAATTTACCTGGAGTAGCATTATCGGGTATGGGATTAGGAGTTTTTGAGGAATTTGCAGACTACATTTTAGGTACAGAATTTAGAATTGGTGCAGTATTTTTATTATTAGTTTTAATTTTAGTTTACAGAAGATTTAAATTATCAAGAAAAAGAGAATATTTAAAATAAATGAATAAAAATTTAATTTTATATGCTGCCATATTAGTTTTTGGAGTATTGGCCCCTTTTATTTTTCCAGCATTTAAAGTTCAATTATCAATACTTTGTGTCTTAATTGTATTAGCTCTTACTTGGAATATTCAAGGTGGAGAAATGGGCTATAACACTTTTGGAAATATATTGTTTTACGGCCTCGGAATGTACCTTTGTGCTTCAGTTCAAGTTGGGATGTTTTTTCCTTTAGCAGAATGGACCGAAAGTGGTGGAGAAAAAACTTTTGTTCATACACCGGCTCAATTTTTCCAAGGAATGGCAGTTGGATTAGTAGTTGCTGCAGTAGTTCCAACAATAGTTGCAGGATTAATTGGTTATGCAATTTTAGGATTAAGAGGCCATTATTTTGCGATTTGTACATTAGGTTTAGGAGTTGCAGCAGGAGAAATTTCTGGAGGAATAGAAATTATTGGTGCAGGACAAGGTTTTACCACTCCTCCATTTCCAGACGTAGGAGGTTTAGAGGCAAGGGGAGAATTCTTTTATCTCTTAAGTTTTGGTGCACTTGTATTAACATTCATCGCTGTCAGAGCAATTTACTCAACTAGATTTAAATTAATTCTTAATGCAATCAGAGATAATGAAGATAAAGCTGAGGCTATGGGAATTCAAACAATGAAGTATAAAATTATTGGTTGGATGATATCTGCCTTCTTTTGCGGTTTAGCAGGAGGAATTATGGGTGGATTAGTTGGTTACATAGACTCTACTGATGTTGCATTTGATGGAAGAGAGATGGGAGTATTTATGGTCCTGATGGCTATTCTTGGTGGTAAAGGAACTTTATGGGGACCAGTTATAGGAGCAACAGTATTTCATATTTTCAAAGAAGGGTTTTGGACCTTCTTTTTAGGATGGCAGTATGTTGCACTTGGTGTTCTAATTGTTGTAATTGTAATTTATTTCCCTGAAGGAATAATGGGATGGTTAAGAGAAAAATTTCCAGAAAGATTTGGTGAAACAATAGATGAAGCAGATCGAAAAGCACAGGTAGAATTAAAATGAGTATTTTAGAGGTAAATAATGTGAGTAAATCTTTTGGAGGAGTAAAAGCAAATGTTGATATCTCAATGAATGTTGAAAAAGGAAAAATAGTTGGTCTAATCGGACCCAATGGTTCTGGTAAAACAACCCTATTTAATTCTATTGTTGGAACTTATCCAATAGATAATGGATCTATTAAATTTAACGGTAAAGAGGTTTCTGAATTACCAGTTCCAGTAATTGCTAAGCTTGGTCTGCTAAGAACATTTCAACAAACAAGGATTTATGGAAAATTAAATTGTGTAGAAAATATGTTAATTAGCCATAAAGGTAGTGATGCTAGTTTATTCACAATATTTAAAAAGATTCCAAAAGATTTGACTGAAAAAGCTGAAAATTTACTTAACTTTGTTGGTTTGTACCAAAAAAGAAAATTAAGAGCAGGAGATTTATCTTTCGGTCAGCAGAAATTATTAGAATTGGCAATGGCATTGATGAATGAGCCAGAGATGTTATTATTAGATGAACCAACTGCAGGAATTAATCCAACTTTAATAAATGGAATTATCGATAGATTAATCAAAGTGAATCAAGATTTTGGTATTACACTTTTAGTAATTGAACATAACATGAAAGTAATTATGCAATTAGCAGAAGATATTTTCTGTTTAGCCCATGGAAAAATGCTTGCAAATGGTTCACCAACAGAGATCAAAAATGATAAGCGAGTAATTGATGCTTATCTGGGGGCTCAATAATGTCTAATCAATATGAAGTCTTGGGCAAAGCACCTGGAGTAGAAGATTTAAAAAACCTATCACCTAATAATGTTCATTTAACAATTAAAAATTTAAATGCTGGTTATGGTAAAATGGAAATTCTTCATAATTTTGATCTATGTGTTAGTAAAGCACAATCTCTTTGTTTAATAGGTCCTAATGGTGCAGGTAAATCTACGATACTTCACTCAATTTATGGATTTACAAATATATTTTCAGGAAAAATTGAAATTGATGGAAAAGAAATAACAAATCTTTCTCCTGCTGAAAAACTTAAATCAGTTGGGATAGCTTATATACTTCAGGATAATTCAGTATTTCCAGATATGACAGTGGAAGAAAATTTATTAATGGGAGGTTTTATCAAAGACAAAACAGAAGAGTCTTATGAGGAGGCTGAAAAAATTCTCCAAAAATACGAGAGACTCGGCAATAGAAGAAATCAACCAGCTAAAGTATTATCCGGTGGAGAAAGAAGATTGCTTGAAATTTCAAGAGCCCTTGTTATGAAACCCTCAATTTTACTAGTTGATGAGCCTTCAATTGGATTAGAACCCAGATACATAGATATGGTATTCGAAATTTTAAGAGATCTTCAAGAAAATGAGAAAAAAACAATTATTCTAGTAGAGCAAAATGCTAAAAAAGGACTTGAGTTTGCAGACATAGGGTATGTTTTAGTGTCAGGACAAACTGCTATTGCAGGCAAAGGAGACGATCTTTTAAATAATCCAGATGTCGGTCGCTTATTTCTGGGTGGCTAATGATCAAAAAAGAATTATTTTTTAAAGGATATAAATCAATTTTAAAACCTGATAGTCCCGCAATAGCTCTAGGATGTTGTTTTATTGCTATTGGAGCACTTTTAAAAAATATTGGTTTTAACATTCAAGAAAGTATATTTTCAACAATGCTAATTTATGCGTTGCCAGGATCGTTAGTTATGGCAGAGTCGATTTTAGTTGGCGCCTCATTATTAAGTATTTTTATTGCTGTTTGGTTTGTAAATGCAAGACTTTACCCAATGGCTGTTTCTTTATTTCCATTAATGATGGATGAAAGGCAGCCAAAGTGGAAATATTATATTTCATGTCATTTCATTGCCGTTTCTGCTTGGCTCATCATGAAAAGTAATTATGAAACAATTGAAAAAAAAGATCGAGTTGATTTTTGGATAGGTATTGGTTCGGCAACATGGAGTGTTGCAGTTATCGCAACAATTCTTGGTTTTTATTTATCAGATTATTTGAATAAAGACATGCTAATGGGTTTGGCAATTTTAAACCCAATTTATTTTATCTGCATGATGGTTGGAGCAATGAAAACTGTTCAAGTTACATTAGCAGTTACCTTAGGTGCAGCTTTAGGTCCAGTTTTTTACTTTTTTTCTCCTGAATGGTCAATTTTATTAGGAGGATTAGTAGCAGGGTCAATTGCTTTTTTAATTGGAGAAAAAAATGTCAATTAATATTTTTTTATCAATCATTGTAACATCTATTGCAACTTATATATCTAGGTTTTTAGGTGTTTTATCATCTGTGAGAATAAAAGAGACTTCTAAAATTTTTAGATGGTTTAATTGTTTAGCTTATGCAACATTAGCAGCTCTAATTGCAAGAACAATCATATTTCCAGTTGGTGTTTTATCAGAGGCTAGTTATTTAAGCCGTATTTTAGTCATTGTATTAAGTTTAGGTATTTTTTTTATTACAAAAAAAAATTTTGTTTATCCTACTATTTTCTCTGCCTTGGGAATGGCATTATTAAATAATTTGATTTAAAAATATATTTAGATATTCTAATATTCGTTCAATGAAAAATATTTCTGGTTTATTAATCACTGAAAACAATTTCTCTAAACATATTATTGATATTAAAATCAAAAATGAAGTTGTTTTGGAACTGATTGATTTGTTTAAAAGATTTGATTTGACAGCTATTGAATACAAACCATTTACTAGATTTACTATTGCAAAATATTTAGATGATTTAACTAAAAATGAATTAGGTAAATATTTAAACAATATTTTACGAGATAGAAAACTTGGTTGTTTTATAATTAGCCCAGAAAAAATTATAAAAGAAATAGATGATATTTTTTTAGTTAAATTATCAACAGCAGTGACACATCTAATTGGAACACCAAATCATGACTCAATGGCAGGAAAATTTTACGCACGATTTCATGTTAAACATGAGGATAAAAGCGACTCTTATTTAAGAAAAGCATACACCAATATGGATCTTCATACTGATGGAACCTATGTTAAAGAAATTACTGACTGGTTAATGATGACAAAAATTGAGGAAAAGAATGTTGAAGGTGGAGAAAGTGCTATGCTTCATCTTGATGATTGGGAGTCTTGCAACGAGCTTTTCAATGATCCAATAGGGAGGGAAAATTTTCATTGGTCTTCACCTAAAAGTAAAAATGTTAACTATAAAGTGGAGCATCCTATTTTTTTTGAGGATGAGAATGGTTTGCCACAAATTTCTTATATTGATCAATTCCCGGAGCCTAAAAATATGAAACAAGGTTTATTTTTACAGAAACTTTCTGATGCTTTAGAAAGTAGCAGAAATAAAGCAATTCTCAAATTGCCCGTTGGTTCATCTATTGTTGCAAACAACTATTTTTGGTTACATGGTCGAAAGCCATTTAAAGAGAACAAAAAACTGAGTCGAGAATTACTGAGAATTAGGGGGTCCTTTTTTGACGCTTAAAAAAAGACGAAAACAAATCAATCATAAGGTGAAATTAGCTAATTCTTTAATTTATTAGCTAAAATCAACAGTTTTTATGTTGTTTTATTGCAACATAAATTTTTTTTTTAACAAATTTAACAAATTTAATGGAACATAATTACTAAAATGTTTAAAAGTGCATATTAATATTAATATTAAAATAATAAAGGATAACTAGTTATGAAAAAACTTTCGTTAATAATCATTTCTGGACTGTACCTATTCACTACATCTGCTTTCGCAGAAATTGGTGTGAATATCGGTGTATCTGGAAGTGCTGGTATATTTGGAGCGACTGCAAAAGAAACTCACACTACATCAGCGACTGGATCAACTACAGCAGATCAGGCTTCAGAAATTGCTGCAGTAGGTTATGGATCAATCTTTCTTGAAAAAGAATTTGGAATGATCACTGTAGGTGTAGATTACGTTCCTACGCCATTTGAATCTGAAACGGCTGAAACGCAGAAAAGAGACGACCAAACTGCAAATCCTGCAGCTGCTGCTGTTACAGAGGTAGTCAACAAAGTTCAAGTTGATTTAACAGATCTAACAACTATGTATGTTGGCTTGAATGTAACAGAAAATGCTTACGTTAGATTTGGTTATGCTACTATGGATGTAGAGACTAATGAAAACTTAGGAACTGGATCATCTTACGGAAATACATCTTTAGATGGAACTGTTTATGGTGTTGGTTATCAAAAAGATTTAGATGCTATGTTTATAAGAGTTGAAGGAACTTACATGGATTTTGATGGAGTTTCTTTAACAGCAAATGATAACACAATCACTTTAAAAAACCTTGATGGTTTGACAGGTAAACTTTCGATTGGTAAATCATTCTAAATTTTTTTAAAATTTAAAAATTTAAAGCCCCCTTTTGGGGGCTTTTTTTTTATGTTAAATTACCTTAGGTTTAGATTTTGAAATTAGGATTTATTGGAACTGGAAAAATAGCATCTTCCGTAATTACTGGAGTTTGCAATTCAAAAATAAAATATAAAAAAATAATAATTTCTCCTAGAAATAAAAAAATATCCCAAGCCTTAAAAAAAAAATTTAAGAAAATTTCCATATCTAAAACAAACCAAGAAATTGTTGATAAATCAGATTGGGTTTTTTTATCAGTTACACCTGCTGTAGGTAATAAGATTATTAAAGATTTAAAATTTAAAACAAATCAAAAAGTGATTAGTTTCATATCTACAATAACTTTGCCTCAATTAAAAAAGATGATTAAAAAAAAAGTAGATATTGTAAGGGCAATACCTTTACCTCCAATTTCTTTAAAAGAAGGACCAGTACCTATTTGCCCGCCTAATAAAAAGATCAAATCCTTTTTTGATCAATTAGGATCAACTATTGAAATTAAAAATGAAAAATTATCAATTAATTTTTGGTCAACTTCTGGAATGATGGCTTCATATTATCAGATATTAGAAACTATGAGCATATGGTTAACAAAAAAGGGTTTGAAGAAATTGGATGCACAAAAATATATAACGTCATTATTTTTGGCATTATCAAAAGATGCTGTAGTAAATTCAAAAAAAGATTTAAAGATTTTAGTTAAAGAATCCCAAACGCCTAAAGGACTAAATGAGCAAGGTTTAAAAGAATTGAGCAAAAAAGGTGTTTATAAATCTGTAACTTATACTTTAAATAGTATTCATAAAAGACTAAATAAATAGTTAATGTCTGAAAATATTTTAGAGATTAATAATTTATCGAAATATTTTGGTGGTCTTGCTGCAGTTTCAGATTGTTCACTTAAAGTAAAAAAAGGAACTATCACAGGAATTATTGGTCCTAATGGTTCAGGCAAAACAACTTTGTTTAATTTAATTGCAGGTAATTTAAAAACCTCGACTGGAAATGTTATGTTTAATAACGAAAATATTACTGATATTCCATCTTATGAATTATTTTCGAAAGGTTTACTTAGAACTTTTCAAATAGCGCATGAGTTTACAAATTTATCTGTTTTAGAAAATTTAATGATGGTTCCAGGAAATCAATCTGGGGAAAAATTAATGAATGCTTTATTAAAACCTTCATTGGTAGCAAAAGAAGAAAGTCAAATTAAAGATAAAGCAATGGAAGTTGTTGATTTTCTAAATCTTGGTCACTTAAAAAATGAATTAGCTGGAAATTTATCTGGAGGACAGAAAAAGTTATTAGAATTAGGTCGAACGATGATGGTCGATGCAAAGCTAGTTTTATTAGATGAAGTTGGAGCGGGTGTTAATAGAACTCTATTAAAAGATCTTGGAACAGCAATTGAAAAATTAAATAAAGAAAAAGGTTATACTTTTTGTATGATTGAACATGACATGGATTTTATAGGAAGATTATGTGATCCTGTAATAGTAATGGCAGAGGGGTCAGTTCTATTTGAAGGTTCTGTTGAGGACGCAAAAAAAGATGAAAAAGTTATAGAAAGTTATTTAGGCAGAGGTTCAAAGTTAAAGGATAATTAATTATGGCATTTTTTGAGGGTAATAAAATGACAGGCGGTTATGGAAATGGGCCAGATATAATTAATTCATGTTCTGTAAATGTTGAGAGAGGGGAAATTGTATCAATTCTTGGACCTAATGGAGCTGGAAAATCTACAGCAATGAAAGCAATGTTAGGTTTACTAAATCTTAAATCTGGTTCAGTAGTTATTAACGGCAAGGATATTTCAAAACTTTCACCACAAGATAGAGTAAAAGAAGGTATTTCATTTGTTCCTCAAACGAAAAATGTTTTTGCAGGTATGACCGTTGAAGAAAATTTAGAGATGGGTGCTTTCCTTATTAACTCTGAATTTAAAGATACAATTGATGAAATTTTTGACTTATTTCCAATTCTTAAAGAAAAAAAAAATCAGTTAGTTGGTGAATTATCTGGAGGGCAAAGACAACAAGTAGCATTAGGAAGAGCATTGATGATTAAGCCATCAGTGTTAATGTTAGATGAGCCTACAGCAGGGGTTTCACCAATTGTGATGGATGAATTATTTGATCATATTGTAAAAGTAAAAAGAACCAATGTAGCAATTTTGATGGTTGAGCAAAATGCAAAGCAGGCATTAAATATTTCAGATAGAGGCTATGTTTTGGTAACAGGTGAGAACCGGTATTCTGGTACAGGAAAAGAATTATTAGAGGACTCAAGGGTGAGAAGCTCTTTTCTAGGTGGATAATATGGATTTTGTAAATGCAATTATACTTTTATTAAATTATATTTTTGTTCCTGCTCTGGCATATGGATCTCAATTAGCACTTGGAGCAATTTTTGTAACTTTAATCTATGGAATTTTACGATTTGCAAACTTTGCCACTGGAGACATGATGTCTTTTGGAACAATGTTCACAATTTTATTCACTTGGTATTTCCAATCAGTTGGTATTGGTCTTGGAGTATTACCTACAGCATTGTTAGCAATTCCGTTTGCTATAATTTTTATGATTGGATACATGCTTCTAATTGATAAATTTGTTTTCAAATATTACAGAATAAACAAAAGTCCTCCAGTGCAATTAGCTATGGTTAGTATTGGTGTGATGTTTGTCACACAAGCTGTAGTTAGAATAATAATAGGTCCCTCTGACAGAAGATTTTTTGATGGTGAAAAGTTTTTAATCAAAGCAGGTGAATTTAAGGAAATAACAGGTTTGAATGAAGGGTTAGCAATTAAATCTACTCAAGTTATTACAATTTTAGTAACAATAATTCTTGTATCAACTCTTTTTTGGTTTTTAAATAAAACTAAAACTGGAAAAAGTATGAGAGCTTATTCTGATAACGAGGATCTAGCATTACTTTCAGGGATTGATCCAAAAAAAATAGTAATGATAACTTGGATTATAGCTGGAATTTTAGCAACAATTGGAGGAGCACTTTACGGCTTGGATAAAAGTTTCAAGCCTTTTACCTATTTTAACAATATGCTTCCAATATTTGCTGCTGCAATAGTTGGAGGAATTGGGAACCCTTTTGGGGCTTTTTTGGGAGGATATGTAATAGCTTTTTCAGAAATTCTTTTAACATATGCATATAGAAAATTTTTTATGTACGTTTTACCTGAAAGTATGGAGCCAGATGGTTTAGTTCAATTACTTTCAACTGACTACAAATTTGCAGTATCGTTCTCGATCTTAGTAATTGTTTTATTATATCGACCATCTGGAATTTTTAAAGGAAAAGTACTGTGAGGAAAAATTTAAATGTAATTGCTGCTTACAGTATTATGATGGGACTAATTATCCTTGTAGGAATATTTCAATCTTGGAATATTGCTTTATCGATATTTAATCTTTGCTTGATCTCAGCTGTAATGACTATGGGAGCTAATATTCAATGGGGTTATGCTGGTCTTATTAACTTTGGAATAATGGGTTATACAGCATTAGGTGGTTTAGCGGCAGTTTTAATTTCCGTAAATCCAGTTCAAGAGGCCTGGAGTGCAGGTGGTTTGAATATTTTATTTAGTCTATTTCTTATTATAGGAATGGTACTAGCAGTTAGATATGTTTTAAAAAAATTTGAAAAATCAAAAAGAAGAACTTATATCATTGCTTCAATCATCATATTAGGAATTATTATAATACGATTTGTATCTGAGCCTGGAATTGAGGGTATCGAAGAGGTAGATCCTGCAAAAACTGGTTTTTTGGGAGGCTTAGGATTACCAATTATTTTTTCTTGGATAGTTGGAGCTTTATTTGCCGGTGGATTAGCATTTGTAATAGGCAAAGTTGCATTAGGTTTAAGGGCTGATTATTTAGCGATAGCTACATTACTAATATCAGAAATTGTCATCGCAATTATAAAACATGAAGATTGGCTGACAAGAGGAGTCAAAAATGTTATTGGACTAAAACGTCCTGCACCCTATGAGGTAAATTTACAACAAACAGATTGGTTCATAAATTTAGTTGAAAAGTTTAATTCTGGTAAACTAGGTTTGATTTCAGATTTTACTGAAAGACAATCTGCTCTTAACCAATTAGTAATTGAAGGATCATCAGTTTTCGTAAAACTTTGTTACTCAGGTTTATTTTTGGTAGTAGTAATTATCCTTTTAATTTTAACCCAAAAAGCTCTTTACTCTCCTTGGGGAAGAATGATGAGAGCTATTAGAGATAATGAAGAAGCTGCTAATGCTATGGGCAAAAACGTAGTTAAACAACATTTACTAATTTTTGTTTTAGGTTCAGCAATTGTTGGTATCGCAGGAGCAATGCTTGTAACTCAAGATGGGTTGTTTACTCCAGGTAGTTATAGACCAATGAGATATACTTTTTTAATTTGGGTAATGGTTATTGTTGGTGGAAGCGGGAATAACTTTGGAGCAATCCTTGGAGGTTTTGTAGTTTGGTTTTTATGGATTGAAGCTGCACCAATAGGATTGTATTTGGTAAATTTAACAACAGCAGGATTGGATGATGCTCATTTTTTAAAAGTTCATTTAATTGAAAGTGTACCGTATTTTAGATTTTTAATGATGGGAATAGGTTTATTATTAATTATGAGGTACAGACCAAAGGGTATACTTCCTGAAAAAATAGAAATAAAATAATTTTATGAAATATATAATATTAGGTGCTGCAATAGCATGGTTTATGTATATAGCAGACAAATATATGTTTTAATAAAAAAAACCCCAGCGAATTTCTTCGCTGAGGTTTATAAATATTAAAATATTATCTTTGTTTTTTAGTTTTAAATTTTCCGCCTTTGACTTCTTGTTCCAAGAAAGAACCTTCAGCTTCACCGACGTTAGTAAAAGTAACTCCAGTTGCACCTTCATAGTCAACTTTCTTACCTTTAGCTAATAAATCTAAACCTTTTTTTAATTCACCTGGGTAAATTTTTGTTCCAGGACCATTAGCAACATCCATTACATTTTTTGCAATAGAAGCTCTGTCGGCAGAATTACCTGCTTGCATAGCTAAGACTATTAATGCTGCTGCATCATATGACTCAGATGTATAAGGACCAGAACTATCAATTCCTGCTGCACTTGCTACTTTAGCAAAAACTCCAGCACCTTTTCCAGTTGAACCTGGCATAGAACCAAAAGATTTTTTTAAATCTTTCCCAAAAGCATCAACTAGAGATTGACCGATCATACCATCTGATAAAACAAAAGTATCAAATGCACCAGAATCTAAAGAAGCTTGAATTATACCTTTTCCACCTTGGTCAAGATAACCGATTACAGCAACAGCATCACCACCAGCAGAAGCTAAAGTAGCAACTTCTGATGAGTAGTCTGCTTTACCATCTTCATGCGCAGCAACAGTTGTTACTTTGATACCATGAGCTTTAACTGCAGCTTCGTAAACATCTGCTAAACCTTTACCATAGTCATTATTAGTATAGCTGATAGCTACACTTTTAATTCTTCTATCTTTAGTGATGTCAGCTAGAATTTGTCCACCTCTTGCATCTGATGGAGCAGTTCTGAAAAAATAACCATTATCATCTAAAGTAGTTAACCCTGGTGAAGTTGCAGATGGTGAAATCATTACAACACCATTTGGCACAGCAACATTAGATGCTATAGCACCTGTAACACCTGAACAATCTGCACCCATAATAGCCGCAACACCTTGAGATATTACTCCCTCAGCAGCAGCAGTTGCAGCAGCTGAGTCAACACAAGTTGAGTCTGCTCTTACAACTTCAATTTTTTTTCCACCTAATAAAGAACCTGAGTCAGAAGCTTCTTTAAAAGCAAGCTCTGCTGAGGCTGCCATAGCTGGAGTAAGTGATTCAATGGGACCAGTAAATCCTAAAATGATACCCATCTTAATATCTGCCATTACCTTTGTCCCAAAAATTGAAACAAACATAAATGCAGCAATAAATAGTTTTTTCATTATCTTCCTTTTTATTGTTAACAATTTATAAAAGATAAATTAAAGCCTATTTCAATAATTTTTCAATAAGCAAATTATTTTATTTTATGTAGTAAAAAAACAGAAGATATGACGATTATACCACCTAATATGAACATCAATGTTGGAACTTCACCAAAAGTTAGATACGATAGGATTATTCCAAAAATGGGAAATAACGAATAAAAAGGAAATATTTGGCCAACAGTATAAAATTTATAAAGATAAAACATCAACAAATGTGCACACAAAGAAACAATCACAGCTTGGTAAGAGATTAAAATCCAAGAGCTAAAATTTATATCTTTAACATTATCGTAAAGGTTTCCCTCGATTAAAATTGAAATAATCATCAAAATAGAAAAGCCAAATATACCTGTGCTAGCGTTAATCATGCTTGTTGGTAATTCTTTAAGTTGTCTAGAATAAACCTGGGCCAAACCAAAAAATAATGCCATTAAGCTAGCATAAAATAATCCTAAATAGTTTTCATTCAACTTTGGATCAAAGAAAATAATTAATATTCCAATAAATGAAGCTAATATTAATAACCACTTATTTTTACTAATATTTTCTTTAAGTATAAATGCACTTGCCAATATGCCAAAAGGTATTGCTAGTTGAGATCCAAGAATAATGGGAGAAATTATTGAGGAGTGATATAAGGATAAATTCATAAATACGTAGACCAATACACCCATTGAAACTGAAAAAATTAAAAGAGGTTTAAAAAATTTTTTACTTGGGATTCGAAATCTCCAAAAAGGAATTAAAATAATAAATACTAAAAACATTCTTATTGAAGCCATTAAGATTGGAGGAACAGAATTATTTAAAGCTAATTTTGCTACAGGAAATGCACTTCCGTGAGCAATCATGATAAAAATTAGGATTAATAAATGTTTTAGAGGCAATTATTTTTTTTAAAAGTATTGTTTAAATGTTTCATTGATAGACAATACTCCATAATCATTTAGTCCTCCAATAATCAGTTGTAATGCTACCAATAGAATAAATCCTAAACCAACATAAACTATCCATAAATGTTTTTGTATATAATGTGCTAAATAAGTTGCTAAAGCTCCTGTTAATACTACCGATAACATCAAACCAAAAATCATGAATCCGAAGTATCCTTTTGCAGCAGCCACCACGCCAATAACGTTATCAAAACTAATCATTATATCTGCAAATAAAACTTTACCAATACTGCTTATATATGAAGGTTCTTTAGCTTTTTTTGTTTGAGATCTTACTTTTTTTATATCTACTAAATCTTTTCTTAGGTCATTAACTATCCAAATTAATAAAATACCACCTAAAATTTTAATAAAATAAAATTCGAATAAATATGTAGCAAATATTGCAAAACCAATTTTGAAAACAAAAGCACCAATTACTCCCCATACAATAATTTGTTTTCTATTTTTAGGTACAAAATTTGCAGCTATAGAGCCAACTATCACAGCATTATCAGCCGTAAGAATAATCGTAATAAAAATAATTTTGGTTAAAATTATGAGTTCTTCAATCAAAGTAATAACTTATAATAAATAAATTGAGTAAATTCAATTTAATCAATTTAAAATTACAAATTTAGCAGTAAACTCCTTAAACAATTAATATTTTGAAACTTTTTCTCCAGAAATAACTGCTTTAAGCTGGTCATACTCTTCACAATTGCAACTTTTTAATATCTCTAATCTCTCAATTGCAAGATTATGTCTGCCAGTTGCAACATATAGTTCGCCTAAATATTCATTGATACCTACATGATTAGGTTCTATCGCTAAACCTTGAAGATAATATTTTTCTCCATTTTCAAAATCACCAAGTTTTCTAGTAGTAAAGCCTAAATAATTTAAAGTATCAGCTTTGTTAGGGAATTTTTTGTTGGATTGAAGTAAAAGTTTTTGTGCTTTTTTATATCTTTTTTCTGCTTTTTTTAATTTATCTTTTTTTTCGAAATTTTTTGCAGCTTTAACATGTGATACAGCCATGTCGTATTGTGTTTTAGTTTTAGAGGATCCACTGTCACTTGATCCAGCTGAAAAAGAGCTAGATATTAACAGGATTGAAAAGAGTAAAGAAATAAGTGTAGTTTTGATCATTATAAAAATTTTTCCATTTCATTTAGTTTTTTTAATTTAAGTCCATTTTTAAGTAAATTTTCTTTAATTATCTTTGCTGTATTTAGTGAACTCATATTATCTCCATGTATGCATACGGAGTCGATTTCACAAGGTATCTGTTTTCCACTGTGACAATTAAGTGTCTGATTCTTGACCATATTTAATACGTGTTTTTTTGCTAATTCTGGATCAGTAATTAATGCATGAGGTTTTTTTCTAGAAACTAAATTCCCATCATCTTCATAATTTCTATCAGCAAAAATTTCACAGGCTATTTTCATATTTAATTTTTTTGCTGCTTGCTCCATTTTTGAACCAGTTGGAACGAGGTAAATTAAATCTTTGCTTATTTCATTAATAGTCTTTGCAATTACGGTAGCAAGTTCAATATCTTCACAAGCCATATTGTTTAAGGCTCCATGAGGCTTTATATGGCTAACAGACTCATTATAATTTAATGCAATTTTTTGTAGAATTTCATATTGATCAATTATAAGTTTTTTTATTTCTGTACTTGATAGATTCATTCTTTCTCTTCCAAAGTTTTCTGGATCATTAAACGATGGATGAGCCCCAATACTTACTCCATTTTTTTTTGAAATTTTGATTGTCTGATGCATTGTCTCTTCATCACCTGCATGAAATCCACATGCTATATTAGCAGAATTTACTACCTCTAACAAATCAGGATCATATTTATTTGAGTGATGTTTTGATTTTTCTCCTAAATCACAATTTATATTAATTTCCATACTCATAATTGTTAAGTATAACATGACATGATTAAAAATATATTAAATCTTGGTGACGCAGCTTTATACTGCGATTTTGGACAAGATGTTAATAAAGAAATTAATTCATCTGTCATCAAATATTTTAATAAAATTCAACAGTTAAAAATTGAAAGTATAAATAACATTACACCCTCCTATAATAAGTTAATCATTTCTTTTGATTTAAAAAAAATTAAATACACTGAGTTAAAAGATATAATAGAGAAAATTCAGATAGATAAAGATGAAAGTTTTCAAAAAAAAACTATAAAAATACCTATTTGTTGTGAGAAGCCTTATTCACTAGATTTTCTCAGGCTTGAAGAAAAACTCAAACTAAGCAGAGAACAAATTCTCAAAAACTTTTTTGATAAAAAGTATTTTTGCTACATGACTGGTTTTATTGCCGGAATGCCATTCTTAGGAGATTTAAATGAAAATATGAGAGCACAAAGATTAGAAACACCCAGGATAAAAGTCCCTAAGGGATCTATAGGAATAACAGAGCAGTTTGCAAATATTTATACTTTTGAAAGTCCAGGAGGGTGGAACATAATTGGTAATACGCCAATTAAGGTTTTTGATAATTCAAAAGAGAATATGCCCAATTTAATTAACCCAGGTGACACAGTAATTTTTGAAGAAATAAGTAAAGAGAAATATTTAAACTATGACCAGTAATTATTTTAAGGTAATTCGAACAGGAATAAATTCAACTTTTCAGGATAAGGGAAGATCAAATTTATATCATTTAGGTATTCCTTTCAGCGGTGCCATGGATAATAGAAATTATTTGTTAGCAAACAAACTTGTTCAAAATAATTTGAATAATCCAGTTATAGAATTTGCATACCAGGGCCCCCATCTAAAATATGTAGGTGAGGGGATAAATATAGCAATAACAGGCGATGTATCTTTTAAAATAAAATCAAAGAACTCTGAAATTGATGGAAATTGTTATGAAACTTATAAAATAAATAATGGAGATGAGATAGATATACTATCTACAAACCAATCAGTTTATGGCTACTTATCCTTAAGTGGAAAATTTGATGTAAATTATCAGTGGGGCAGTTGTTCAACAAATACCAAATCAAATATTGGTGCAAACAATGGAAAAAAATTGCAGGATGAACAAACTATAAAAATAGAAAAAATAGATAAAGATTTTAGAAAAAAAAAATTGAATCATTTTAATTCGAAAATAGAAAAAATTAGAGTTATTAAAGGTACTAATTTTGATTATTTTTCACAAACAGCAATAAATAATTTTTTTTAACAAAGAATTTAAAGTTTCAAAATTATCAGACCGAATGGGTATGAGACTTGAAGGACCTCAATTAGAAAATATCAATAACACTAATATAAAGTCTGAGGGGTTAATTAAGGGTGTAATTCAAGTTCCAGGTGATGGAAACCCAATAATTATGTTATCAGACCATGGTACAATTGGAGGTTATCCTAAGATTGCAGTTATAATTTCTGCTGATTATGATCGTTTAGTTCAATTACCATCTGGAGCTAAAGTAAAATTTCAACAAGTTGAATTATCTGATGCAGAAACACTTTTTAAAATGTATGAAATGGAGACTCAAAATTTATTAAATCAAATATAATGAATATAATTACAAAACTACCAGGTCCATTATTAATTTTTTTAGGAGCATTAAGCTTAAGTTTTGGTGGTCTTATTGTAAAATCATTTGAAGGTGCCACTTTATGGCAAATATTATTTTGGAGATCATTTTTTTTTACTCTCACAGTTTTAGTATTTATAATAATCAGTTATAAAAAAGATACTTTTAAATCATTTTATCTGTCGGGTTTACCAGGGTTCTTTGGTGGAATAATTTTATCTTTTGGATTCTGTGGATACGTTTTTGCCATGTATAATACTACTGTTGCTAATACAAACTTTATTATTTCACTTCAGATATTATTTTTGGCTATTTTTGGATATTTTTTTTTAAAAGAAAAAATTAGTGTTACTACTTTGATTTCAATTTTTTTAGCAATAACAGGTGTTTTATTGATGGTTGGAAATTCACTTTCACCAGGTGAATTATCTGGAAATCTAGCAGCATTTTCAATGCCTATAGTTTTTGCAATTTTAATAATTATAATTAGAAAATACCCAACTGTAGATATGGTCCCAGCCCAATTTGTAGCTGGAGTAAGTTCATGTTTAGTTGGATTTTTACTTTCAACTAAACTAATGATATCTCCTAATGATATTTTTTTAGGTTTCTTGGCTGGATTTTTTCAAGTTGGTTTTGGTTTTATATTTATTACTATTGGAGCAAGAACAACTCCGTCTGCTATAGTTGGTGTAATTATGTTGTCCGAATCTGTATTAGGTCCCATATGGGCTTTTTTATTTGTGAGTGAAAGACCATCATTGTTTGGAATAATAGGAGGAGCCATCATTCTGTTTGCAGTTTTATTGCAGTTTTATTCACTTTTAATAAAGAATAAAAGAAGTGTTTCCAATTGACAATCGTCCTTACTTGTAAGATTATTGATTTACGGGAGAGACTACAAATGATTGTAGCGCCGAAGGAGCAACCACCCAGGAATCTCTCAGGCAAAAAGGACCGTAACGTATTAACTCTGGAAAGAGATTAAGTTCTCGCCGAAGGAGCAAAACTCTCAGGCAAATATACAGATGGGTACAAAGAGTTAATATGGAAATAAAGAAAACATCTTTAAATAAACTTCATCAAATCAACAACGCTAAGTTTGTTGAATTTGCTGGATATGAAATGCCTATACAATACGGCAAAGGTATTATTGAAGAGCACAAATTCACAAGATCGCACTCTGGGATATTCGACGTATCTCACATGGGTCAGTTATTTATTTATGGCGATGAAAGTTTAGCCGAAGAACTTGAAAAAATTTTTCCATTAGATTTAAAGAATCTGAAACTAAATTGTTCTAAATATAGTTTTTTAATGAATGAAAATGCTGGAATTTATGATGATTTGATTATTACAAAAATTGAGCAAGGTTTTTTAATTATTTTGAATGCTGCATGCAAAGATAAAGATTTTAAAATTTTATCAAATATATTAGGCACAAAATTTAAAATGAATTTAGACAATGATAGATCTTTGATAGCAATACAAGGACCTAAGTCTGTTGAAATTTTAAACTCAATTATAAATGGGGTGGATCAATTAAACTTTATGACAGGAAATTGGTTCGATTCTGAGAATCAAAAATTATTTGTCACAAGATCAGGTTATACAGGGGAAGATGGATTTGAAATTTCAATTTCTAACGACAAAGTTGAAAAATTTGTGGAAAATTTAATAGAAAAAGGAGCACAACTTATAGGACTTGGGGCAAGAGATACCTTGAGATTGGAAGCTGGATTATGTTTATATGGTCATGAACTTGATATTAATAAAACACCAGTTGAAGCAAACCTTAGATGGGCAATCTCAAAATCTAGATTATCAAATGGAGGTTTTATTGGATCAAAAAAAATTATGAACCAAATGCAAGATGGAGCAAATCAAATAAGAGTAGGGATTAAGCCTGAGGGTAGATTAATTGCCAGAGAAAAAACTAAAATATTTGATGATCAAGATACGCAAATTGGTGAGATAACTAGCGGCACATTTGGACCAAGTGTAAACGGCCCTATTGCGATGGGTTATGTTGATAAAGAATTTTCAAAAGTTGATACTAAAATTTTTCTTGAAGTAAGAGGAAAAAAACATCTGGCAAATGTTTGTGCATTACCATTTTATAAAAAAAATTATGTGAAAGGAGTAAACTAATGAGCGAAGTAAAATTTTCAAAAGAACACGAGTGGATTACCTTAGAGGGAGATGTAGCTACAATAGGAATTACAAAACATGCAACAGAAATGCTTGGAGATATAGTTTTTGCAGAACTTCCTGAAAAAGGATCTAATGTTGAAAAAGATGGAACTGCGGGAGTAGTAGAATCTACAAAAGCTGCTAGCGATGTTTACACTCCAGTTAGTGGAGAGGTAGTAGATACTAATCAAGCAATTGTTGATGATCCTTCAAAAATTAATGAAGATCCTGAGGGTTCAGCATGGTTTTTCAAACTTAAAATGAAAGATCAGTCTGAAATGGATAGTCTAATGAACAAAGAAGAATACGATAAATTTGCAAAGGAGAGTGCTAGTTAATGTTACATAATTCCCAAAAAGATTTTTTGAAAAGACATATTGGGCCTTCAGATGAAGATCAAAATAAAATGCTAAAGAAACTTAATTATAAATCTTTAGATGATTTAATTAAAAGTACAGTTCCAGAAAAAATACAATTGAAAGATGAACTTAATATTGGCGAATCTAATTCAGAATATGAAGCATTAAGAAAACTAAAGGCAATATCAAAAAAAAATGAAATTTATTCAAATTTTATTGGGATGGGTTACTATGGAACTTATACTCCGTATGTAATATTAAGAAATATTCTAGAGAATCCAGGCTGGTACACTTCTTATACACCTTATCAACCTGAAGTAGCTCAAGGAAGATTGGAAATGTTACTTAATTTTCAACAAATGGTGGTTGATTTTACGGGAATGGATATTGCAAATGCATCTCTATTAGATGAGGGAACTGCAGCTGCAGAGGCTATGGGATTAAGCCATAGATTGAATAAAAAGGATAGTAATTTAGTTTTTGTTTCGGAAAATTGTCATCCACAAACAATTGATGTAATTCAAACAAGAGCAGAACCAATGGGATTAAAAGTGCTTGTTGGTGATGAAGACAAAGTATTGGATCAATTAAAAGAAGATTTAGTTTGTGGTATATTGCAATATCCAGGAACATTAGGGGATATAAAAGATCCAAGTGAGCCAATAAGTAAAATACATAAAAAAAATGGTAAAGCAATTTTAGCTTGCGATTTATTAGCACTTGCTAAGTTAAAAACACCAAGAGAACTAGGAGCAGATATAGCTGTAGGAAGCTCTCAAAGATTTGGAATTCCAATGGGTTATGGTGGACCACATGCAGCTTTTTTTGCAACTAAAGATGAATTTAAAAGATCTATGCCAGGAAGAATTGTAGGTGTCTCTGTTGATAGACATGGAAACAAAGCATATAGATTATCATTACAAACTAGGGAACAACACATAAGAAGAGACAAGGCTACAAGTAATATTTGTACTGCCCAAGCTTTATTAGCAATTGTTTCAGCAGCATATGCTATTTATCATGGTCCAGAGGGTATTCGAACTATTGCTGAGAGAGTCTCTCAATTAGCAAAAAATTTTGCAGATAAATTAAAGCAATCAGGATATAAGATTTATTCAGATCATTTCTTTGATACAGTCACAATTGTTACTAAGGACAAAACTGATCAAATCTTTAATAATGCATTAGATCAAAAAGTTAATATCAGAAAAGTAAATTCTGAGATGTTAGCAGTTTCTTTTGATGAGAAAAAAAATGTTTATAGAGTAAATCAATTATTAAAAATTTTTAATGCAGCAGAGTCAATCAAAAAAGAAGACCCTACTGTAAGTTTACCTAATCTTCCAAAAAACTTATTAAGAATTTCTAAATATTTAGAACATCCTGTTTTTAATTCATATCATTCAGAGACAGAGATGCTTAGATATCTTAAAAAGTTAGAGGATAAAGATATAGCTCTAAACAGAACTATGATTGCACTTGGTTCATGCACTATGAAATTAAATGCTACTGCAGAAATGATACCTATTTCATGGAGAGAATTGGCTGAGCCTCATCCTTTTGTGCCTATTGAGCAGATGGAAGGATATAGAGCATTATTTACTGATCTTAAAAATTGGTTAAGATCAATTACTGGTTTTTCTGGAGTTTCACTTCAGCCAAATGCTGGAGCTCAAGGGGAATATGCAGGATTAATGGTAATTAGAAAATATCATTTAGACAGAGGTGAGGAAAATAGAAATATTTGTTTAATACCAAGCTCAGCACATGGAACAAATCCTGCTAGTGCACAAATGGTTGGAATGAAAGTTGTCGTTGTTAATTGTGACAAAGAAGGAAATGTTGATTATGACGATTTAAAGAAAAAAGCTGAAATGCACTCAGAAAATCTAGGAGCATTAATGGTCACATACCCGTCTACACACGGCGTATTTGAGGAAAAAATCACAGATATATGTGAGTTAATTCACAAGCATGGTGGTCAAGTGTATATGGATGGTGCAAATTTAAATGCACTTGTTGGTATAGCAAGACCTGGAAATTTTGGACCAGATGTTTGTCACATAAACTTACACAAAACATTCTGTATTCCACATGGTGGAGGAGGACCAGGAATGGGACCGATTGCATGTAAAAGACACTTACAAGTCTATCTACCTAATCATCCAGTTGTTAAAGATTGTGGACCTGCTACAGGAATAGGAGCAGTTTCAGCAGCCCCTTGGGGAAGTTCAAGTATTCTATCAATCTCTTGGATGTATATTAAAATGATGGGTTCTCAAGGTTTAAAACTAGCTACCCAGGTTGCAATACTAAATGCAAATTATATAGCACATAGACTCAAAGACCATTTTCCAATTCTTTATAAAGGCTCAAATGGTAATGTAGCTCATGAGTGTATTATTGATATTAGATCAATTAAAAGTGAAACTGGGATTTCTGAAGAAGATATAGCTAAAAGATTGATAGATTATGGATTTCATGCACCAACTATGTCATGGCCAGTTGCCGGTACAATGATGATTGAGCCGACCGAAAGTGAGAGTTTATCTGAATTGGATAGATTTTGTGATACTTTGATTAGCATTAAGTCAGAAATAGATATGATTAATTCAGGTAAATTTGATAAAGTTGATAATCCAATTAAAAATGCACCGCATACTGATATTGAATTAGCATCAGATGAATGGAATCATAAATATTCAAGAGAGCAAGCTGCATATCCAGCAAAATTCTTAAAAGCAAATAAATTTTGGCCTCCTGTTGCGAGAGTTGACAATGTATACGGAGATAAAAATATTTTTTGTACTTGTCCAAGCATGGACGAGTTTAAAGAAGATGCAGCATAATAATTAATGAAAATTGCTGTTGTTGGGTCAGGTATTTCTGGATTAAGTGCTGCATATTATCTATCTAAAAATCACAATGTGGATCTTTTTGAAAAAGAGGACCACTTTGGAGGACATTCCCATACTATAGATTTGTTTTTTGATGAAAAAAAAGTTTCTGTTGATATTGGTTTTATTGTTTTTAATTTTCAAACCTATCCAAATTTAATTAAATTTTTTAAAAAAAATGATATTCAAATTGAAAAAAGTAATATGTCTTTTTCAGTTTCAGTAGATAATACAAATTTTGAATATTGTGGAAAAGGAATAAGCGGAATTTTCTCTAATAAATCAAATTTATTTAATATTAAGTTTTTAAAAATGTTTTTTGATATAATAAAATTTTATAAAAAAAGTGATAAAGTCAGCATATTAGATGAAAAAATCACTTTAGGTGAATATTTAAAAATTAATAAATTATCCAAAACGTTTATCGATTATCATATAATACCAATGGTATCTGCAATTTGGTCTATGCCCCCTTATGAAGCAAGCAAGATGCCAATAAATTTCTTTTTAAAATTTTTTCAAAATCACGGTTTGTTCAAATTAAAAAACAGACCACAGTGGTACACAGTAACTAATAGAAGCAGAACCTATGTTAGTAAAATAATTTCACAAATAAGTGGAGAACATTATAAAAATTATAAAGTCACAAAAATTAAAAGAAAAACATCAGGACTAGATTTATATTACGGAGGAGAAAGTGAATTTTTTGATTACGATAAGGTTATTTTGGCAACACATGCAGATGAAGCCTTAAAATTAATCGAAAATCCTACAGACGATGAGAAAAATATTCTTTCAAACTTTAATTACAAAGAAAATATAGCTTATATTCATACAGATAAGCGAGCTATGCCAAAAAATAAAAAAGCTTGGTCTTCTTGGAACTCTTTAATAGATGATAAAAATTTAGAGAAAAATTCAATTACGTATTGGTTAAATTTATTACAAAACTTAAAGTGTAATAAAGATATTTTCTTAACATTAAATCCTTACTTTAAGATTGATGAAGATAAAATATTGAGAAAAGTAAAGTTTACACATCCATATTATGATCAAAAAGCATTAAATGCTCAATCTGAGCTTGTTAAAATACAAAATAAAAAAGATTTACTTTTTTGTGGAAGTTATTTTGGTTACGGATTTCATGAAGATGGAATAAAATCATCTATTGAAATGCTACAAAACCTAGATGACTAATTCTTGTATATATAATGGAAGTGTAATCCATAAAAGATTTAAGCCAAAAGAGCATTTCTTTAAGTATAAAGTATTCTCTTTATTTATTGATCTTTCAGAGCTCGAAGAGCTTAACAAAAACTTAAAATTTTTTTCGTTTAATAAATTTAATTTAATTAGTTTCCATGAGAAAGACCACGGTGAACGTGATGGCTCATCTCTTCTAAATTGGGTAAAATTGAATTTAATAAATAACAACATAAGCACCGAAAATATTAAGATTAAACTTTTGTGCTATCCTAGAATATTAGGATATGTTTTTAATCCCCTGAGTATTTTTTTTATATATGACAAAGATGAAAATTTAATTTCTATTTTGTATGAGGTTAAAAATACGTTTGGCGAACAACACACTTATGTATTTAAAGTAGAAAGTGAAAATAAGTTAATTCAAAATAATTGCTCAAAAAAATTTCATGTTTCACCATTTATTGAAATGAATTGTAATTATTTTTTTAGGATATTAAACCCAGGAGAGAATTTGTCAGTTAAAATAGATCAGTACGATCAAGAAGGAAAAATTCTTTTTGCATCCCAAGATGGCAAAAGATCTGATTTGACAAGTGAAAATTTAATGAATTCATACCTAAAACACCCCTTAATGACATTTAAAATAATTTCTGCGATACATTTTGAAGCGTTTAAATTGTGGATTAAAGGAATTAAATTTGTGAAAAAAAAGTTAAAAATTAAAAATAATATAACAGTAGAAAATTAATGTTTTTAAATAAAACAGCAGATAAAATAGTTTTTAAATTTCTAAATAATGTTAATTATGGATATCTTGAATTAACAACTGTTGATGGAAAAATTTTAAAATTTGGAAATTCAGAAGAAAAATTGAAAGCAAACATTGTAATTAAGAAACCAAATTTTTGTTATAATCTTATTAGAGGTGGCAGTATTGGATTTGCTGAAAGTTATATGAGAGGAGAATTTGAAACAGATAATTTATCAAATTTAATTGAATTAACTGCTAGAAATATTCAAGTGATATATAAGTTTTCAGGACTTCTAGACTTTCCAATATTTAATTTTGTTAAAAACAAAATTATCAAAAATACGAAAAATCGAAGCAAAGAAAATATTGCTAAACATTATGATTTAGGTAATGATTTCTTTTCTCTTTGGTTAGATGACACATTAACCTACTCTAGTGCTATATTTGATGATAAATCGAAAAATCTTTCTGAAGCCCAAAACAATAAATATCAAAAATTAATAGATCTTATCAAACCAAATAATGGTGATAAAGTTTTAGAGATTGGATGTGGTTGGGGTGGTTTTGCAGAATATTTAGGTAAAAAATATGATGTTAAACTTGATTGTATAACAATATCAAAAAAGCAATTTGAATATGCAAAAGAGCGAATTTTTAAATGTGGTTTAAATGAAAAAGTTAATATCGAGATAAAAGATTATAGGGATCTTAACGGCAAATATAATTCAGTTGCCTCAATAGAAATGATAGAGGCTGTTGGTCAAAATTATTTAGAGGGATATTTTAAAACTATAAAAAATAATTTATCTGATGGTGGTAAAGCTGCCATTCAGGCAATAACAATAGATGACAGATTATTTGATAGATATAAAAATAAACAAGATTTTATTCAAAAATATATTTTTCCGGGGGGCTTTTTACCAAACAAAAATAGTATTAATCGATATGTTTCTGATAACGGATTAACTATAAATTCTTATATTTCTTATGCAGATCACTACGCAAATACTTTAGCTATATGGAGAAATGAGTTTTTAAAAAAATGGGACTCGATAAAAAGTCAAGGATTTGACTTAACTTTTAAAAGAATGTGGGAATTTTATCTGTCTTATTGTGAGGCTGGTTTTAAATCAAAGAATATAGATTTAATACAATTTTCAATGCAAAATAAATAACAACCTATGGAGATATTAATGAGTTATTTTAAACCTATTAAATCAATTTTATTGATAATTTCACTATTCTTAATTACAAGTTGCTCAAATAATAGTGCCATGAAACCAGAAGATTTTAAAAATAAAGAACCAAGACTAGTCATTGAAGAATATTTAACTGGAAATGTAAAAGCTTGGGGAGTTTTACAAAATAGATCTGGCAAAGTTACAAGACAATTTTCTGCCGATTTAGATGGAACCTGGGATGGTAAAAAATTAATTCTTAAAGAAAAATTTAATTGGGATGATGGTGAAATTCAAGACAGAGAATGGACAATTACAAAAATAGATGAAAATAATTACGAAGGAACAGCTGGTGATGTTGTTGGAAAAGCTAAAGGATATTCTTATGGATCAGCTTTTAAATTTGAATATGTATTACTTGTTCCAGTTAAAGGAAAAGAATTAAAAATTACTTTTGATGACTGGATTTTCAAGCAAGATGATAGAGTGGCAATTAATAGAGCCACAATGACTAAATTCGGTTTTAAAGTTGCTGAATTAACTGTAGTTTTTGTAAAAGATTAATTATTTTTTTTGATATTTAGTCATTCGACCAACTAAACCAAAATATAATTTGCTAGGTAAGAAGCTGAAAATTTTTAATATAATTGTTAATGTTTTTGGAAAATGTATTTCAAAACTATTTTTATTAATTAATCCATCGTAAATTTTATCTGCAGCGTATTCAGGAGTTTTTAAAAATGGCATTTTAAAATCATTTTTGTCAGTCATAGGTGTTTTAATAAAACCTGGAGAAACTAGACAAACTCGAACTCCAAATCTTTTAAAGTCAAAATATAAACTTTCAGTTAAATTATTTAGTGCTGATTTAGAAGGTCCATAACCTGTTGAGTTAGGCAATCCTCTGTAACCTGCAATCGAAGAAACAATAGTAATTATACCACTCTTTTTTTCTTTAAAGTATTTTTCAACTGCTTTAATGCTATTGACCGTTCCAAAGAAATTCACTTTAAAAACATCTTCAATTTGTTCTACATCTATGTCCTTCTCTTTTTTTGGATTCCAGGTACCTGTAGAAAAAAAGCAAATATCAACTTCGTTAAATTTATTTTTTATATCATTAAAAACTTCATTACATCTATTTTTGTTTGTTACATCTAATGGAAAAGAATGTATATTTTCATACGTTTCAGAAATTTCCTTGAGTAAATTTTCCCTTCTTGCTGATATGGCTACATTCCATCCTTCATTGGCAAATTTTATGGCTAAAGCTTTTCCAATGCCCGTACTTCCACCAGTTATCCAAATAGTTTTTTTATTCATTTATTAATATGTATAATACCTAAATGCTTAAAAATAAATTTTTATCATTCATTCTTTTTTTTATAATAACATTTTCAGCATCATTTATTGGGGGTTTAATAACTATCAGTTTTAAAGATCCTTGGTATTCTCAACTTGTTAAATCAAATTTAAATCCCCCTGATTGGATATTTGCACCTGTTTGGACAGCTTTATATCTGATGATGACTTTAGCTATTTGGTTTTTTTGGCATAGTAAAAACAGAAATTTGAGTACAGTCTACCTATATTTCATTCATATTTTATTTAATACAACTTGGAGTATTGTTTTTTTTGGGTTACATCAAATATTACTAGCTCTGTTTGTTTTAATTGGTTTAATATTAATGATAATAATTCTCATGTTGAGATTTAAACGTGTCAATATTGTGAGCTATTATCTCATGATTCCCTATTTACTTTGGTGTTGCTTTGCACTATTTCTGAATTTTAACTTACTTATATTAAATTAAATGGATGATGTAGTAATAGTCGGTGGTGGAATAATTGGAGCTGCTTCAGCTTATTTTCTATCTAAAGAAGGTAGAAAAGTAAAAGTAATTGAAAGAGACCCAACTTATAAAAATGCATCTTTTCCTCTTTCACTTGGAGGTTTTAGAAGACAGTTTTTTCAAACTGAAAATATTTTGTTAGGTAAATTTGCTAGAGAGTTTATTTTTCAAATTCCTGAATTGCTCAAGACTGAAAAAAATCCTAATCCAACTGCTAGTATGGTAACAAATGGTTACCTACTTATGTTTGGACCTGAACATGCCGAAGAACAGTATAAGGCTTTAGAAAATCATAAAGCTTGTGAAGCTGGAACAAAAAATATTAAAGGCTCAGAGTTAACAAAATATTTTCCATACATTAATAGTGAAGGAATTGAAACTGCAACATTTACAGATAATCAGAGTGAGGGATGGATAGATCCTTTTATGTTTCACAGCGCCTTAAAAAGCAAAGCAACTGAACTTGGCGCTGAGTTTATAAAAGGTGAAGTAAAATCACTTTCTGAAATAAAAGCTAAAACAATTATTTCTGCTGCTGGATGCTGGACAAAAGAATTGTTGGAAGATATTCCTGTCGAACCTCAAAAACACACAGTGTTTAGAGTTAAATGCCCAAAACATATTCCTGAAATGCCGTTGACTGGTGATTTGACAACTGGTGTATATTGGAGACCTGAGGGAAAAGAATACTTAGCAGGGTCACCAAAATCAGTTTTTGATGCAGATGATTTAGAGCCAGCATGGGATGATTTTGAAGAATTAGTTTGGCCTGCTTTAGCCCAAAGAATACCTGCTATGGAGGAGCTAAAACTTACTGGTGGTTGGGCTGGATATTATGATTGTAATAGACTTGATAACAATGCAGTTGTTGGCAAACATCCTAAGTTTGAAAACGTATATTTAGCAACAGGATTTACTGGTAGAGGACTAATGCAAGCTCCAGGAATAGGGAGAGCTCTTACAGAATTGATTACCACAGGCGCATATCAATCTATTGATATCTCGAATATGGCAGTTGAAAGAGTTTTAGGTAAAAAAGCAAGACCTGAACCCTATGTTCTTTAATAATTAAGTCCCACAAAAAGTTTGATATTTTTCATCTGATACAGAAGGAGACTGATAACCTTCAGTACCTATCTGTTCATCATAGGGTTTCTTTAAAATTTCTAAAATTTTATTGAATGGTTTTAAGTCATTTTGTTCTGCAGCTTCTAGAGCTTCTTCAACTTTATGGTTTCTTGGGATAAATAATGGATTGTTATTTCTCATTAATTCCATAGATTTTTTTGATGTACTATTATTTTTTGAAGATCTATCTTCCCATCTTTTTTTCCAGTTAATAAAATCTTTATCATTATATAATTCAACTTGTTTTAGATCGATATTCATCAAATGACAAAATGTGTTTGTATAATCTGCTTTTTTCTCATGCATCCAAGTTAAAAGATCTAAAATTAAAAATTTATCTTTATCATCTAAACCAAACAATCCCAATTTATCTCTCATCATGTTCATCCACTTTTCTTCATATTTTTTCTCAAAAGAATTAATTGTCTCAGTAGCAATTTTGATAGCTTTTTCTTGATCTTCATTAATTAAAGGAATTAAACATTCAGCAAATCTGGCTAAATTCCATTTTGTAATAACGGGTTGATTACAATAAGCATATCTACCTGTTTGATCAATTGAACTAAATACAGTTTTTGGATCATAAGTATCCATAAATGCACAAGGTCCGTAATCAATAGTTTCTCCCGAGATAGCCATATTGTCAGTATTCATAACACCATGTATGAAACCAACTCTCATCCAGTTCACTACTAAATTACATTGCCTTTCTATTAAAAGGTTGATTAAGTCTAAAGGTTTATTATTTGAATCCTTAATTTCTGGATAGTGTCTATCAATCGTATAATCTAACAAAGTCATTAATTCATCCTCTTTTTGTCTTGCTGCTATATACTGAAATGTACCAACTCTAATATGGCTAGATGCAACTCGAGTAAGCACAGCACCTTGCAAAACTTTCTCTCTTTGGATATCTTCTCCAGTTTTTACTACAGCTAAGCTTCGTGTAGTAGGTATTTTTAATTTATGCATAGCTTCACTAATTATGTATTCTCTTAACATTGGACCTAAGGCAGCACGTCCATCACCATTCCTAGAAAATGCAGTTTTTCCTGAGCCTTTAAATTGAATATCATATTTTTTATTTGATCTAGTTGTATGCTCTCCAATTAATACTGCTCTACCATCTCCAAGCATTGTAAAATGGCCAAACTGATGTCCAGCATAGGCTTGTGCAATAGAATTACTTCCAGCTGGTAATAAATTTCCAGAAAAAATTTTTGAAAGTTCCTCTTTATCAATTTTAGAAAAATCTAGATTTAATTCAGAGGCTAAAGTTTTATTGAGTATTACTAAATCAGGATTTGTTACAGGAATAGGTTTTATATTTTCTCTAAAAGTTTCAGAAAGTTTTGAATAGGTATTGTTAAAATGCCATCCTATGGTCATTTTAATTAGCTTACTTCAGCTTGATTTTCTTTTGGTTGTATTTCAGTTTTAAATTGGTTTGAAATTTTTTGCACTTGTACTGAGGAAACTTTGTACTCAGCACACATTGTTTCTTCATCTTTTCCATGTCCAGTCACCATGTTAACCATATGTTCTGGGAAATGGAAAGTTGTAAAAACTATTCCTTCTTTTACTTTATCAGTTACTTCTACCTTTAAAGCAACTTCTCCTCTTCCTGAATACAGTCTTCCAATATCACCCGTATTTAAATCTCTATTAGCTGCATCTTTAGGGTGAATTAACAGAACATCCTCATCAACAATATTTATATTACTTGTTCTTCTTGTCATCGTAGCAGCATTATAGTGCTGTAAAACTCGACTAGTTGTTAATATTAGTGGATAATCTTTATGATTAGCTTCAATTTCAGATGACTCTTTCCAATCAAAGTTTTTCAATCGACCTTTTCCTAGTTTGAATTCTTCAGTGTGTAATATTTGAGTGTCTGTTCCATCTTCTTTCACAGGCCACTGTAAACCCATTTTTCCTAATCTTTCTCTTGTAATTCCTTTAAAGAATGGAACAATATCAGCAATTTCTGCTAATACTTGATCTGCATCATAAGTAGGTTGATTAAACCCAAGTTTTTGCATCATATCCGTTACTATAACTCCATCTGGTTTTGTTCCAGGGAGAGGAGGGACTGCTCGGTTAACTCTTTGCACTCTTCTTTCAGTGTTAGTGAAAGTTCCATCTTTTTCTAAAAAAGTAGTTCCTGGAAGAACCACAGTAGCTAATTTTGCTGTTTCACTCATAAATATTTCTTGAACTACTAAAAGTTCTAAGGAGTTCATTGCTTCAATTACATGCGCACTATTAGGATCTGTTTGAACTATATCCTCACCAATAATCCACACTCCTTTTAGTTCTTTGTTAATTGCTGCCTCAAACATTTGAGGGATTTTTAAACCAGGTTTTGTTGGATGTGTCACACCATATTTTTCAGTATAGAATTTTTGATTTTTTTCATCTGAGACTTCAAAGTATCCTGCACCTTGATGAGGCTGACATCCCATGTCTGCTGCACCCTGAACATTATTTTGTCCTCTAAGAGGATTTACTCCCACACCTTTTCTTCCAATGTTACCTGTAATCATCGCAAGGTCAGCAATAAGCATCACTGTTTTTGAACCTTGTTCGTGTTCTGTAACTCCTAGACCGTGAAACTCCATTGAATTTTTTGCAGTTGCATATGCAATTGCAGCTTCTTTAACAAGTTGTTTATCTACTCCAGCAACTTTTGCTAAGTGGTCAACATCTTGTCTTTCAATTTCTTTAAGAAAATTATCAAATCCTTCTGTTCTATCTCTTACAAAATCAGCGTTATATAATTTTGATTTAATTATAAAATGTAACATCATATTAAGTACAGCCACATTAGTTCCAGGTCTTAATTTAATATGATAGTCAGCAAGCTTTGCAAGCTCAGTCGTAATAGGATCTAAAACTATAAGTTTTTTTCCTTTCATTACTTGTTGTTTAATTTTAGCCCCAGTAACAGGATGTGCATTTGTTGGATTTGCACCTATAACTAAAAATAGATCTGCATGATAAATATCTTCAGTTGAATTAGTTGCAGCTCCAGTACCAAATGTTTGTTGCATTCCCCATGCAGTAGGTGAATGACAAATTCTTGCACAACAGTCTACACTGTTAGTACCAACAGCTGCTCTTATCATTTTTTGAAATACATAATTTTCTTCATTAGTACATCTTGCTGAAGAAATACCCGCAAAAGCATCAGGTCCATGATTTTTAGTGATCCTTTGCATTTCTTTTTTTATAAAATCATATGCCTCATCCCATGTTGCTTCCTCAAATTTTCCATTTCTCTTAATTAATGGAGTTTTAAGTCTGTCAGGATGATCATAAAAACCAAATGCATACCTACCTTTAATGCAAGTATGACCAGCATTTACTTCTGTTTGTTTTGGAGTGTCAATTGCAACAACTTTATTATCTTTAATTGATGCTTCTAAATTACATCCAACTCCACAGTATGAACAAGTTGTTCTTACCTTTTTATCTACAGCAGCTGATTTAGATTGAAAGACATCTGAAATTGCATCAGTTGGACATGTGTGAGCACAAGCTCCACATGAAACACAAGATGAATCTCCAAACATCATATCATTGTCAGTTGTAATTCTAGATTCGAAACCTCTACCTGACATTGTAAGAACAAATGAACCTTGAATTTCATCACAAGCTCTCACACATCTTCCACAATTAATACAGTTATCTAAATTCATTCTCATGTAATCATGAGAAGTATCTCTAGGAATACCTTTATGTTGTTTTGGACTATTATATCTATGGTCTGAAATTCCTAAATCATTAGCCACAGTTTGAAGTTCACAATTATTGTTCACTTCGCAAGTTCCACATTCCATCGGGTGGTCTGTTAAAACTAGTTCTACAATGTTTTTTCTTAAATCTTGAAGGTTTTGATTCGAAGTGAAAATATGTTGATTTTCAGCTACTGGAGTATGGCATGATGCAACCACTTTTGTTGGGCCGTCTTTTTCCAATGCTACCTCAACAGAACATACTCTACATGCCCCATAAGGTGCTAAATTTGGATCATCACAAAGAGTTGGAACCTTTTTTTCTCCAACATAACTTTTAACAAATTTTAAAATAGATGTATGATTAGCACCTATTTCATAAGGCTTGCCATCTATATATGCAATTTTTCTTTTTTCAGAGCTCATTAATTATCTTTTACCATATCACTTTTAATTTCATCACCAAAATACTTTAAGATGTTCATAATGGGAGTAGGTATTGCCCCACAAAGAGCACATAAACAGCCTTTTTGCATGGTAACTAATAATTCATTTAATAATTTTAGTGGAATTTTAGCTGTCTTTTTCTTAAGTTGATCAAACATTTCTTTACCTCTGTAAGAACCCAATCTTCCAGGAAAACATTTTCCACATGATTCTTCAGCAGAGAATTCAAATAAATGATGAATATATTCTGTCATCGGAAAATCTTTGGGAATACTCACAACACTTGCATGACCTAACATAAAACCCTTAGAACCAAATTCTTGAAAATCTAAATTTAGATTTTCAATTTCATCTATTGGAACTACACCACCCAAAGGTCCACCAATTTGAAACGCTTTAACAGGTTCTTTATATCCACCGCCTATTTCATTAAATATTTTTTTCATTGGTGTTCCCATATCAATTTCATAAACACCAGGATTATTAAAAAAACTATCTAAACAAACTAGTTTAGTTCCTGCAGATTTTTTATTTCCAATTGATGAAAATTTTTCTGCACCATTTATTAAAATTCCAGTTGCTGCTGCTAAAGTTTCAACATTGTTAACTACGGTTGGTTTTTTATAAAGTCCCTCTGTAACTGGGAAAGGAGGTCTAACATCTACTTCTGCTCGTCTTCCTTCTATAGATGCAATTAAAGCAGTTTCTTCTCCACATATGTATGCACCCTGACCAATGCAAATTCCAAGATCAAAAGAAAAGTCAGTACCTAAAATACTTTCACCAAGCAAGTTTAATTTTTTAAGTTCATTGATGCATCCATTTATTGCCTCTATAGATTTTGGATATTCACCTCTGATATATAATACTCCTTCATCACCACCAATTACCAGGCCGCACATTACCATTCCAAAAATAACCTTTAAGGGTTGATCCTCTAAAAGGTATCTATCTGAAAATGCACCTGAGTCTCCTTCATCAGCGTTACAAATAACATATTTTTTATCACCTTTTGCTTTACTACAAAAATCCCATTTCATTCCTGTTGGAAAACCTGCGCCACCTCTTCCTGTAAGGTTCGAGTCTAGTAAAGATTTAATGATTTCTTTTTTATCTGTTTTTAAAAATTTTTTTAGCTGTTCTTTAAATTGATCTGTTGACAAAAGTTTATCATCCATCAAAAAGCTAGTTGTTGCATAACTTTTAGAATAAAATTTTTCTTGTTTAATATCTTCTCCTTTTAAAATTTGATCAATCTTTTCTATATCTTTTCCCGCATAGTTTTCTCCATCATAGTGGAATGCGTGATTTTCATAGCAGTGACCCAAACAAAACATTTCTCCTACTTTGTCATTTCCAAGTTTAGATTTTAGGGTTTCTTTCAGTTTTTCTTGAGTTCCAGCACACATGCACGCACTGCCATTACAAACAAAAGCTTTTTTTTCTCTGTGAGATGGTCTTAAAAACTCATAAAAACTCTCTGCCCCGTGAATGGTTGAAACTCCCAAATTATATTCTTTAGCAATATCTTTAATATCTTTTGGAGAGTCGTTAAGAACGTTTTCAGACATCTTTTTAAATAGGTTGTCTTTTAAACCAATTCTACCAGATAAATTACTAATATTTTTTGACACTAAATTTTCTGCAATTCTAATTTATAATAACTTTTTGGTTATTTGTGTAAACGTTAAAACTATCCTCTTTTACGAAACCTATCAAGGTCATGTCAAACCTATTCGCAAGATCTATTGCTAGACTAGTTGGCGCACCCACACCAATCATTAGGCCAATATTTGTCATCAAAACTTTCTGGACTAGTTCAAAATTTAGACGTCCTGAGCATGTGATGAACTGATTTTTTGGATTAATTTGGTTTTTATACAAGGCATTTCCTATCATTTTATCTAAGGCGTTATGTCTACCCACGTCTTCTCTTAAAGATATTAATTTTCCATCTGAGGAAAACAAACCACTTGCATGAATTCCACCTGTCTTTGAAAATTCAGATTGATTATCTCTCAATACTGATGGTGATTTAATAATAGTTTCTTTAGATAATTTGGGTTCTATATTAGACACTTTTTCTTTTTTGATAATTTCTAAAGCATCAAGTGATGATTTACCACAAACCCCACATGATGAATTTGTTAAAAAATCTCTCTTTATTTTAGAAATATTAATATTTTTTGAATTATCTAAAGTAATTAATATTTTATTTTGAATATTGTATTGACCAACTTTGTTGCCGATACTTTCTATTTCTTTTATTTCATTTAAGTTTTGAATTATTTGTTCGTTAAATAAAAAACCTCTTACTAAATCTTCATCATGACCCGGTGTTCTCATTGTGATTGATAGATTACTAGTTATCCATTTATTTTGATCTTGATATTTAAGTGAAATTTCAAGAGGCTCTTCTATCGAAATTAAATCATTGGTATTTTCAAATTTATTTTTTTTAAATTTGAGAACCTTATACTTAGAATTCATTAAATCATTTTAACGGATAATTCTTTTTAAGTAAAAATTTATTAATTAATATTGCTAATGAAATTATAATGATACACCCAAAAATTATTGGACTTAGCAAGTAATCATATGAAACACTTCCAATAATTACCATTATTGGGTTACCCCCAGCGGGTGGATGGACAATATTTAACAAAATCATAAAAAAAATTCCAACTCCCACAGCTAATGCTATATTAATATACATAGGTAGAGGAATAAAAATAACAAAGACTACACCAACAAGTGCTGTAACTAAATGACCAAAAAAAACATTTTTTGGTTGAGCAAATGGACTTTCTGGAAAACCAAATAATAAAACCATTGAAGATCCAAATGATCCAGCGATGAATAAACCTAGAGCAGTTTTGTAGGTTAAAACTGTAAGGACACCAATTGTAAATGCTGAAAAAATTCCAGCTAACAAAGCTTTTTTAAAAATTTCTTTATTTATTTTTATCATTTTATTTAAGTGCTTTAAGTACAGTTCTTAAAGGAAGAAGTAGACATTCTTTCCTAGAGATATTTTTTTTGTCAAATAATTCCTTAAAATCATTCCAATGTTTGCTTAAATTAAATTTTGCATCTTCAAATATTTTTTCTGAGAGTGATATAAAGTTTTTAATTTCATCTACTTTCTTATTCTTTATTTTTCTTGATAATAAGCTGACAGATGCTTGACAATAAACACAAGATTTACATTGATATCCCATATCTTTCACAATTTCATCTTTAACAACAAGACTTATTTCCATTTCATCCCCACAAAGAGGATTTTTGTTTTTAAAATTGTGAGTTGGATTGGTTAAAACCTTATTATTATCGGTATGAGAGGCTATTTCTAAAATTCGTAAATCCATTTAATTTCTTTAATTCAATTTTTAATGTTTTATATTTTTATTATGCAACATAACAATATTTTGCCTGTAGTACTAGCTGGAGGAAAATCAAAACGATTTGGTGAAGATAAATCTCAAGCTAAATTAGGAGGCAAAATGCTTATTGATTATATTCTCAAAGAAATTTTGGATGATTTTAATGAAGTGTTAATTGTCGCTAATAGCTCAATTCAATACTTAAATTCAGACAAGATTATAAAGATTGAAGATTTTAAAAAAAACTTAGGACCATTAGGAGGTATTTTTAGCGCCATGAAATGGGTAAAGGATAATAATAAGAAATATCAGTGGATTGCATCTTTTCCTTCAGACACACCTTTTTTTAAAATTGATAATTTTAATGATTTTTTAAAAAGAGTTAACGAAAAAGAAAGTGAATTATTTTTTATGAAATCTGGTGAAAAAAGACATAATATATTTGGTTTATGGTCAGTTCATTTAGTCGATCAATTGGATAAAGATCTTGAAATAGGAACTAGAAAAGTTGAAAGATGGGCTAATGATATTGGTGTTAGGATAATTAATATGACTTTTGAAAAACAAGATCCATTCTTTAATATTAACACTAAAGAAGATTTAGAAATGGCAGAAAAAATTTTAAATGATTAATTATCAACAAGCAAAAAAAATTTTAAAAAAAGCAAAAATTCAAATTCAAGATGAAGAAATTTTAAGTAAAAATTCTTTAAATCGAGTTGTTGCAAAAGATATTATTTCTCCATCTAACCATCCATTAGGTGACAATGCTGCTTTCGATGGTTTTGCAATTAACTCAAAGGACACAAAAAATCTAAGTAAAAAAAAACCAAAGCAATTTATAATTGTAGGATCTATTGCAGCAGGGAATAAACCATTTAATAAAAGAGTAAAAAAATTTAATACAATTGAGATTATGACTGGAGGAATAATTTCAAAACCCTTTAATACTATAATACCAATTGAAAAGATTAATTTTTATCCCAATATACATAATCCAAAATCTATTATAATTGATAATAAAGTAAGTAAAAATAATCATGTAAGATTTAAAGGATCAGATTATAAAAAAGGACAATTGATTATTAAAAAAGGGACAATTATTCAACCAAATCATATTTTAGCTCTTAAAACATTGGGGGTTCAGAAAATAAAAGTTAAGAAAAAAATAAATATTATTTTTTTCTCTACAGGTAATGAAATATCTAATTCTAATAAAATTCCGAATTGGAAAGTAAGAAATTCAAATAGTCATTATATTGAAAATTTAAGTAAAAATTTTTTATTTAATTTTAAAAATGCTGGTATTTTGAGAGATAACCATCAAAGTTTATTTAGATCAAAAATTAAAAAAATCTTAAATTCAAAATTTGATATTATTTTAACTTCTGGAGCAGTATCAGCAGGCAAATTTGATTATGTTCCTAATATTGTAAAAAAATTTAAAACCACACAATATTTTAAGAGTGTAATGATTAGGCCAGGAAAACCAATATTATTTGCAAGAATTAGACAAAAAGCGATATTTGGGTTACCTGGAAATCCAATTTCATCTTCAGCATGTTTTAGGTTTTTTGTTTATCCTTATTTGGAAAATATATTAAATTTGACCCCAGAAAAACCAATTAAAGCAATATTGAAAAATAGTTTTAAAAAAAAGAATAACATAACAAGATTTGTAAAAAGCAAACTTAACACAACTAAAAATGGTAAAGTACAGGTAGAACTTTTACCCGGTCAAGAGTCCTTTAGAATTAACTCTTTTGTTAGATCAAATATATGGGCAGTGTTACCTAATGGACAATCAAAATTTAAAAAGGGTCAAATTATTGATTGTTTTTTTCCAAACATTTCAAATAAAATTTTAGACTAAAGTCCTTAAAATTTTGTTGTAGTTGTAAATTTTTAGAATTATTCTCTCGCGAATGCTTGAATTAAGAAATCCTAGAATTGCAGTTCCCGTTGTTTTGTTTGCAGGTATATTATGGTCTTTCGGACCTTTAGTAGTCAGATATATGGATAATCCAAACCTAGTACCCTGGCAATATATTTTTGGAAGAGGCCTTACAATTTTTACATTACTTAACCTTTATCTTTATTTTGAGGAGGGTACTAAATTTTGGAAGAACTACTTGAAAATAGGAATATCAGGAATTTTAGGTGGTTCAGGCCTTGGGATTGCTATGATTTCTTTTATTTATTCAATAACAAATACTACAGCTGCTATTACATTGTTGTGTTTAGCAGCTATGCCCTTTTTTACAGCACTATTGGCTTTTATTTTTTTAAAAGAGCAAATTTCAACAAATGTTTGGATATCAATTATCATTGCTACAGTTGGAATTGCTATTATGGCATTTGGGAACACTGGAGAAAACTCTCTAGTAGGATTCATTTTTGGAATTACTTCTTCTGTAGGTTTTTCTGTTTTCTCAGTTACTTTAAGATGGAGAAAAGAAACTCCTAAATTTACAACAGTTGCTTTTGCAGGATTCTTTTGTTTTGTATTTGCTACAATTATAATTTTGTTCAAAGGACAAGTATTTTTTTCAACAAGCTATAACAGTTCTTTATTTTCATTACATGGGACTTTAGTATGTTTAGGTTTAATTTTATATTCAATAGGATCTAAAGCAATTCCTGCTGCTGAATTGACTTTATTATCTTTAACAGAAGTTATTGGAGGAATTTTTTGGGTATGGTTACCTTTGTTTGGAATTAATGAAATACCTGATTCCAACACAATTATTGGCGGCTTCTTTTTGTTTATATCTTTATTTTATTATAGTTTAATAATGAGATGGAATAAAAGATATATCGGATTAAATTAATCAAAATAATAATATGGAAAGACCAGATTTTTTTGAATTAAAAAATGGAGAAAAAGCAAAACTCCCTTTTTCAAATAAAGAATACTCTCAAAGAGTTCTTAATTTAAGGAAAGTGATGGAAAAAAATAATTTAGATATGATTATTTTAACTTCAATGCATAACATTGCTTATTATACAGGTTTTATTTATTGTTCTTTTGGAAGGCCTTATGGATGTGTTATAACTAAAGATAAAATCTCTACAATTTCAGCTAATATAGATGCAAGTCAGCCGTGGAGGAGATCACATTGTGATAATATTATTTATACAGATTGGAAAAGAGATAATTTTTTAAAAGCAATAGTATCAATTATTGGTAGAGACGAGCCACCAAAGTATATAGGGCTTGAATATGATCATATTACGCTAGATATGAGAGATAAAATTGGTTCATTGTTCTCATTTTCAGTCTTTTCAGATGTTGCTAAAGATTTAATGAATTTAAGGATGATCAAATCTTATGAAGAAATAGAGATTATAAGAAATGGAGCACGAATTGCTGACCTTGGAGGTGAGGAAATTGTTAAAAATATTAGAGAAGGCAATACAGAGTTAGAAATTGCAATTTCTGGAAGAGATAAGATGGAAAGAGAAATTGCAAAATCTTATCCTGGAGCAGAGTATATGGATACCTGGGTATGGCTTCAGTCAGGAATTAATACTGATGGGGCTCATAACCCGAAAACAAATAGAAAACTTCAAAAAGGAGACATCATTTCCCTTAATACATTTCCTATGATTTCAGGTTATTATACAGCACTTGAAAGAACTTTATTTTTAGATCAAGCAGATGAGGCATCTTTAAAAGCATGGGAGGCAAATATCAAAGTTCATAAACGTGGATTGGAATTAATTAAACCAGGTGCGAAATGTTCAGAAATTTGTCACGAGCTCAATGAATTATTTGCAGAACTTGGCTATCTTCAATACCGAACTTTTGGTTACGGTCATTCATTTGGTGTTCTTTCTCATTTTTATGGAAGAGAAGCTGGATTAGAGCTTAGAGAAGATATTGATACTGTTTTAGAGGAAAATATGGTTATCTCAATGGAGCCTATGATTATGATACCAGAGGGAAAGCCAGGGGCAGGAGGTTATAGAGAACATGACATTCTGATAATAGGCAAAAATGGTGCAGAAAACATTACAAAATTTCCTTTTGGCCCTGAGCACAATATTATAAAAACTTAATCAAAATGATTAATAATAAAACAATAGTTAATAGTTGGAACGAGTGGGATCCATTAAAACATGTGATTGTTGGAAGAGCTGATGGAACATGCATTCCAGCTCCAGAACCTGCGTTAGATGCAAAAGTACCAGAAGATAGTGATATGAGAGGTCAGTTTGGTCCTAGAACTAAAGATAGCATTGATAAAGCAAATCAACTTTTAGATGATTTTACAAAAATGCTTAAGAAAAGAGGAATTAAAGTTGATCGACCAACCCCAATTGATTTTAGTCAGAAAACATCAACCCCTGATTGGGAAGCTGAGACAATGTTTGGCTGCATGCCTCCTAGAGATGTTTTGTTAACAGTTGGAAATGAAATTTTAGAGGCAACTATGAGCTATCGTTGCAGGTGGTTTGAATATTTATGTTATAGACCATTACTGAAGCATTATTATAACAAAGATCCAAATATGAGACATGAGTCTGCTCCCAAACCAAGATTAACAAATGAAGATTATAGAAAAGATTATTTATCCGATAAGATTGGTGTTCAAAAAAGATTAGAATGGACTGAAAAAAAATACTTTGTCACGACAGAGGAAGAACCTTTGTTTGATGCAGCTGATGTTTTAAGGTTTGGCAAAGATTTAGTTGTTCAACATGGATTTACTACCAATTTAAAGGGCATTGACTGGATAAAAAGACATTATAAAGATCATAGAGTTCATGCTGTAAATTTTCCAGGTGATCCATATCCTATTCACATTGATGCAACTTTTACACCAATTAAAGAGGGTTTAATTATTAACAACCCCCAAAGAAGACTACCAAAAGACCAAAGAAAATTATTTGAGAATAATGGTTGGGAAATTATTGATAGCGCACAACCAGCACATAATGAGCCTCCAGCACTGTGTTATTCATCTGTTTGGTTGTCAATGAATGTCTTGGTACTTGATCCTAAAACTGTGTGTGTTGAAAAAAGTGAAGTTTACCAGGCAGAGCAATTAGATAAATTAGGTATGGAGGTTATTCCTGTGGATTTAAGAGACGCATATGCATTTGGAGGTGGCCTTCATTGTTGTACTGCAGATGTTTACAGAGAAGGTGAACTAAAAGATTATTTTCCTAAGCAATGAATTTTAACTCGGATTTTGTTTTAAAAATTCAATATATTTGATTACCTCATCGTATTTTTCATCAGGAATATCTTTGTAACTTAAGCCAAACTTATTTTTAACACAAAGAGCAATATGAGCATATGAGTTTCTTCCTTTAGGGTGATTAGGATGATCAGGTAATTGACCAACTAAATAATCGCCAGCTTCCTGAATAATTTTCCAGAGTTTACTAGCGTTTTCTTTATTCATAAATCTAAAATATAGTTATATATAATAAAATCACGTGATAATAATAAAATAAAAGATAATTATAATTTTATGATTATTAGTCACAAATATAAATTTATATTTTTACATGGGCGAAAATGTGCAGGTACCTCAATACAAGTTGCTTTAAATAAGTATCTTGGGCCGAATGATATTCAAATAGGGTCTTGGAATGAAACATTAAGTGGAAATGGTAAAATGAATAGAAAAGCCATTATGGATACTTTTTTTTCAACTTCTTCTTATAGCCTTCTTCTAAAAAAAATTTTAGCAAGCAAATTACAGAATAAAAAAATGTATTTTTCCGAATTTGTAAATAGTTCAATTAAAAGGTGCTATCAAAATAAACTTGGATTAAATCCAGATTGTCCCACTGCTGACATAGTTATGCGTTTTGATCCAAATTCATGGAAAGATTATTTTAAATTTTCATTTGTTAGAAATCCTTTTGATTTTGAAATAAGTGATTATTTTTGGAGGACTAGAGATAGGGTAAAAAAAGTTGATTTCAAAGAATTTTTAAAAAGAAAACTTAAAATTAAAGATGACCCTGAAAATTTAGTTGCTACTCCTTCAACTAACTGGCCAATTTATTCTATCAATGATAAAGTAGTATTAGACTTTATAGGGTCTTTTGAAAACATGAAAGATGATTTATCCTTTATTAGTAAACGCATAGGTCTTCCACTAGATTTGAATTCTTTACCAAAAGTAAAGATTGGTTATAAAAGACCATTTAATTTTCAAAACTTAATTGATAATGAAAATAAAGAAATGATATACGCTTTACATAAAAATGAATTTGAATATTTTAAATATACTTATTCTCTTTAAGTATTTTCATTAGTTAAATAGTCTATTAAATCTTATGGCTAAATTAAAAAAATTAATTATTGCATGCGATGGTGAGTCTGCAAGCGGAAAAAGTACAGCTGCAAAACTAGTTTCAAAGAAATATAATCTTTTATTAATAAATTCGGGTTTAATTTATAGATATTGTAGCAAGTTGATTATTAAAGAAAAGCCTAAAAATATAACTTTATTTTTAAAAAATAAATTTAAAAAAATTTCTTACAAAGCTATTGCAAAACAAAATCTTCATTCAGAAGAAATTTCTAATTATGTAGCAGTTTTAGCTAAAAACAAAAAAGTAAGAAAAATTGTACATGAATTACAGATGAAGATCATAAAAAAGAACAATAGAATTTGTGTTGAGGGACGCGATATTGCAAGCAAAATTTTGGCAAAAAATCCAAAATATGATTTAGCTTTTTATTTCAAATGTAATTTAAAAGTTTCAGCTTATAGGCGCTGGTTGGATATAAAAAAAAAGGTTCCATTGGTGGAAGTAAGAAGATCTTTAAACAATAGAACTTTATTAGATAAGAAAAGAAAAAATAGCCCTTTAATAAAAGTAAAAGATGCAATTTTAGTACAAACTGACAAACTTAATAAAAAAGAAGTTTTAGCTAAAATGTCAAAAGCTATAGAAAAAGTTCTTAAAAATTAATATTAATTTTTTTCTGAATGCTCAGTCAAGTCGGTATTATTTTCTAATGGTTCAATAATTGTATTAGTCTCAGTAGTTTCAATCTCACTTTTTATTTGATTGGGCTCTTGTATTGGCACTGTTTGAGGGTTTAGTTCAATTCCAGCCGGAGTAATTGTTTGAGGCATAGCAACAAATTGTGAATCTGGATTATCGACTGTTTGTCTAATTTTCATTCTGTAAATTCCAAAAATTCCAATTACTGAATGAAAAAACATTAAAAATAAAAAAAATCCATTAGAGCCAACCAAATCCATAAATATTGAGCATAAAAAAGGACCACTCATTGCACCCAAACCAAAAACAAATTGTAGACCTGCACCTGCAGCAACAAATTTTTCTTTTGGTATGTAGTCATTTGTATGAGCTAAAATTAGAGAAAACATTGGTAAACTACAAAAAGAAAAAAGTATTAGAAAAATATAAAACCAAGTTTTACTAGTTGCTAAGCCATCTGGTAAATACATTTGTCTTGAAACTAAAATTGCAAAAAGTGCAAATATTGCAGCAGCAAAAGTTGAGATAACAATTACTAATCTTCTATCGTAAATATCAGATATTTTTCCAACTGGAAATTGTGAAATGGCACCAGAAATTGCTAATAAAAAAGTTACAATTGATATTTCAAAGATTGTAAAATTCATTGATGTTGCATAAACTGCTAATAAAGTAAATAGAGCAGCCTGGATAGTTCCATAAAAAAAAGAACTTACCATTCCAAATGGAGATGCTTCATAAAGATTCTTCAGTGTCATCGCTTTAATTTTTTTAAAAGTAGGTGGTTTTTTTTTAGTTAATAAAATTGGAATTAGAGCAGCTGAAGTAATTACTGAAATTAATATAAATGGTTGAAAATTTTGAGGACTGCTAAAGTTAAGTAAAAACATACCAATGCCCATCGCTCCATAAAGTATGACCATATAAATAGAAAGAACGCTTCCTCTATTTTTGTTGCTAGATCTGTCATTGAGCCAACTTTCAGCAACTGTATAAATACATACCATACTTATTCCAGTCAACACTCTCAACAAAAACCAAATAAACGGATTGATCAATATAGAATGAATTAAAATTACCAATGATGCTAAAGAGGCAAATGCTGCAAAAACTCTTATGTGCCCAACCCTTGAGATTATATTTGGAATTGTAGCTGCACCAATAAAGTATCCAACAAAATAACCAGACATCATAAATCCTGTTGCAGTTAAACTAAATTCTTCTTGTACAGCTCTTACTCCAAGTAATGAGCCCTGGAATCCATAAGCCATCATTAAAAATCCCATTCCTAAAAAAAGTGCCCAAGAATTTTTTAATACTTTGTTCATATGAATCGACATCTATTTCTGATTTGTGGCTAAATCAAGAAAAATGTATTTGATAACTTATGATTTTTTAAGCTTTAGAAATGAATGGATTGCGATCGTTAATATAATCACTATACCTCCCTGGATAGTCTCCAAGCTTGGTTGTTCTTTAATAACCATCCAAACCCAAAATGGACCAATAATAGTCTCTAATAAAAAGAATAGGTTTACTTCTTCAGCTGGAATGAATCTTGGGGCAATCGTTACTAAAACAAACGGTATTGCAACACACATTATACACATTAAAGGGACAATGAATAAATCAAGATCAGCTAGAAGATAAGACTCTATAAAAAACATTGCGAATATTGCAACGAATAGTTTACCTATTACAGCTGCTGGAACTAAATTTTTGTTTTTAGCAGATCTAATTGTTACTGCTCCAACAGCAAGCCCAAGAGCAGTAATAAAGCCTAGAATATCTCCATAAATACTTCCTATCTGTAATGAATCGTAAAATATATAAACAGCAGATATAAATGTGATAGCGATTGCTATCCAAGTTTTTTTATCAGGCATTTCTTTTAAAAAAATTGCTCCCAAAATTGCTGATAGCATGGGAGCCATTGCAATCATTACCAATGTATTAGCTACATTAGTATTCTGAATAGAAACTACAAAAGTGACATTAGTAATTGAAAAAGTTATGACATAAATTAGCCCATGATGCCCACTATTTAAAAGCATTTTAAAAAAATTGAGTTTATAAATAATTAACATTCCAACTAAGACTGTAAAAAATGGAATTATACCTCGATAAAAAACCAAACCCCAAGTATCGACACTCGATAGTCTTATAAATAAACTGTCTGGAGTGATAAACATCACCGCAACAAAAGCTAACAAAGATCCTTTCTGTTGGTCTGAAAATGATCTCATGCTTTTAATTCTTTCCAAAAAGTTTTTGCATGATTGATGCCTGATAAATCATATAAAGTTTTTAAACCAGTTGGAGATGTAACATTAATATCTCCATTTAATTTTTGATCAATAAAATCAACTCCAGCAAAAAAAATGTTTTCTTTTTTGAGATCTTTTGCAATCATTTTTGAAATTCTATTTTCTTTTCTTGTTAGTTTAATATTAATCGGCTTAGCACCTTTGCTCATATTACTTAGAAAAGATCCTTTTTTTGGAACTCTTGAAATTGCACCACATACTTTACCATTTATCAAAAAAACACGCTTATCTCCTTTACTTATTTTAGGTAGATATTTTTGACACACTATATGATTGTGTTTTTCAATAAATTTACCAATTAATCTCAAATTAAATTTCTTTAGAAGGTGGATATCATTACCACTATAACCATGAATTGGTTTAATAATAACTCTTTTATGTTTCTTAAAAAATTTTTTTATTTCAGTTATGTTTTGAGTGAAAATAGTTTTAGGCATATACTTTTGGTATTTTGCCGAATAAAGTTTTTCTGACACATTTCTTATTGACGTAGGATTATTCAAAATCTTAACTTTATGTTTGATTGTATCAAGTATGTATGTTGCTGAAATATATTCAAGATTGAAGGGAGGATCTTGACGGATGAGTATAAAATTAGTTTTTGCAAGATTTAATTTCACTTTTTTAATTATTTGAAAAAATTTATCTTGTTTATAATTAAATTTTATAAAAAAACCTGAAGCAATCACATTTGAATTGACTATAGATAAATCTTTAGGTTCATAATAAAATATTCTATATTTTTTATTCTGAATTTCATTTGCGAGAAAAACGGTAGTATCTGAGATAGGTTTTAGCTTTGAAGGATGATTTCCCTGAATAGCTACAATTTTATTTATCATATAATTCGCTTAAATCTTCACTATTTGAAAATTTACTTATCATATGATCTGCATTAGTAGTTTTATCTTCAATTATTTTTTTTAAATGAGTTAGAAATACACTTTCATTTTTACCATTTTTATTAAGAATATCTCTTTTTTCTAAACCTTTATTAGATATTTGTAATAGAATATTTGCCCAGTATAAAAGATCCTTGCCCATTAACTGAGTATTAAATCCTTTTAGAGGAGCCTCAAGATATGCATTGATAATTTTATTTTTATCCCAATTTGAAATTACATCGTAAACTTCATCTAAATTACCATAAAGCATCCCAATATAAAAAGCAGGTCCAGAACAGAGGCAATCCCAACCACAAGTATCCATGGATCTTAGTTCTATATATTTTTTTAACCTATTTTCAGTAAATATTGTACTAAGGTGCATAGTTAGATCATCTTCAGTTGGATAGCGGTTTTTAACCTCACTTATTTTGCCTTCCATAAAATCTTTAAAAATATATTTTTTTCCAGAAATATAGTTTTCTTGATTTTGAATGAACAAAATTGGAAAATTTATTACGAACTCAGCATATTTTTCAAAATCTAAATTTTCAAAAAATAATTTAGGCAATCCTCCTCTAGAGGTATTTTGCCAAACTTTTGATCGATAAGATAAATATTTACTTTTCTTTTTTTCAACTATTGATGAATTAGCAAACAGTGCAATAGAGATTGGAACTATAGAATTTACAACTTTAAATTTCTTAATGAAATCTTCCTCAGAATTATAATCAACATTAAGTTGAGTTCCACATGTTCGATACATCATATCTAAACTTAACTCTCCACCTAATGGCATTTCTTTAGTCATGAGCTCGTATCTTTTTTTTGGGTTATTTGGAATTTCATCCAATTTTGATATTGGATCAAACCCTGCACTGACAATATTAATGCCAAGTTTTTGGGTAACTTGTCTTAATTCAAATAAGTAATCTTGAGACTCAGCACAAGCTTCATGTATATGGTTTAATTTATCTCCTGATAGTTCTATTTGATTTCCAGGTTCAAGGGTAATGTTTTTACCACCCTTATTTAATCCTATTATATTATTTTTCTCTAGTATTGGGTTCCAACCAAATTCTAATAAAGCTGTGAACATTTCTTTTACTTTTAGATAATCAATTCTTTTATTGTCTTTACTATTAAAAAGAAACTTTTCGTGCTCTATACCGATTTTAAATCTATTAGTCTTTTTAATGCCAGATTTAAAATGTTCGATAATTTTTTCTTTAGAATTAATCATCTTTAATATTATATCTTATTAATTATTAGATACGGTATTTAATAATGATAATTGTGTAATTTTATTATCCCCTAATTCATCAACAGGTTTTACAGGATATTCACCTGTAAAATAATGATCAGTTAACTGTGGATAATTTTCATTTCTTTTATCAAATCCAATAGCTTTATACATTCCATCAATTGACAAAAATTTCAAAGATTTTGCCCCAATATATTTACAAATTTCATCATTTGTTTTGTTTGCTGCTAATAATTCTTTTTTTGTAGGAGTATCAACGCCGTAAAAATCAGGATATCTAATTTCTGGACAAGCTATCTTTACATGAACCTCTTTTGCACCAGCATCATAAAGCATTTTCACTATTTTATGTGATGTTGTTCCTCTAACTAAAGAGTCATCGATTAGTACTATTTTTTTATTTTTAATTGCTGTTTGATTTGCATTTAGTTTCAGTTTAACACCCAAACTTCTAATCTGTTGACTTGGCTCAATAAAAGTTCTACCGACGTAATGATTTCTAATCAGGCCAAGTTCAAAATTTTTACCTAAATGCTGAGCGAACCCTAAGGCAGCTGCATTTCCACTATCTGGAACAGGAACTATTATATCTGCTTCAATATTATTTTCTCTAGCAAGTTCTTTACCAAGATTTTTTCTATGCTCGTATGCTGTTTTACTATTTAAGATACTGTCAGGTCTTGCAAAATAAATATACTCAAAAACACAAGGTCTAACTTTCTTAGGAGGAAAAGGTTTAATACTTTCTAATTTTTCATTCTCAATAATAACAATTTCTCCATTTTCTACTTCTCTAATAAATTTTGCCCCAATAATATCTAATGCACATGACTCAGATGCTAACACATAACTATTTTTCAATTTTCCAATTATTAAGGGTCTTATGCCATAAGGGTCTCTAACACCTATTAAAGATTTTTGAGTTAACATAACTAAGGCATACCCACCTTGAATTTGGAAAATAGCATCAACTACTTTATCGATTGTTTTTGCTCTTTTTGATTTTGCAATTAATTGAACAATAGTCTCTGTATCTGAAGTTGTGTAAAAGATTGCACCGTCTTCAACAAGCTTATTTCTTAAATGTATTGAATTTGTTAAATTTCCATTATGAGCAACCCCAATTCCACCAGCATTAGTATCTGCAAAAAAAGGTTGAATATTTCTCAAAGTATTGCTTCCAGTAGTACTATATCTGTTGTGACCAATAGCAAAATTTCCCTTTAATCTTTTTAATACTTTTTCTTCATTAAAATTGTCACCAACTAATCCAAATCTTTTTTCAGAATAATATTGCTTACCATCAAAAGTAACGATACCACAACCCTCTTGTCCTCTGTGTTGTAAAGCGTGTAAACCTAAGGCGGTTAAAGCAGATGCATCCTCAATATTACTTATACCAAATACACCACATTCTTCTTTAAGTTTTGGATTAAAGCTCTTCAATTTTTTTTTTAGAATCTTGGTATGTTTTTTCATCTGGGAATTCTTTTAAAAGATAATTACTACCTTTCTCTAAATATGGAAAGATATAAGATTTATCAACATTTATTGGCCATTTTTCATAATTATACACAATATGAACACCTGAGAATATACATACAGAAATTATATAAGCTCTTATAAAACCAAAAAAGAATCCAAACGCACTATCTAAGTTTCCAATACCAGAGTAACTCAC
>CACECY010000002.1 GCA_902558205.1 uncultured Pelagibacteraceae bacterium | reverse complement strand
AAACTAATTAAAAATAAAAAAGCTATTTATGATTTAAATGTAGATAAAAGAAGTCAAAAAATAGGTGATGGAAATAAATTGGAGAGTTGTGACATGAAAAAGTTACCTGATTATATAAAAAATAATTTAGATAAGTTTAAAGAGTGGGTCGATTAAATGAATAAAGGATATTGGATAAGTTTATACTTAAAAATAAATAATCAAGATAACTTAAAAAAGTATGCTGAGACTGTTACTCCAATTATCAGAAGTTATGGTGGGGTACCGCTTGTTAGAGGCGGTCAATATAATACTTTTGATGGTGATGAATTTACTAGAACCGTAGTTTGGGAATTTCCAAGTTATGAAAAGGCTTTAGAGTGTCACAATTCAAAAGAATATCAGGCTGGATGGGCGCTAGCTAAAGATACTACTACTAGACATATGCAGGTTGTTGAGGGATTTAGTACTGAATAGGTTCAGGATCTATACTTCTCCACAAATACCAAGTTGCGACAGAACAATAAGGTGAAAATCTTTTTTTAAGTAAATCTACAAATTTGGAGGGTGGTAAATATCTTTTATTATAGTTTTTTGAAATAGCTCTTAAAAGACCAATATCTTGAATTGGCCAAATATTCGGTCTATTGTAAGTAAAAAGTAATATCATTTCTGCTGACCACCTACCTATTTGTTTTAAGTTGGATAGATAAATTATCGCTTCTTCATCATTCATTCTGCTAATTAATTTTGGATTAAAAGATTTATTTAATATTTGTTTTGCCAGACTTTTGATACCAACAACTTTTTGACGACTTAAGCCACAACTTTTTAATTGTTTAAATTTTAACTTAGATACATTTTTTGCATTAATTCTATTATTACATTTTTTTTTAAACTTTAAAAAAACAGAGTTTGCAGCGGCAACACTAATCTGTTGTCCAATTATACTTTTGCATAATGAAAAAAAAATATCTCTTCTAGATGTTAAAATTGTTTCTGATGGACTCTGATAATTTTTAATTAATTCAGACATTGTCTTATCATTTTTAGATAGATATTTTTTCGCTTTACTCCAATACTTTGGAACACTAGTCATTTATTGGTTTTGAACTCACAATTTTTTTATTATAAATTTCTCTTCTAAAAATTATCAAAGTTGAAATAATTACTAGAAAAGCTCCAATAAGAGTTTTTATTGTAGGAACTTCTCCCCAAATAAAATAACCAAATATTATTGCAAAAACCAAAGCAAGATACTTAAGAGGTGTAACAAGGGAAACTTCTGAGTATTTATAAGATTGACTCAGCCATAAATTTGCAACGCCCCCAAAAATACCAATGAATGACAATAAAATTAAATGATTAAAGCTTGGCATTAGCCAGCCCTGTGGAATTGTAAAAAAACTTAATAAAGTTATAGACAAAGAGAAATAAAATGAAATTAACCAGACTGGCTCAGTAGTTGAAAGTTGCCTAATTGTTATTGCAACATAAGACAGTCCTAAACAAAAAATTATTGGAAAAATATAATAGATGTTAAGTTGGCTTATTCCTGGTTCTGTTATTATTAAAATACCTATAAATCCAACAATTACTGCTAACCATCTAAAAATACCAACTTTTTCACTAAGTAAAAAAATAGAAAAAATTGTAGTAAATATTGGAGCTGCAAAAGATATACTTACAACTGTAGCCAAAGGTAATTTTCTTAAAGCAATAAAAATCGCTACTAAGGCAATTAATCCAGATGCACATCTTAGAAAATGCAAACCAGGTCTTTTTGTTGTATAAAAATCATAAAGACGGTCTCTAGGAATTATAAATAAATAAAAAATTATCCCAAAAAATCCTCTAAAAAATAAAACTTGTCCAATAGGATAATCTACAGACCATTTGACTATCACATCCATTAGAGAAAAAGCACATATTGACAAAAACATGTACAAAAAACCCAATTGATTTTTACTAAGCATATGAATAATTTGTAAATTAATTTAAATCATAATCAATGGAAATAGCAGTTTTAGCACTTGGATGTTTTTGGGGACCAGAAATTAAATTTAGTAAAATAAATGGTGTTATTAAAACAGAAGTTGGATACTGTGGTGGAAATAATCCCGTAACAACTTATAAAGAAGTTTGTAGTGGAAAAACAAATCATGCTGAAGTTGTTAAACTTGATTTTGATGAAAAAATTATATCATATGAAAAAATTTTAAAAGTTTTCTTTCAAATTCATGATCCTACCACTCTTAATTCTCAAGGACCAGATTTTGGAACTCAGTATAGAAGTGAAATATTTTACCTAAATGATAATCAAAAAAAGATAGCCAATAGAGTGCTGCAAGATATAAATCAAAAGTTATCAGGTAAAGTTGTTACTAAGATATCTTTATTAAAAAATTATTGCCCAGCAGAAGAATATCATCAAAAATATCTAGAAAAAAAATAAGGATGTCATTAGTAGAAACAAATTGGTTGGAAAAAAATATTGATAATGTGAAAATTATTGATTGTTCTTGGCATATGCCACAGACAAAGAGAAATGGCTTTGTAGAATATAATGAAGAACATATACCAAATGCAATTTTTTTTGATTTAGATAAAAATTCAAAAACTGATACAGACTTGCCGCACATGTTAACTGATATTAAGTCTTGGGAAAAATTAATGTGTAGTATGGGTATAAGTAATTCAGATAAAATCGTAATTTATGACAACTCTGATGTTATAAGCTCTTGTAGATGCTGGTATAACTTAATCTACTTTGGTCATAATCCAAATTTGGTACACGTGCTTGATGGAGGATTAAAAAAATGGAAAAAAGAGAATAAAATTACAAACAAAGAGAAAGTAATTACAAAAACTTCTAAATACTCATGCACAGAAAATATTGCTCTTGTTAAAAATAAAAAACAGATAAACGAAAATATTTATAGAAATGAATTTGTTGTCATTGATGCAAGAAGCAGAGAGAGATTTGAAGGGAAAGTAACTGAACCAAGAAAGGGTTTGAGAAGTGGATCTATAAAAAATTCTTTTTGTTTACCCTACTCAGAATTAATTAATGCAGATAGCACATTTATTAGTAAAGATGAAATATCAAAAAAATTTAAGTCACTTAAATTTGATCAGAGTAAAAATCCAGTATTTTCTTGTGGTTCAGGAGTTACTGCAAGCGTATTGGCACTAGCATATTCTCTGATAAGTGATAAATATCTTCCATGTATTTATGATGGTTCTTGGGCTGAATACGGAATAATTTAAATAAAATGAAAAGATCTACAAAAATTATTACTATTGTAACAATTTTTTTTCTAGTGATTGCAATTGTTATCACCGCAAGAACAATGATTGGGAATCATTTTAAAAAAAAATTTAGTAAAAGGCCCCCTCCAGGAATAATAGTTACTAATGTTGTTAGTGAACAATTTTCAGAAAAATTAGAAACATTTGGAACAGCAATTTCAAGTAAAAGCAAAACTTTTAAAATTAGAAAAGATGATGTTTTAGGTGAATTAAATCTTAAAAATAAAGTAAAAAAAGGAGATTTAATTTTAAACCTTAAAAGTGGAAATATAATTGCACCATTTGATGGAGTTTTAGGATATACGGGTTTAACTGAGGATATATTTGTATCAGATAATATATTCATAATAACACTTGATGATAATTCTACAATTTTTTCAGATATAAAAGTTCCTGAAAGTTTTGCTCAGTTTATAAAAAAAGGATTACCAGTTGAAGCAAGGGTATCTAGTTATCAAGATAAAGTATTCAATGGTGAAATTGATTTTATTTCAAGTAGAATAAATGCAGATACAAGAAGTTTATTATCCAGAATTAAGATTAATAATGAAAATTTAGAATTATTGTCTGGATCTCTGTTGGAAATTACAGTTAAATTTAATTTAAGAGATTCATTAGGTGTGCCAGATACAAGTATTATGATGGAGGGCGAAAAATCATATATTTATACCGTTTCAGATGAGAATATTGCTAATAAAACTGAAATTGAAATTGGTTTAAGAGGAGAAGGTAGAGTAGAAATTCTATCTGGAATAAATAAAGGCGATCAAATAGTTGCTGAGGGTTTGAAAAAAGTAAGACCAAGAGGAAAAATAAAACCAATTAAAAATTAAATGTTCATCACAGAATTAAGTATTAAACGGCCAGCTGTCTCATGGGTTATGTCTTTGATATTGATTATATTTGGTCTTTTTGTTTTTTGGAAATTGCCTGTTAGAGAACTCCCGGACGGTATTCAGCCACCAGTTGTCCAAGTCCAAGTTGATTATAAGTCAGCTGCTGCAGTAATTGTGGACCAAGAAGTAACCCAAGTAGTGGAAGATGTGATTGGGGGGGCTGAGGGAATAAAAAATATCGACTCTAAATCAGAAAATGGAAGAAGCACTATTAATATTGAATTCGAAACAAGTATTGATTTAGACAATGCTGCAAATGATATAAGAGAAAGAGTTGCAAGAGTTGTAGATAATTTACCAGATGAAGCTGACCCACCACAAATTTTAAAAAGAGCAGCAGGTTTTACGACTACAATGTGGTTATCACTTTCCTCCAAAACATGGAGTGATTTAGAGCTAGGAGATTATGCGGAAAGGTTTTTAGTAGACCAATTTTCAAGTATAAAAAATGTTGGACGAATTCTTGTAGGGGGACTTAGAGAACTAAGTATTAGAGTTTGGGTTGACCCAATTAAATTAGCAGCAAACGATTTAACCATTCAGGAAGTAGAAAAGGCACTTAGAAATGAAAATATAAGACTTCCTGCGGGTACACTCGAAGCAAACAATGTGGATTTAACTTTAAACTTAGATAAATCATACAGTAATATAAATACAATTAAACAATTACCAATCAAGAAATCTACAAATAAAGTCATAACACTTTCAGATATTGCTAACATAGAGTTTGGTCCCGTGTCTGAAAAAACTCTATTTAAAGCACAAACAAAAGATCAATTAAATTTAAAAACAGTTGGGATTGGGATTTATGCAAGAAGTGGAGCCTCAACAGTTGAGCTCTCAGATGATATAAAGAAAAAGATAGTTCAAATAAATAAATCCTTACCGGAAGGATTAGACTTAAGAGTTGCTTTTAACAGGGCTAATTATGTAGAGGCCGCTATAGAAGAAGTTTACAAGACACTAGTAACAGCATTTGTACTTGTAGTCTTAATAATTTATTTATTCCTCGGAAATTTAAAAGCAGTAATTGTTCCTGCGATTGCACTGCCAGTTAGTTTAATAGCTTCTTTTTTAGGATTATATATATTTGGACTTTCTATAAATATATTTGTACTTTTAAGTTTTATACTAGCAATTGGAATAATTACCGATGACTCGGTTATTATGACAGATTCAATTTATAGAAGAATTGAAAATGGAGAAACACCTTTACTTGCAGCTTACAAGGGTTCCAAACAAATTTCTTTTGCAATTATTGCTACTACATTAATTTTAATCGCAGTGTTTTTACCTTTAATTTTTATAGAAGGAATTTCTGGAACTCTTTTTAGAGAAACGGCGATTGCTTTATCTTTTTCGATAGTAGTTTCATCATTTGTTGCATTAACTCTATCTCCTATGCTTGCTAGTAGATTTCTTAAAAAAGAAACAGTAAAAAATACAGTTATTGAAAAATTCGAAAAAATTTTTATAAATTTCTCAAATTTCTACAAAGATACTTTGGGAATCGTTATAAATAAAACTAAAATTGTTACGTGTTTTATAATTTTTATAGTTGTTGCATCTATACTTTTATTTAATTTTACAAAAAAAGAGTTATTACCAATGGAAGATAGAGGTGCTTATCTGGTGATTGGTTTTACAGATGAAGGCAGTTCATTTGAATACACTCAAGAAAGAGCACAAGAAGTTGAGAAAAGATTAATTCCATTACTACAAAAAAAAGACAGTCCCTACTCTAGATTTATAATGCGTGTCCCAGGTTTCGGTAGTAATGCAAATTCTTATAATAGTTTTATCATAATAGCATTGTTAGATGATTGGAAAAATAGAGACAAAAACTCTCAAACAGTAATGCGAGAAGCTATAGGTAAAATTGTTACTGTTCCCCAAGCAGTTGCTTTCCCAATTTCCCCACAATCAATTAGAGTTTCAAGTTATAATAAGCCAGTTCAAATGGTTATTTATGGAAGAACTTATGATGAATTAGAGCAAGTCCAAAAAAATGTAATAAGAAAATTAAGATCGAATCGAAATCTATCTAGGATTGAGTCAGATTATAATCGTAACAAACCAGAAGTTAAATTACTTATAAATAAAAATAAAGCTAAAGATTTAGGAGTTTCAACCCAATCGATAGGAAGAACTCTTGAAACATTATATGGAGGTAAAAAAATTACTACATTTAATCGACTTGGAAAAGAATACCCTATAATTGTTCAACAATATCTTTCAGACAGAAGAAATAAAGATGGAATTTCAAAAATTTTTGTAAGATCTGAAACTTCAGGTAAACTTATATCTCTTGCTAATTTAGTTGAATTTAAAGAGGAAGGATCTGCTAAAGAACTTGCCAGATATAATAGACAAAGAGCAGTCACAATATCGGCAAATATCTCTGAGGGTTATACTTTGTCAGAGGCTATTGTATTTTTTGAAAATGTTATGTCTGAAATTGCCCCTGAAAACCAAATTGCATGGAAAGGAAAATCTGAGGAAATAAAAGAGACAAGTAACGAATTATTTATAATTTTTGGACTAGCCCTTTTGACAGCATATTTGGTAATGGCAGCAACATTTAACTCTTTTATACATCCATTTATTATTGTTTTAACAGTGCCATTAGCAATTTTTGGTGGGCTAGTTTTTATTTTATTTTTAAATACTTCGATTAATATTTTTTCACAAATAGCTCTAATTATCCTAATTGGTATATCCACAAAAAATAGTATTTTAATTGTAGACTTTGCTAATCAAATTAGAACGACTGGTAAAAATATTGAAACAGCTGTCAAAGAAGCTTGTAGCGTTCGTTTTCGGCCAATAATTATGACTTCACTAAGTACCATGATTGCGATGTTTCCACTTGTAATTGGAAACATAGGTCCTGGTGCAGGTGAAGCCTCAAGACTTGCTGTTGGTGCCACAATTTTTGGTGGTATGATAATATCTACCTTCTTTACACTATATGTTACTCCATCAATGTATTTAGCTTTAGCAAAAAACACCCAGAGAATTGACGCAATTGATGTTGAGCTCAATAAACAACTAACTAAAAAATAATATATTTGTTTTTATTTAGATACTTTTGACATTTTAGGAGTTGATTTTTATATAATTCAGATTGTCTCTCAACTTTTTTGGCTAAACCAATTACTTTTTTATTTTTTTTATAATTTTTATAGTTTCCCCACCCTTCATGATAAGCAATATATTGATCAAAAGAATTATTAAGTGATATTTTTAAAATAGATTTAGTTTTATTGGTGTACCAACCAATAAAATCAACACTATCTTTAAATCTTGCTCGAGTTGCGAGTTTATTCCCTGTTTCATTTTTATATTGTTCCCAAGTTCCTTTGACTGCTTGAGAATATCCAAAAGAACTTGATGGTCTTTTAAAAGGAATAACTTTAAATAGTTTTTGTCTTGGAGGCTTTGCTAACCAGTCAAAATCTGACTCCATTTTAATAATTGCTAATTGAATATGAATCGGAGTTCCCCATTTTTGTTCAACCTTTTTTGAATGTTTATACCAAAGATATCTTTCATCAAATATCTTACAACCATCTGAAGTATTTTGAGGAATGGATGAACAACCAAATATTAGAAATAATAATGAGATTTTAAAAAAATAACTTTTAATAAATTTAATCATAATTTTTTTTTAAAAAACTGGTGAAAATTAAATGATAAGAAAACTATTAAAACACCAAACACATTTCCAAATAAATCTTTATATTCAAAACTTCTTTGTGGGATTATACCATGGCATAGCTCTAAAAATATCGAAATAAAAAATAAATATACAAATAAATTTCTAATATTTTTCATGTTGTGTGAACACAATCCAAGAATAGATAGTGTCAAAAATGCGTAAACATGATTTGATGAAAAAAAAGATAAATCTGATGTTATTTGAGGCTGTTTTTGAAAATCACCATGAATCAACCAGCCTAAAATACTTCCTGGGTAAACATATAATATTATTAATGTTGCATTTGCTATATGAAATATAATTAGTGTTAATAAAGATATTTTTTTCATTTAACTAATAATCTTTTTTTTATATTAAATTGAATACAATAAAAATGAGTTATTTAATTTTAATTAGACATGGACAAAGTACATGGAATCTCGAAGGAAGATTTACTGGTTGGGTAGATGTTGATCTTACTGAAAATGGTAAACATGAGGCAAAAAAAGCAGCTGAATTAATTAAAGAATTAAATATCAAGATTAATCACTACTTTTCATCTTTTCAACTCAGAGCAAATAATACTCTTAAAATTATTCAAACAACACTTAATGATAATCAAAATTTTATCAGAGCTTGGGAGTTAAATGAAAGACATTATGGAATGCTCACTGGCCTTAATAAGGTTGAAATGGGTAAAAAAATTGGAAAAGAAAAAGTTCATCAATTTAGAAGGTCTTGGGATTTAAGACCAGAACCTTTAGACCATAAAAGCCCATTCCATCCTTTAAATATCGATGCATATAAGAAAATTCCTAAGGAGAATATTCCTGATACAGAGTCGTTAAAAGATACTTATGAGCGGACTACAAAGTTTTTTAAATCAAACATTGAAGATAAAATAAATAATGGAAATATTGTTATATCAGCTCACGGAAATTCGATACGAGCATTATGTAAATATTTATTTAAACTTGATGAAAATCAAATTACTAAATTAGAAATTCCAACTGGCAATCCTTTATTAATAAATATTGATAAAAATTTAAAAATTAAAAAATGTGAATATTTAGACAAAGATCGTGCTAAAGATCTTTTAATTTATTGAATATTTCTAAATTAGTTGCGTGGTAAAATTTAAGTTTACTTTCATAGCCTCCTAAACAATCTTTCTCTATTAGATCTGACCAAATCTTAGATATTGAAAAATTATTTATTTTTTTATCTTTAAAAATTGATCTATTTAAAATTTGACACCCTGTATAAATATAATTTTTTTGATTTTGTCTAATTAAATTATTATTTAAATCAAAATCACCTTTCTGATTTTTATCAAAACTTAAACTTTTATTTACCAGTAATAGCGTATTTTTAAATTTTTTATCAAAATGAAAGTCAATCATATTATTGATTTCTAATAGATAATTTTTGTTCCAAATAGTATCTGGATTAAATACTAAAAAATCTGTTTCATCACTTTTTTGGACTAAATTAAGAATTCCTCCTCCAGTATCTAAAATATTACTTCCATCTTCAATAATTTTAATGTCCATCTCGAATTGATGATTTTTAAAAAATTCATTAATTTGCTCTTTTAAGTAAAAGGAATTAATTAAAATTTTTTTTATACCAATAAGTTTTAGTAGATTTATACAATGTTCCAGTAAAGTTAAATTTTTAACTTTAAGTAAAGGTTTTGGAGTTTTTAAAGTAATAGGATTTAATCTTTTTCCAAAACCTGCACATAATATTAAAGCAGTGTTAATTTTCATTTATTTTCATTATTTAGGTCATTAAGTAAATTGTTTAGATCTTTAAACTTGTCTTTATTTTTTGATCTAAGCTTAATTAAACTCCAAGCATAAGGTATTAACTTAAGATATTTCTTTTTATTATCTCTATATGCAAGTCTTGTAAAAATTCCAATTATTTTTAAATTTCTTAATACTGATATGATATCAAAATCACTTTTAAAATAATTCCTATTTGAAATTTTTTGTTTTTTTAAATAAAAATTAAAAATCTCATTTTTAAACTTTTCTGAAGTTTTAAATCTCACATCATCTATTAATGAAGCTAAATCATAGGCTTTATTGCCTATTAAAGCATCCTGACTATCAATAATCCCAATTTCATTTTTAACCATCATTAAATTTGAGATATGAAAATCCCTATGAACAAATGTATCATTTTTTAAATTAATTTTTTTAATTAATTTTTTTATGACTTTAATATAGGATTTTTTAAATTTTTTTTTATCTAATTTTTTTAATTTTTTTTCAATATACCATTCAGAAAACAATTTAGCTTCATTTTCAAGAATTTTAGTCGTATAGGTAGGGATTGTGTATTTTTTATAAGTAAAATTAATAATTTTTTTTTGTTTAATTGATTGTAGGTTTTTCAATAAATCAATTATTTGCTTATAGATTTTAATTTTATTTATTTTGTTTTTTTTTAAGATATCAAAAATTGTTTGATTTCCAAAATCCTGAATTTCTATAAAATTTTTTTTATAATTTTTTGATAATAAAACTGGTGCTAAAATTTTATTCTTTAATAAAATTTTATTAACAGCATCATAATTTAATAAATTGGATCTTTTATCTTTATTTGAATAAATAATAATAGAAGAGTTCTTTTTATCTTTTTTTCTATAGAAAATTCTGGATGATGCATCACCCTTGAGTTTTTTTAGATTTTTTAAAAATTTCATTCAATAAATAACTTTTAAAAACCTATTTTTAAAATCATTTTTGTATTCAAAATATAATTTTGTTGCTGATATAGGCTCTTCTTTTATTATTTCAGGCCATTCTATCAATAAAATATTATTATTGGTATTTTCAAATATATTGAGATCCTTTAATTCATTATAAGATTTAAGTCTGTAAAGATCATAATGTTTAACAATAAAATTTCCTAAAATATATTCATTCATTATATTAAATGTAGGACTGGTTACTTCAGTAAGTTTTTCATTAAATTTGAGCTGCAAATTGTTTATAAAATATTTTACAAATGTTGTTTTACCAACACCCATTTCACCATAAAGAAAATAAAAATCACCCTTTTTAACTTTTTGAGCCAATCTTTCTGTAAACTCTTCTAACTTTTTTTCTGAGGATATGTCTATTTGACTACTTTTTTTAGTAGCGGTATGCATCTGGTTTAAATGGACCTTCAGTTCCAACACTAATATAGTCTGCTTGTTCTTTAGAGAGTTTGGTTAATTTTGCACCAACTTTTTTTAGATGTAACATTGCAACTTTTTCATCTAGATGCTTTGGAAGCACATAAACTTTATTTTCATAATTCTTATGATTATTCCAAAGTTCAATTTGTGCTATTACTTGATTTGTAAAAGATGCGCTCATAACAAAACTAGGGTGACCTGTCGCACATCCTAAATTTACAAGCCTGCCTTCTGCTAATAATATTATTCTTTTTCCACTTGGTAATTCTATTTCATGAACTTGGGGCTTGACCTCTGACCATTTATAATTTCTTAAAGCTTCAACTTGAATTTCATTATCAAAATGTCCAATGTTACATAAGATTGCTCTATCTTTCATATTTCTCATATGATCTGCTGTTACGATATCTTTATTGCCTGTGGCAGTTACAACAATATCAGCTTTATCTATAGCTTCATCCATTAATACAACCTCGTAACCTTCCATTGAAGCTTGTAACGCACAAATAGGATCAGCTTCAGTTACTAAAACTCTCGCACCACTCTGTCTTAAAGATGCTGCACTACCTTTTCCAACGTCACCAAAACCAGCTACAATCGCAACTTTACCAGACATCATTACATCTGTAGCTCTTCTTATGCCATCAACTAGACTTTCTCTGCAGCCATATAAATTGTCAAATTTTGATTTAGTAACAGAATCATTTACATTTATAGCTGGAACTTTAAGTGTTTTGTTTTGTTCCATTTTATTTAAAGCTTTTATTCCAGTAGTTGTTTCTTCAGAGACACCCTTGACTTCCTCGAGCAATTCTTTGTAATCACTATGCATCATAGCTGTTAGATCACCGCCATCATCTAACAACATATTTGGTTTCCAATCTTTTTTACCTTCGATTGTTTGTTTAATACACCAGACATATTCTTCCTCTGTTTCACCTTTCCAAGCATAAACAGGTATTCCTGCTTTAGCTATTGCAGCTGCAGCATGATCTTGAGTAGAAAAAATATTACAAGATGACCATCTAACATCTGCTCCAAGGTAAACCAATGTCTCAATTAATACAGCAGTTTGAATTGTCATGTGTAGACAACCAATAATCTTTGCACCCTTTAATGGTTTTTGATCGCCATATTCTTCTCTTAAAGCCATTAATCCAGGCATCTCACTTTCAGCAATTGAAATTTCTTTTCTTCCAAAATCTGCTTGGGAAATATCTTTTACTTTAAAGTCTTTCATGGTGAGGCTTCTAACAATATTATTTTATATAATCAATAAATCTTTAAGCTTTGGGAAATATAATTTCTAAATTAGCGCCTGCTCTATCCACTCTGTTTAAAGCGCTTATTGAAGCATTATGAAGATCTGTTAAATTTTTAACAATATTCAAGCCAAGACCAGAATGTTGCCCAAATTTATCAGGTCTATTGCTATAAAATCTTTTAAATATTTTTGATGTATCTCTTTCCTTAAATCCAGGTCCTTCATCAAGAATATTCATAATTACTTGATTTTTTAAATTTTTTGAAATTTTTACTTCAATTTTTTTATCGTCATCACTAAATGAAATTCCATTATCTAAAAGGTTTGCAACAATTTGTTCGATCCTGTTTTCTATCCCATTTATTAAGTAACTTTTATTTCCATCATTGGAAAATGTAATTTTTATGCCTCGTTTTGTCTGATATAAATTATTGTAGTCATCTACAACAGACTGAACAATTGGAACTAAATCAATTTTTCTAAATTTTTCTTTACTTAGAGCAACTTCATCTTTTAATATTTGTGAATAATCAGTAATTAATCTTTCGATCCTTTGAACATCATGATTTAAAATATTAATCAGTTTTAATCTTTCATCTGAGTCTTTGATATCACCTATAATTTCTGAAGCGCTTTTGAGTGAGGCCAAAGGGTTTCTTATTTCATGAACAAGATCTGTTGAAAATGTTTCAGCATGTGAAATTCTTTTTTGTAGTTCTAAGGTCATATCATCAAGGGATTTTGACAATAAACCTAACTCATCATTTCTAATCTTTAAATTATCAATATTTATTTTTTTATGCTCTTTATTTTTAATCTTATTAGTATAATTAACTAAATTTTGGATTGGTTTTAAAAAATACCTATTTAGTACAAAAGAAAATATCAAAATTACAATACCAACAGCAAAAGCAGTTCTGATTACAAAAGTTTTCCTCTCATCAATTGCTGCCCGTATATCATTCGCGTTCTCAGTTATTGCTATATAACCAATATTTTTATCATTTCTAAAAACACTTTTGATAGTAGTTAACTTAAAATTATTAAATTCTTGCTGTGTAAAAGTGAATGGAATTCCAAAATTTTTTGATCCTACATAATTGAATAGTATATCTTTTAAAGATACGAGATTGTCATTACCCATATTGATATTTTTTTTCTCGGTAATATCTTTAGTCTTTTCATCATTTAAAATTTCTAATTCAATAATGTCAAGTCTTGATGAAAAAGATCTAGGATCAAGGTCAAGCGTATCTGTATCACCAATAAGATCTAATTCATTATTAAAAAAAATTACTCTATCTAGGCTTTGAAAAATAAACCTTGTAGAAAATAAAAATTTTCGAATATCATTTTCATTAAATTTTATCTCCAATCTTTCTAAATTATCAATTGTATTATTAATTATTTTAATATGATTAGAAGATTTATTTTTAATCAAGTTCGGTTGAACATTTTTAATATATAAAAAAGTAAATAAACCTATTATTGAAAAAAAAATTAGATTTATTAATAAAAACTTTTTTAAAATTGATAAATTTTTTAAAAGATTATTTAACATTAACTAACATTCCATCTATATCCACTTCCATACCTTGTTTCTATAGCTGAAAAATCAGGATCTACTTTTTTAAATTTTTTTCTAATTCTTTTCACGTGACTATCAATGGTTCTGTCTTCTATATCTGTATCTTCCCTATAAGCGATATCCATCAACTGTGCTCTTTCTTTTATAATTCCAGGTCTTTTTGCCAATTCTTTTACAATTAAAAATTCAGTTGTTGTTAACTTGTCTGGCAATTGAAATCCATTCCATTCACATTCTAATTGTGATGGATCTAATTTTAATTTACCATGGGTAATAATATTTTTATTTTCTTCAATAGTGATATCGGCATTTTTTTTTCTAAGTTGCACTCTTATTCTTTCAATTAAAACTTTAATAGAAAAACCACCTGATTTTTTTATGAAATCATCAGCACCAAGTTTGAGTCCCAAAAGTTCGTCTACTTCATCGTCTTTGGATGTTAAAAATATGATTGGCATTGAAGTTTTTTTTCTTAATTTTCTTAATAACTCCTCTCCATCCATTTTTGGCATTTTAATATCTATAACAGCAAGATCTGGTGGTGATCTTGAAAGTCCCATCAAAGCAGTCTCTCCATCAATATATGTCTGAACTTTAAAACCCTCTTTTTCTAATGCAATACTTAAACTTGTAAGAATGTTTCGATCATCATCAACTAGGGCAATAGTTTGTTTATGCATCAGCTATCTTAAAAATACTAAATTGTTCTAATTTGGGCAATGAATAAAATTAATGAAGCATACCCCAATTATCTCCACTATTAATATCAACAGTAAGTGGGATTGAAAATGAGTGATAATCACTATTAGCAACACTTATCATTTCATCTTTTATAATTTTCATCATTTTTTTAATTTCACTTTTTTTAACTTCAAAAATTAGTTCATCATGTATTTGAAGTAACATCTTAGATCTAAGAGACTTTTCATCATTCAACTTTTTATTAAGTCTAATCATTGCCAGACGCATAATTTCAGATGCTGAACCTTGAATTGGAGCATTAATAGCTGCTCTTTCTTGAAAATTTCTTATATTATAGTTTTTATCATTTATAGAATTAAAATGAGACCTTCTTCCAAAAATATTATTAACATATCCACTTTTTCTACAAAATTTAATTGTGTTATCCATATACACCTTTATCTCTGGAAATTTTGCAAAATATGAATTTAAAAATTCCTCTGCCTCATAATTAGAAACATTTATTTGTTTTGCTAAACCATATTGAGATATTCCATAAATAATTCCAAAATTAATAGCCTTAGCTTTTCTTCTTTGGTCCTTGTCTATTTTTTTTATATCTGTATTAAATATTTGGCTTGCAGTTAAAGAATGAATATCTTCATTATTTTTAAAAGCTTTTTTCAATTCTTTCACATCAGCTAAATCAGCTAATATTCTCATCTCAATCTGGTTGTAGTCTGCGGAAATAAGAACATTATTATTTTCAGCAATAAATGCTTTTCTTATATCTCTCCCATCATCACTTTTAATTGGGATATTCTGTAAATTTGGGTCACTTGAAGCTAATCTTCCTGTGGTTGTTGCAGCTAAAAGAAATGATGTATGTACTCTTTTAGTGTCTGGGTTTAGATGTTCAGGCAAAGAGTCTGAATATGTATTTTTTAATTTTGATAATTGTCTCCAATCTAAAACTAATTTTGCAAAATCGTGACCCTTAAATGCAAGATCTTCTAAAACTGATGCACTGGTAGCAAAACTTCCTTTTTTTGTTTTTTTTAGGCCTGCAATTTTTAAATCATTATAAATAACTTCACCAAGCTGCTTTGGAGAGGCAATATTAAATTCTTTTTTTGAAATTCTAAAAATTTCTTTTTGAATTTTTTCTATTTTTTTTCCAAATTTTAATGATAGAGATTTTAAAAATTTATTATCAACCTTAATACCCTCTATCTCCATAAAAGCCAAAATTTCAATTAATGGTTTTTCAAAAGTTTCATAAATATTATTTAATTTTTCAGCTTTAAGATTTTTTTGAAATTTTTTATAGAGCCTATAGGTAATGTCTGCATCCTCAGCTGCATAATCTTTTGCTTTATCTAAATCTACTTCACTAAAATTAATTTCTTTTTTTCCTGTTCCAACTAATTCTTTAAATTTGATTGGTTTATGATTTAAATGAATTTCTGATAATAAATCCATATTATGTCTATTTTTTCCAGCATCAAGGACGTAAGACATAAGCATGGTATCTTCCATTGAGTTTAAATTTACTCCATGTTTATAAAAAACTATAAAGTCAAATTTTATATTTTGGCCAATTTTTTTTATACTTGGATCTTCCAAAAGAGGTTTTATTTTTTTTAAAACTTCTTTTTTACTTAGAGACTCTTTTGATTTATGTCCAACCGGTATATAGCAAGCTTTGCCTATCCTTGTGCTAAGGGAAATTCCAACTAAATTCGCCTGATGTGGATCAATTGAATCTGTTTCTGTATCAACTGCAATTTCTCCAGTTTCCTCAGCTTCATCTATCCATTCATTTATCTCATTAACATTTAATATTAATTTATAATTTTTATTATTAATTGGTTTTAAATTTTCAGTTTTATCTTTTTTTTCATTAGTAGTCTTTAAATTAGGTTCTCCGTAAGCAGATATAACAGAGCTCAACAATCTATTAAATTCCATTTCTCTTAAAAATTCATAAAGTTTGTCTTTATCTATTTCTCTCAACTTAAATTCACTCAACTCTCTATCCACTGGTGCATCATATTTTAAAGTTACAAGTTTTTTACTAATTAATGCTTTATCTTTATTTTCAATGAGAGTTTCTCTTCTTTTATTTTGTTTAATTTCATGTGAGGACTTTAAAAGCTTTTCCAAATTTCCATATTTATTTATAAGCTCTGCTGCAGTTTTGACTCCAATACCTGGAACACCAGGCACATTATCACTGCTATCGCCGGCTAAAGCTTGAACATCTATTACTTTACTTGCTTCAACACCAAATTTCTTAAAAACATCTTCTTCATTAATAAATTTATTTTTCATTGGATCAAAAATTCGAACATCTTTTTTGTATAATTGCATTAAGTCTTTATCAGATGAAACAATTGTTACTTTTGCTCCTCTTTTTAAAATTTGATCGACATAAGTAGCTATTAAATCATCTGCCTCATAATTTATGAGATCTACAGAGGGTAAATTGAATGCTAATACCGATTTCCTTATATATTCGAATTGAGGTGCTAAATCATCTGGCGCTTCAGATCTATTAGCTTTGTAATCACTATAAATTTCATTTCTAAAAGTTTTTCTAGCTGAATCAAAAATAACTGCAAAGTGAGTAGGTTTTTGAAGATTTTCATTTGATTTAGAGTCTTCAAGTAGTTTGAATAACATACTACAAAAGCCACTTACTGCTCCAGTTGGTAGGCCATCACTTTTTCTGGTTAAAGGAGGTAATGCATAATAAGCTCTAAAAATATAACCTGAGCCATCAATTAAATAAAAATGATCTGTTTTTTGAATTTTACTCATTAAATTTTGATTATAAATTGTAATACCATCTATTCATACAAAAATACATTTACAATAATCTTAAATTTATTACTAGAATATGAAAAGGATACAAGCTATTATCTATAATGGAATTAATAAAACAAAATTTACAATCTAAAGTTATAAAATCATTACTTGTTATTATATTGGGATCAGTTGCATTAACTATATCAGCTAAGATAAAGATTCCATTCTATCCTGTGCCAATGACTATGCAAACATTTGTTGTCTTGCTTTTAGGTTTAAGTTTTGGATATAAAATTGGCTTATCGGCTGTTAGTTTATATTTATTAGAAGGTATTGCAGGTCTACCTGTTTTTTCTAACTCTCCAGAAAGAGGAATTGGATTAGCATACTTTACAGGTCCTACTATGGGATATTTAATTGGATTTTTATCAGCTTGTTATTTAGCAAGCTTCATAAAACTTAACGATAATTTTTTTGAGATATTTGCTAAACTTATTTTTGCGGTCTCAACTATCTATATATTAGGAGTTATATGGCTTGGATTTTTAATAGGTTGGGAAAAACCTATTTTTAGTTTAGGTGTGGCACCTTTTTTGCTGGCTGAAACGTTCAAAGTTTTGTTGTTAAGTCTACTGGTAAAAAAACTGATAAAGTTTAAAAATTTTATCTAGGCGACCTTTTAGATAATATTCTTTGAAGAGTTCTTCTGTGCATTTTTAATCTTCTAGCAGTCTCTGATACATTTCTGTTACATAGTTCAAATACTCTATGAATGTGCTCCCATTTAACTCTATCTGCTGACATGGGGTTTTCTGGTGGGGCTGCTTTTTTTGATGGGTCAGCAAGCAAAGCTTTTTCTACATCATCTGCGTCTGCAGGCTTTGCTAGGTAATCAATTGCTCCCTCTTTTATTGCTGCAACAGCTGTTGGTATATTTCCATATCCAGTTAACATAATAATTCTACTTGAGGAATTAGATATTTGAATTTCTTTTACAACTTCAAGTCCATTACCGTCTGCTAGCCTTAGATCAACAACAGCGAATCCTGGTTTTTTGATTTTCACTGTATCAATGCCTTTTTTTACACTTTCTGCTTGTAAAACCTCAAAACCTTTTTTCTCCATTGCTCTTGATAATCTTTCTCTAAAAGGATTGTCATCATCAACTATAAGCAGGGATTTGTTGTCAAAATCGCTTAAATTTTGCAGTGTTGCTTCATTTTTCATAGGTTTCATATGGAGACTAATCTTAAAAATTCAATAGATAATTATTTACTTTACATGGCTTTATTATTGGCTTAATTGCAGTTTTTATTAAAAGTTTTTAAAAATTTTAAAAGCTTTTTTTTTATTAAATTTTTTTTGGAGGCATTATTAATGCAAAAATTTAAATCAGTTGAAAATTTAGTTAGTCAGCTGAAACCTGAAAAACCTGTTTATTGTATCAGAAAAAATTCTGTTACAAAAGCTTCAAAGTTTTTCCAAAAAAATTTTCCAGGTGACATTTTGTATGCCGTTAAAACTAATCCACACCCTCTCATAATAAAAACGCTACTTGATAGTGGGATAAAACAATTTGATGTTGCTTCCCTAGAAGAAATTAAACAAGTTAGAAAATTCACGAAAACAGCTAAGTGTTCTTATATGCATACAATTAAAAGTCCAGAGAGTATCAGAAAAGCTTATTTTGAATTTGATATCAGAACATTTTCTTTAGATACTAAAGAGGAACTAATTAAAATTATTAAAAATACAGATAATGCAAAAGATTTAGAATTATTTATTAGAGTTGCTGTTTCTAATGAGCATGCTGAAATTGATCTATCAAAAAAATTTGGAGCACTTAATTCAGAAGCATTGGGTCTTCTGAGATTAGCAAAACAATATGGTAAAAAAGTAGGATTAAGTTTTCATGTTGGGTCTCAATGTATGCATCCAATTTCATATGCTAAAGGAATATCTGAGATAGGAAATATAATTCGTAAAACAAAAATTTTACCTGATTATCTAAATGTTGGTGGTGGTTTTCCAACGATATACCCAGATTTAATTCCTCATAATTTAATTGAATATTTTAATGAAATAAAAAAAAGTTTAGAAAATTTAAAATTTGAAAAAATGCCAAAGATAATTTGTGAACCTGGAAGGGCATTGGTTGCTGAAAGTGGCTCAACAATTGTTAGAGTTAATTTAAGAAAAAAACAAAAGCTTTACATTAATGATGGAACTTATGGAACACTTTTTGATGCAGGAACACCTAATATTGTTTATCCATCTAAAATGATAAAAGAAACTTCAAGTAAAATTATTTCAAAAAAAATGACAGCTTTTAATTTCTATGGTCCAACATGTGATAGTATGGATTATATGAAGGGCCCTTTTGTTCTTCCAAATAATATTAAAGAAAATGATTATATAGAACTTGGTCAACTTGGTGCTTATGGACTTACTTTTAGAACTCAATTTAATGGATTTTATTCTAATGAAATATATGAGGTTGAAGATAATCCAATAATGAGCCTCTACAATAAAGACATTAATAAAGCTACTTTAGTTGCTTAATGTCGAAAGATAAAAAACTTACACACAATAGCAAAAAAGATTTTCTCAAAAGCCCAGTAGAACACATTGATATAACTTCTTTTGACTCAAGACCAATTATTTCATCAATGGAAAGGATGTCTTTTGTATCAAGAGAAACTGCTAATGCAGCAAATATATTTAATGACATGTTAAAGGATAAAGATTGTACGATTTTTTTAACTCTTGCTGGATCTACATCAGCAGCGGGTTGTATGAATATTTATAAAGATCTTGTTAAATATAATATGGTGGATGCAATAGTTGCTACCGGTGCATCAATAATTGATATGGATTTTTTTGAAGCACTTGGCTTCAAACACTATCAGGGTTCTCAGTTCCAAGATGATACTGAATTAAGAGAAAACTATATTGATAGAATTTATGACACTTATATTGATGAAGATGAGCTTCAAATGTGTGACAAAATCATTTGTGATATTGCAGATACTTTGGAACCTAGAAGCTATACATCTAGAGAATTTATTCATGAAATAGGTAAATATCTTAAAAAAAATTCAAAAAAAAAAGATTCTTTAATTGAAACTGCATATGACAATAATGTTCCAATATTTTGTCCAGCCTTCACTGATTCAAGTGCTGGATTTGGTCTTGTAATGCATCAGGAAAAAAATCCTAGTAAACATATGACAATAGACTCAATCAGAGAATTTCGAGAGTTAACGGAAATAAAAATAAAATCTAAAGGATCTGGTTTGTTTATGATTGGTGGTGGAGTGCCTAAAAACTTTATTCAAGATACAGTTATTTGTGCTGAGCTTTTGGGTAAAGAAGTAGAAATGCATAAATATGCTGTACAAATTACTGTAGCTGACACAAGAGATGGGGCATGTAGTAGCTCTACTTTAAAAGAGGCTAGTTCTTGGGGGAAAGTTGATATATCTAAAGAGCAAATGGTATTTGCAGAAGCAACAAGTGTTTTGCCATTAATTGCTAGTGATGCGTACCATAAAGGTTCGTGGAAAAATAGAGATAGAAAAAACTTTACAAAAATTTTTAAATAAAATTGAAATATTTATCAAATAAAAACGGTTTTTTAGGAATTGATAATAAATTTAACTTTAAAGAAAAAGTTGTAATTGTTCCATTTGGCTTGGAAAAAACTGTAAGTTACGGAGGGGGGACTAAAAATGGACCCAAAGAAATTATAAAAGCGTCTCATCAAGTTGAGTTATATGATGAAGAGCTAAACTGTGAACCTTATAAAAAAATAGGTATCAAAACTCTACAACCATTTAAAATTGATAAAAATATAAATAAAGCACTAAATAAAATCTCAAGGGTTAATAAAGAAATTTTAGATAAAAAACTTTTCCCAATGACATTTGGTGGAGAACATTCAATAACACCCGGATGTATTGTTCCTTTTACTAAACGATATAAAAATATTTGTCTTTTACATTTTGATGCTCACGCTGATTTACGCCAAAGTTACAATGGAGAAAAATTCTCACATGCCTCAGCAATTAGAAGATGTTTAGATTATAAAAATGTTTCTTTAATTTCATTTGGTATAAGAAATATTTCTGAAAGTGAAATCCCATTTTTAAAAAAGAATTCTTCAAGAATTAATATTTTTTGGGCTAAAGATAAAAAAAAATGGAACTTATTGAAATTTAAAAAATTAATTAAAAACAAAACTGTTTATCTAACATTTGATGTAGATGGACTAGACTCAAGTATTATGCCTGCAACTGGTACACCTGAACCAGGAGGACTTTTATGGGACGAAACATTAGATATAATTAGGATAGCAGCAAAAAATTCTATAATAGTTGGTGCAGATATTAATGAGTTGTCTCCAATTAAAGGATTTAATTCTTATAATTTTCTTGTTGCAAAATTAGCTTATAAAATTCTATCTTATAAGTTTTTATATTAAACTTTAATTGGTTTAATGATCTTTAATAGTAATTTAAATGGTATTAGCATTATTAAAGCAACTAAAATTTTCACTGCTAGGTCTCCAAGAGATAAAGTAACCCAAGGTATTCCTGTTGCATAAAACGATATTGAGAAAAATAAAAATGTATCTACTGTTGATCCAATTAATGATGAGGTAAGTGGAGCTACAAACCAATCTTTTTTTCTTAATCGATCAAAAATTTGAATATCTAATAATTGAGCGGTAATAAAAGCTACCCCTGATCCTATTGCAATTCTAATAGAGATTAAATCTGCAAAATTAGTTGAAAATAATAATGTAAATATAATTCCTATTAAAAAACCTAAATATACAATTTGTCTTGCTAAAAGTTTTCCAAAAGACCTATTTGCTAAATCTGTAATTAAAAAAGCAATTGGATAACTAAAAGCTCCATAAGTCAAAATTTCATTTAGCCCATAATAGTTAACTGGGAACTGAACTAAATAATTAGAAGATAGTACAACAGCCCCCATCATTATAGACAGGGTGATAAATAGTTTATTCATTAAGCTGACTTAGCTATAGGTTTCTTTTTAAAAGGAGATTTAATTAAAACTACTTTTTTTAATTTTTTTAACCTTGGAGATAAATTTTTATTTTTTACAGTCTTTAAAAATTCGTCAAAACTACCTTTTTTGTCAACTGATCTTACACCTGAATTACTTACAGTAAGTCTTAAACTTCTCCCAGCAAGCTCACTTGTAAATTTTACTTTTTTTAAGTTCGGTAAAAATCTTCTTTTTGTCTTGTTATTCGCGTGACTAACGTTATGACCTTTCATAGGAATTTTACCAGTAAGTTCACATTTTTTTGACATAATAACTGTGCTTATATAAGGCGAGATGTTGAAGGCGTCAAGTTTAATGCATTTAAGAAATAGTTTTATTTCCCACAATTTCTGTGAAATTTTTGACACCATCTCTTTTTAACAATTCTTTTAGGTCTTTTTTAATTTTACCAGCAATATTGGGTCCTTGAAATACCATACCGGTATATAATTGAATATAATCTGCTCCTAATAAAAACTTTTCATAAGCTGCTTTACCAGAGTCAACACCCCCAACTCCTATTATTTTTATTTTTCCTTTAAGCAAATTATAGAATTTACTTATTAAAAGATTTGATTTTTTTTCTATTGGTTTTCCTGATAAACCACCTTTTTGATGTCTCTGAATATCTTGAAGTGCTTCTCGTGAGGCCTCTGATGTATTTGAAATTATTATTCCATTCACATTATTTTCTAAAAGTATTTCCGAAATTAAGTTAATTTGATTTTCATTTATATCTGGTGAAATCTTTACAACTACAGGAATTTTGGTTTTTAATTCTTTTTTTTTTTCTGAAATAGATTTTAGTAATTTTTTTAATTTATTCTCATCATGAAAATTTCTTAGATTTTCAGTATTTGGTGAGGAAATATTAATTGTAATATAGTCTGCTGCTTCAGAAAATTTTTCCAGCCCAATCAAATAATCTTTTAACCTATCGTTAGAGTCTTTATTCGGACCAACATTTATGCCTAGCACACCTAATTTTTTATTTGATTTTATTCTATTTAATATTGTATCTGATCCATGATTATTAAAACCTAGCCTGTTTATCAAAGCTTGATCCTCTACCAATCTAAATACCCTTGGTTTTTCATTTCCATATTGTTTTAACGGAGTAACCGTGCCTACCTCAACAAATCCAAATCCCAGTTTAAATAATGGATTATATACCTCAGCATTTTTATCAAAACCTGCAGCAATACCTATTGGATTATCAAGATCTTTATTAAATAGTTTTGTTTTTAATATAGGATCATTTTTGTTTTCATCAAATATATTTGAAACTAAATTGAGTTTAAGAGATTGAATTGCTAAAAAATGTGCTCTCTCGGGATCTATTTTAAATATTAAAGATCTTAAATTTGAATACATTATTTCAATTTACTAATTATCAACTCTTTTGTTTCGTTAACACCAAAAAAACTTATAAAAAATCCCATCCTGGGACCATTTTCATCACCAAAGACTACTTCATAAATCAGCTTGAACCAGTCCCTAAGATTTTCAGCATAACCATTTTCTTTACCTGTTGAATAAATTAAAGTTTGTATATCTTCTGGTGACATTTGATCATTACATTTTTCTAAAGTTTTAACTAAAGCCTTTAGAGCTAATTTTTCATTTTCTGAAGGATTTTTATATTTTTTTTGAGACTTAATAACATCATTAAAATACTTAATTGCATAACCAACCAAACCATCAAAAATTGGAAAATTTTTTTCATTAATGTTTAATTTATATTTTTTAACAAACTTCCATAACAAATCTTTGTTATTAGCGTTACTTGTTTCAACTAAATTCAACAACATAGAAAAAGTCATAATCATTTCTTCTTTTGGAATGTTTCCATTGTGAACGTGCCAGACAGGATTCATTACTAATTGCTGCTCTGTTTGCTTCTTAGATTTTTCAATATTATCAAGATATTCGTCCACAGCTTTTGGCACTATTTCTTTATAAAGTTTTTTTGCTCTTTTAGGATTTTGATACATGTATAAAGATAAGCTCTCAGGCGAAGCATATTTCAGCCACTGATCTATAGTAATTCCATTTCCTTTAGATTTAGAAATTTTTTCCCCCTTTTCGTCAAGAAACAATTCATAAGCGAAACCGGATGGATTTTTTTTTCCAATTAAATTTATAATTTTTGTAGATAAAATAGCACTTTCAATGAGGTCTTTTCCATACATTTCAAAATCTATATCCAGAGCATACCATCTCATTGCCCAATCAACTTTCCATTGTAGTTTACAATTTCCATCTAAAATACTCGACTCTAATTTTTTGCCTTTATTATCAAAAATAATTTTAAAATTTTTTTTATCAATTTCTAAAACTGGTATTTCTAAAACGTGACCTGTATCTGGGCAAATAGGTAAAAAAGGACAGTAAGTTTGCTGACGTTCTTTACCCAAAGTTGGAAGTATAATATTCATTACACTGTCATAATTTTCTAAAATAATTTTTAAAGTTTGATTAAAAAAACCACTTTTATATAATGATGTTGAACTTTTAAAAGTATATTTAAAATTAAAACTATTTAAAAAATCTTTCAACATTTCATTATTGTGTTCTCCGAAACTAGCAAATTTTTCAAATGGATCAGGAACTTGAGTTAATGGTTTGTGAAGATTATCATTTAGTAATTTTTGATTAGGAACATTATCAGGAACTTTTCTTAAACCATCCATATCATCTGAAAAAGTAATTATTTCTGTAGGAATGTCAGTTAGTTGTTTCAAAGCATTGACCATCATTGAGGTTCTGGCAACTTCACCAAATGTTCCGATATGTGGAAGTCCGCTTGGACCATATCCTGTTTGAAGAGTGATTTTACCTTTTTTATCAATAAACGGTTTTCTTTCTCGAAGCATTTTTTTTGCTTCAACAAAAGGCCAGGAACTTGTTTTCTCAAAAATTTCTTTTTTAATCACGAATATATCTTTTTAAAATCTCAAATTAGCGATTTTATTAATTCTTATAGAGTTGAAATTTATTTACCATAAAATAATGTTCTTTCAAAATGTCTAATTATAAAACAGTTTTTTTTACGCTTGGAATTTTACAAATAATTCTGGGGATATTCATGTTTATCCCAATTATTTTTCAATTTATATATTCAGAAATAGATTCATCTTTTTTTGGTGCTTCTATTGTCACAATAATTTTTGGAACATTATTTTTTTTATCTAATTTAGACCATGATAAAAAATTGACTTTACAACAAGCTTTTCTTTTAACTGCACTTTCGTGGTTATCCATAGCAATTTTTGGATCATTACCGTTTATTTTCTCTGATTTAAATTTTTCATTCATAAACGCATTTTTTGAAAGTATGTCTGGAATCACAACAACAGGATCTACAATAATCTCCAATTTAGATGAAATGCCAAAAAGTATATTACTTTGGCGAGCAATACTTCAGTGGTTAGGAGGTATTGGAATAATTATTATGGCCATCACTTTAATGCCAATAATGAACGTGGGAGGGATGCAATTATTTAAAATTTCAAACAACGACTCATCTGAAAAAATATTACCCAAATCAAAAGAAATAGCTCTTCGATTGATATACATTTACACCTCTTTAACATTATTATGTAGTTTGACTTATAAGTTTTTTGGTATGAACTTTTTTGACAGTTTAACACATTCAATGACCACAATAGCAACTGGTGGTTTTTCTAACTATAATGAGTCCATTGGTTTTTTTGATAGTGTATCAATTGAAATTTCAGCAATGATTTTCATAATTTTAGGAAGTTTACCATTTATAACATACATAAAATTCATCAGTGGGGATAAAAAAATTATTTTTAATGATGTTCAAATTAGAACTTTTTTTAAGATAATAATCTCTAGTATAATAATTTTATCTTTGTATTTGATGATAAGTGGTTCGACAGAACTTAGCTTCAGATCTGTATTATTCAATATTATTTCAATTTTAACTGGAACTGGATATGTAAATGCTGAATTTGATACATGGGGAAGCTTTACACTAATTTTGTTTTTAGGCTTAATGTTTATTGGTGGGTGTGCAGGATCGACAACTTGTGGGGTAAAAATTTTCAGAATTCAGATATTATATTTATTTGTCGTAAATCAATTAAAAAAAATAATTTATCCCAATGGGATCTTTGTTCTAAAATATGATCAAAATCCGATTGATAATAAATTTATATCATCAATTATTTCTTTCATTTATATGTATCTAGTTGTTTTTTTTATTTTAACAGCTTTATTGTCTTTGACTGGATTAGACTTTATCACCTCTATATCTGGTGCGGCAACTTCAATATCTAATGTCGGCCCAGGGCTTGGGTCAATTATTGGTCCGAATGGAGACTTTTCTACTCTACCAGATAGCTCAAAATGGATTTTAACTTTTGGAATGATACTTGGTAGACTTGAACTATTTGCTATACTAGTATTGTTTCTACCTTCATTTTGGCGGAACTAATTATGATTGAAATTAAAAAACAATCTCTATCAGAAACATTTGCAATTTATTTTGATAAAAGAATGTTAAAGATCTTATTACTAGGATCAATCTCTGGATTTCCATGGGTTCTTATTGGAAGTAGTTTAAGCTTATGGTTAAAAGAAGATGGTTTAAGTAGATCTACAGTTGGTTGGGCTGGATTAATATTCGCAGTCTATGCATTTAATTATTTGTGGGCGCCTTTAGTTGATCGAATTCAAATACCATATCTAACAAAAAAAATTGGTCATAGACGTGGGTGGATTGTTCTAATGCAATTATTAATTTTAATCTCCTTAGGATTGTGGAGCTTAATAAGTCCTACTGAAAATTTAGCATTGGTAATTAGTGTAGGTCTTTTAATAGCGGTAGCATCAGCAACTCAAGATATAACTGTAGATGCCTTAAGGATTGAACAAATTGGTGAAAATGAGGGAAAATCAATGGCTGCTGGAGCAGCAATGGCTGTTGTTGGCTGGTGGAGCGGATATAAATTAGGTGGAGTAATCGCATTATTTTCTGCAGAATACTTACAAAACTTAGGACTTACTAATTATTGGCAACTTACATTCCTAATTCTTGGTGTCATAGTTATCTTAATGAATATTGGATTAATGTTTGTAAATGAAAGAAATTTAGATGAAAGAAAAATCAGGCAGGCCTTAAATGATAAAATTATTTCTGATAAATTAGGAAATAACAACAATGTTTTATCTAAAGTTATTATCTGGATTGGGGGAACAATTAGTGGTCCCATAATCAGTTTTTTTAAAAAAAATGGTTTTTCTATAGCAATAGGAATACTTGGTTTTGTATTTCTTTTTAAAGTCGGCGAAGCATTTCTTGGCAGGATGTCTATAATTTTTTATAAAGAGATAGGATTTAGCAAATCTGATATTGCAGTTTATTCAAAAACACTAGGTTGGATTACCACAGTTATTTTTACACTAATTGGAGGTCTTTTTGTTATAAGGTCAGGTGTTTTAAAAGCAATGTTTCTGGCTGGAATTATCATGGCGTCTACAAATATTCTATTTAGTGTATTGGCCTGGAGCGATAAATCTGAATTACTTTTTGCGGTAGCTGTAATATTAGATGATATCGCAGCAGCATTTGCAACAGTGGCATTTGTTGCTTTTATTTCTTTACTAGTTGATAGGGCTTATACTGCAACACAATATGCTTTACTTGCATCAATTGGGACAGCTGGAAGAACAACTCTTGCATCATCATCTGGTGCACTTGTTGATTGGTTAAATGGAAATTGGGGCTTGTTTTTTATTTTAACAGCATTAATGGTTATTCCATCATTATTGGTATTATGGTTGATGAAAAATAAATTAAAACTAAGTGACAAATAATTTTTTTAGTAAATCTATTGGAAATATATATCTCAAACCTTCAACTAAATCTGAAATTTCCTCTCAAATTTTGTATGGTGAGAAATTTAAAATATTATCTATAAATAAAGATTGGATTAAAATTAAAACCAGTTTTGATAATTATATTGGTTTTATCAAAAAAACTGATTTTTTGAATAATCACAATCCGAAATTTAAAGTTTTTTTACCCAAAAGCATCATATTTAAAAAAATTGATAATAAGTTCATTAAAACTAAAACCTATTTATACTTTTCAAGCACAATATCAAATTTAGAAAATAAAGGTGGTTATATTAGATTTAGTAAAAATAAATGGATTAAAAAAAAAGATTTAAAAGGTATAAATTATAGAGAAAACAATTATAAGAAAATTATTAAATTATTTTTAAATACTAAATACCTTTGGGGTGGAGGAAGTGTAGATGGAATTGACTGTTCTGCTCTAATTCAAATATTTTTTAAGTTCAATAAGATTTTCTTTCCAAGAGATACAAAAGATCAAGTTAAATATTGTAAAAAAAAATATAATAAAAAATTTAAAGAAGGAGACATAATTTTTTGGGAAGGACATGTTGGTTTATGTTTAAATAAAACAAAATTTATTCATGCTTATGGTCCAAGAAAAAAAGTATTAATAATGGATATCAAAAAAACTATTAATCTGATAGCAACAACTGCTAATCTTAAAGTAAAAAAAATAAGTAATATTAAAAATAACTAAATTCTACCAAAATCTGGTTTATTAACATCTTGTTTTAATTTAATTATTTTAGATCTTACTTTTTTAGTCTGAATAAGTTTTTTCAAAATTGACTTATTATTATTAGAATTAATATCCTTTTTAAAAGCATTTAAATTTTTAATAAATAAATCTATTGCTTTTGAAATATTATTTTTATTATTGAAAAAAATATCTCTCCACATGATTTCATTAGATGCTGCAATTCTAGAAAAATCTCTTAAACCACCAGCACTATATTTGATTAAACTAAATCTTTGTTTGTTTTCAAAATCTTGGGCAGATTTAACTAAGTTGTAAGCAATTAAGTGAGGTAAATGGCTAGTTATAGAAAAAATCTTATCATGTTTTTCTGATGTCATAAAAACTACTTTTGAACCCATTTTTTTCCAAAATCTACTTAATGTATTAAGATTATTTTTTTTAGTATTTTTATATTTTATTATTATACACCATCTATCAACAAACATATCTTCCCTTCCATGCTCTGGACCACTTACTTCTGATCCTGCTATTGGATGACTTTGTACCCAATTAAAATCTTTTCTTAAAAATTTTTTTATAATTTTCGAGGTATCAATCTTGGTGGAACCTATGTCTGTTATTAATGTATTTTCCAAATTAATTTTGTTTAATCTTAATATAATTTTTTTGTATTCGCTCATAGGAGTGCAGAGAATTATAAGATTTGAATTAATTGCACCGTCTTTAAGTTTTTTTACAATTGTTCCAGGCAACTTTAATTTTTTTATTTTGGCAATTTTTGATTTTGACTTTTCGTAAATAAAAATCTTTTTTGCAATTTTTTTTTTATGTATTCTTCTCAAAAGAGATGAGCCCAATAATCCACATCCAATAATCAAAATATTTTTCATTATTTCATTACCTGTTTTACTGCATTCATAAATTTTAAATTTTCTTTCTTAGACCCTATAGTCAATCTTAATTTATTTTTAATATGGTAACCATCTTCTGTTAATCTTAATATAATTCCTTTATTCTTTAAATTTTTATGTAAAAATTTAGCTGAATACTTACATTTTTCAAAATTAAGTAAAAGAAAATTTGCTGATACAGGATTTGAATAAATATTATATTTTTCAAGAAATTTTTTAATATTATTTGCATAAAAAAAATTGTGCTTAATTGATTTCATTATAAATTTTTTATCTTTAAGCGACTCTGTTGCAGCTAATTGTGCTACACCATTTATATTAAATGGAGGCTTTATAACATTTAGCGCATTAATTATTTTTTTTGATCCATATCCCCAACCTACTCTTAATGATGCTAAGCCAAAAATTTTTGAAAAAGTTCTTAACACAAAAACATTTTCTTTATTTCTAAATAGATCAAGGCCAGATGAGTAATCTTTATTTTTCATATACTCTGCATAAGCATCATCGATAACTAATAAAATTTTTTTATTCAATTTTTTTCTTAATTCTATCAACTCTTTCTTAGTTAAGTATGTCCCTGTCGGATTATTTGGATTAGCTATAAATACAATTTTAGTTTTTTTTGTAATTTTTTTTAAAATTTCATTTGTTGATACTTTAAAATTTATTTCTTTTGCAAATATAACTTTAGCCCCAACAACTTTTGAATAAATTCTATACATTAAAAAACTATATTCTGGAAGTACAACTTCATCTTTTGGATTTAAAAACAATTGGCAAATCATTTGAATAACTTCATCTGATCCTGCACCACATATAATCTTATCAATATTACATCTATAAGTTTTAGATATTTGTTTTCTTAAACTTTGAGATTTTCCGTCAGGATATTTGTCTAAAACAAATTTTTTATTTGATAAAATCTTCTTAGCCTTTGGACTTATCCCTAAAGCAGACTCATTTGCTGATAACTTAATAACCTTTTTTAGATTGTTAACCTTTGATTTTCCAGGTTTATAAGCTTCGATATTAAACTTTTTAAAATTCGGTGTGGTCATTTTTTTAAATTTATGTGTTCTTTATAGATAAAATTACAAATATTTATATAGAATAAGAAAAATTTATAAAAATTGACATACTAATTAAGTTCTAGTAAAAAAATTATGCGCTGATTTAACTGAATTGCGAGCGCTTAAAAAAAACCGCTAAAATAGTTTTTTTTCTCACAATTCAAATTAAGGCTGAATATGAACACTGAGAATAATATAAAAACTTTAATTATAAAAAAACCACTAAAACTGGATTGTGGAAAAGTTATTAAAGATTTCCCGATCGCATACGAAACATACGGCTCTCTTAATTCAAAAAAAGACAATGCAATATTAGTTTTTCATGCTTTAACAGGAGATCAGTTTGTAACTGGTATAAATCCTATAACTAAAAAAGATGGTTGGTGGAGTTATGCAGTGGGGCCAGATAAGGCCATAGACACTAACAAGTATTTTGTTATTTGTTCTAACGTTCTTGGAGGATGTATGGGGTCTTATGGGCCAAGTCACAAAGATCCTGATAATCAAAATATATTTGGAACAAATTTTCCAGTGATTACAATTAATGATATGGTAAATGCTCAATATAATTTACTTGATCATTTTGGTATTGATAAACTATTTTCTATTGCAGGAGGATCTATGGGTGGAATGCAAGTTCTCCAGTTCATTAGCAATTTTCCAGAAAAATCAAAAACAGTCATACCAATTGCAACCACCTCTAGTCATTCAGCACAAAATATTGCTTTTAATGAATTAGGTAGACAAGCAATAACTGCCGATAGTGACTGGAATGATGGAAATTATAATAAAAAAAATTTAAATCCTGGGAAGGGATTAGCTGTAGCTAGAATGGCTGCTCATATAACTTATTTGTCAAAAAAAGGTTTACAGGAAAAATTTGGGAGAAAATTACAAGAAAGAGAAGATCTTAAATTTGGCTTTGATGCTGATTTTCAAATAGAGAGCTATCTAAGATATCAAGGATCTGTTTTTGTAGATAGATTTGATGCGAACAGTTATCTTTATATAACTAGAGCAATGGATTACTTTGATTTAGCAAAACAATTTAAAGGCAATCTCTCAGAGGCATTTATAAATACAAAGGCTAAATTTTTTATAATCTCATTTACTTCAGATTGGCTTTATCCAACTCAAGAAAATAAAGATATTGTTATTGCTTTAAATTCAATTGGAGCTGATGTTGGATTTGTTGAAATAAAATCAGATAAAGGGCATGATTCTTTCTTACTAGATGTCCCAGATTTCTTAAACGCTCTTAAAAATTTTTTAGATAAATCATACATAGAAAATAAATCATGAAAAATGAATTCAAAGTAATTGCAGATTTAATTGAGCAAGATAAAAAAGTCTTAGATGTAGGTTGTGCTGATGGAATATTGATGAAATTTTTAAAAGAAAATAAAAATGCAAATATTAGGGGATTAGAGATATCAAAAGATAAAGTTCAAGAATGCATTGCAAAAGGCTTAACAGTAATTGAAGGGAATGCTGAAAAAGATTTAAAACAATTCCCAGATAAATCATTCGATTACGTTGTTTTAAGTCAAACACTTCAAGCCTTTTTGAATCCAGAGCTGGTATTAGATGAGCTTTTAAGAGTTGGAAAGAAAGCAATAGTTACCATCCCTAATTTTGGATATTGGAAAGTAAGATTTCATTTATTGTTTAAAGGCACAATGCCTATTACGAAAACTTTACCGGATGAGTGGTATAATACGCCTAATTTACATATGTGCACTATTAAAGATTTTTTTAATTTTATTAAATCAAAAGATATAAAAATTTTTAAATCGTTAGCTCTTAATGATCTTAATATATCGTTAATAAATAATAGCAATTTGGGAAGTAAAAATTTATTTGCAGATTTAGGAATATTCTTGATAGAAAAATAAAATGCGAATTGAAATCATACCTTGTCTCCAGGATAATTATAGTTATTTAATCATTGATGAAAGTAACAACTCTGCATGTGTGATAGATCCTAGCGAAGCTGATCCTATAATTAGTTTTGTAGAAAAAAATAATATAAAACTCCAATATATTCTAAATACTCATCATCATTTTGATCATATTGGAGGAAATAAAGAATTAAAAAAAAAGTTTGGATCAACTGTTCTTGGTTTCAAGGAAGACTCACATAGAATACCTGAGATAGATATTCTATTAGAAGATAATCAAATATGGAAAGCTCAAAACTTTATCGCCAAAATAATTCACATACCTGGACATACATTGGGTCATATTTGTTTTTATTTTTTTAATGAAAAATTAATATTTACTGGAGATACACTTTTTTCCCTTGGTTGTGGAAAAATATTTGAAGGTACTCATAAACAAATGTATGATTCATTAAATAAAATTAAATCTCTTCCAATAGAAACGAAAGTTTATTGTGGGCATGAATACACTTTAAGTAATTCCAGATTTTGTATGAAATATGATTCTGAAAATTTAGAATTAAAAAAAAAAATAAATAATATAAGTAAAAAAATAAAAAATGGATTGCCTACAATTCCATCAACAATTAAAGAAGAATTAGATTGTAATATCTTTTTAAGAACAGAAGATTTGGAAAGTTTCTCAAAACTAAGAGATTTAAAGGATAATTTTTAGCTTATTCAACTTGACTAAATATACGCTCAGTCTATATTGCGCTATCAAAATTTAACAAAAAACACTATGTCATTCGCAATAATACAAACAGGTGGTAAACAATACAAAGTTAAATCTGGTGAAATTCTTAAAGTAGAAAAATTACCCGATTCAAAGCCTGAGACGAAAATTGAGTTTAAGGAAATCCTTGCCTATGGTGATGATAAAATAATTGAAGTTGGAGCTCCAACTGTATCAGGAGCAAAGGTAGAGGCTGAACTTGTTAAAAACGGTAAAGAAAGAACAGTATTAATATTTAAAAAAAGAAGAAGACATAACTCAAGAAGAAAAAATGGACATAGACAAGAGTTCTCTATGATAAAAATTAATAAGATTTTTTCTAAGGATGGAAAATTATTATCTGAGGCAGAAAAAAAAGTTACACTTAGAAAAAAAACAGAGTTAACTACTAAAGAAGAAAAAAAATAATTAGGTAATTTATGGCAACAAAAAAAGCAGGCGGATCATCAAGAAATGGACGGGATAGTGCTGGCCGAAGACTTGGTGTTAAAAAATACGGTGGTGAAACTGTCATTCCTGGAAATATAATTGTTCGTCAAAGAGGTACAAAAATTTTTCCTGGTGAAAACGTTGGAATGGGCAAAGATCATTCAATTTTTTCAGTTATTAAAGGAAAAGTAGTTTTTAAAAAAACTAAAGCAGATAGAACTTTCGTTTCAGTAAAACCCAATTAGTAGTACAACTAAAACTAATGTTGTATTATGAAATTCTTAGATCAAGTAAAAATATATGTAAAAGCTGGAGATGGTGGTGATGGCTCACCAAGTTTCCGAAGAGAGAAATTTATAGAATACGGAGGTCCAGATGGTGGGGACGGTGGAAAAGGTGGATCTGTAATATTAAAGTCTGAGCGAAATTTGAATACGCTAATTGATTATCGTTATCAACAACATCATAAAGCTGAAAGAGGTGAAAATGGAATGGGTCAAAATCGTACAGGAAAAAGTGGAGAAAATTTAATTCTTAAAGTTCCTCTGGGCACACAAGTTTTTGAAGAGGATAATAAAACTTTAATTTATGATTTTACAAAGCCTAATGAAGAATTTATAGCTGCATCTGGAGGCAAAGGAGGATTGGGGAACACAAGATTTAAAAGTTCAACAAACAGGGCACCAAGAAAATTCACTAAAGGCACAAATGGTGAGGATTTTACTATTTGGCTCCAATTAAAAACAATTGCAGATATAGGAATTATAGGACTCCCAAACGCTGGTAAATCTAGTTTGTTAGCATCAATTACAAATGCAACTCCTAAAATTGCAAATTATCAGTTTACAACATTAAATCCTAATCTAGGAGTAGCATCATATGATAATAAAGAAATTACAGTTGCAGATATTCCTGGTTTAATAGAAGGCGCTCATGAAGGTACTGGACTTGGAATTCAATTTTTAAAACATATTGAAAGATGCAAAACTATTTTGCATCTAATAGATATCACAGTTAATGATATTGAAAAAGCTTATACTCAAGTTAAAAATGAACTTTTTAGCTATAGCCCTAAACTTATAAAAAAAAAGGAGTTAATTGTTTTAAATAAAGTTGATTTAGTTGATGATGAATTTGTAAATGAAATTACCAACGATTTTTCAAAAAAAATTAATGGAGACATTTTATTACTTTCAACCTTAGACAAAAATTCAGTATCAAAACTTAAAGCGAAATTGTTATCTTATGTCTCTTAAAAATTCTAAAATAATTATAATAAAGATAGGCTCTTCTTTACTGGTAGATAAAGATAAAAAAATTAGAAAAAAATGGCTTTCTAGTTTTGCTAAAGATGTAAAAAAATTAAAAAATAAGAACAAAAAAGTTGTAATTGTAAGTTCTGGTGCAATCGCTCTTGGCTGTATCAAAATGAATTTTAATAAAAAAAATCTTAAATTAGACAAAAGCCAAGCTATAGCCTCTATCGGTCAAATAGAATTAATGAATCTGTTTTCTAATATTTTTTCAAAACATAAATTAAATATATCTCAAATTTTACTAACACTTGAAGATACTGAGGAGAGAAGAAGATCTCTGAATGCTAAGAGGACATTCGACAATTTGTTCAATTTAGACTTTATTCCAATAGTGAATGAAAATGATACAATAGCTACTTCTGAAATTAAATATGGTGATAATGACAGACTTGCATCACGAGTCGCTCAAATTACTAATGCTGATACTTTAGTTCTTTTATCAGATGTGAATGGTCTTTATTCAAAAAATCCTAAAATATATAATGATGCAAAATTAATTAAAAAAGTTGAAAATCTTAATAAAGAACTTAAAGGCGTAAACTTTAAAGGAATGAATCGGTTAGGGAGTGGTGGTATGAATACGAAAATAGAAGCAGCTAAAATATGTCAATTATCTGGTTGTGATATGATTATTTCTAATGGATTATATCTAAGTCCCATCGAAAGAATTTTAAAGAAAGATGAATACACAATATTTATATCCAAAATTTCAAAACTACATGCTAGAAAAAAATGGATTATAAGTTCTATTTCACCTAAAGGTGAATTAATAATTGATGACGGAGCTAAAAAGGCTTTAAGAAATAGCAAAAGTTTATTAGCAGCAGGTATAAAAAGAGTAAACGGCAATTTTAAAAAAGGTGATCATGTAAAGATATTAGATAAATCTAATAAAGAATGTGCTAGGGGGTTATGTTCTTTTTCTTCAGAGGAGATTAAAAAAATATTAGGACACCACTCTAATGAAATAGAAAAAATATTGGGCTATATTGCAAAATCTGAAGTAGTTCATAAAGACGACATGGTGGAAATTTAATGCAAAATTATTTGTTTAATCTTGGAAAAAGAGCAAAAAGAGCTTCACAAGATAATGTGAATACTGACAAAAAAAATAAAATATTAAAAGATTTTATAAATTTAATATCAAATAATCAGGCTAAAATTATTTCAGAAAATAAAAAAGATTTGAAAAAAGCTAAGTTAAAAAAATTAAAAGAAAATCTCATTAAAAGGCTATTGTTGGATAAAAAAAAAATTTTACAAATTACAAATTCAATAAAAAAAATTATTAACTTTAAAGACCCTGTTGATCAAACCTTAAAGAAATGGAAAAGACCTAATGGTTTACTAATTGAAAAAAAAACAATTCCAATTGGTGTAATTTCTGTAATTTATGAAAGTCGTCCAAATGTTACATCTGATGTTGCTGCTTTGTGCTTTAAATCTGGTAACCCAGTAATTTTAAAAGGTGGCTCGGAAGCATATTTTTCAAATAAAATTCTTTCAAATTTATTTAAAAAGGCTCTTCAAAAAAATAAAGTAAATAGAAACTACGTACAATTTATTGACTCAAAAGAACGAAAAGTTGTTGACTTTTTATTAACTAAAATGGGGAATTATATCGATGTAATTATACCAAGGGGCGGAAAAGGCTTAGTAAAAAAAGTTCAAGACTTATCAAAAATACCTGTTATTGGCCATCTAGAAGGTGTTTGTCATACATACATTGATGAAAAAGCTGACCTTTCAATGTCTAAAAAGATAACTTTAAACGCTAAACTTAGAAATACAGCAATATGTGGTGCAACAGAAACTATCTTAATCCATCGTAAAATTTTAAGTAAGTTTTGTAATCCAATTTTATTAAATCTTGAAAAAAATGGTTGTCAGATAATTGGAGATAAACAAGTCAGAAAGTTCTACAAAAGTAAAATTAAAGTTGCCAAAGAGATTGATTGGCACACAGAATATTTAGGTCCTAAGGTTTCCATAAAATCTGTAAAAAATATAGATCAAGCTATTAATCATATAAATAAATATGGAACGATGCATACTGATGCAATCATTACAAAAAATAAAAAATCAGCTAAAAAATTTTTAAAAGAAGTAAAAAGCTCAATATCAATGCATAATACCTCAACACAATTTGCAGATGGAGGAGAATTCGGTTTTGGTGGTGAAGTGGGAATTTCAACCAATACACTTCCACCAAGAGGCCCAGTGGGTTTAGATCAATTAGTCTCTTATAAATATCAAGTATCAAGTAATGGGAAAATTAGAAAATAAATTGAAGTTAAAAAAAATCAAAATTGGAATTTTAGGTGGATCTTTTGATCCAGCGCATCAAGGTCATCTAGCTATTTCAAAAGAAGCTCATAAAAAGTTTGATTTAAAATTAATAATCTGGGCTATTACAAACCAAAATCCTTTTAAAAAAAAAACCTCTAAAAACCTTAAAGAAAGAATTAATTTTTGTAAAAAGTTTATTAAAAATTCAAAATTTATTAAGATAAAATATTTTGAAGATTTAATTAATTCGAATAAGACAACAGATCTTATTGACTATTTACATAGAAAACAAAAATATGAATTATTTTTTTTGATTGGTGCTGATAATCTTGTTAAATTTCACAAATGGCATAAATGGAAAAATATTCTTAAAAAATCAAAACTTGTTGTTTTTGATCGACATGGTTTTAAAAAAAGTTCCTTGAATTCAAAAACATATAAAAATTCAACCAATAAAACTGTTACATTTGTTGAATTTAACAAAGTCAACATTTCATCTTCTCAATTGAGAAAAATTTGATAGTCTTTAATTAATTAATGGATACAAATTCAGATTTAAAAGATATCATAATCAAAACTCTCGATTTAAACAAAGCTCATGACATTATAAGCATTGATCTTAAAGATAAAAGTTCAATTGCTGATTATATGATCATAGCCAGTGGTACATCTTCACGACATATTCAATCTTTATCAGAACAGGTCTTGGAAAAATTTAAAGATAATGGACTAAAAAATTCAAAAATTGAAGGCAAAGAAAGTAATGAATGGAAATTAGTAGATGGTATCGATCTTATTGTCCATATATTTCACCCCGAAAAAAGAAAGTTTTATGAACTAGAAAAAATTTGGTCAGAATTAATACCAAAAGAAAAAGTAATTATATGAGATATTACTTAAATATAATTTTTTTTTTAAATAGTTTATTTTTTTCAACTCAATCACTTTCAAATGAAAATGATATTTACAAAAAAATTGATTTGTTTGGCGAAGTACTTGAAAAAATCAATGAAGAGTATGTTGATGAAATAAATCAATCAGAAAGTATGGATTCAGCTATTAATGGTCTTCTCCAATCATTAGATCCTTATTCTGCCTATATGTCTCCAGAAATATTTAATGAGATGCAGACTGAGACAAGTGGTGAATTTGGAGGACTTGGAATTGAAGTAAGTATGGAGTCTGGTGTAGTAAAAGTAATTTCGCCTATAGATGATACACCTGCATCACGAGCCGGTATTAAAGCTGGTGATTACATCGTAAAAATTGAAGGTGTACAAGTGCAAGGTAAAACTTTGAGCGAAGCCGTTGATTTGATGCGTGGTCTTGTTGGATCAAGTATTGAATTAACTGTTAGACGTAGAGGTGAAAAAAAAGCATTAACATTTAACATAACTAGAGAAATTATAAAAATTCAATCAGTAAAAACTGATTTGCTTGAAGGGGATATTGGCTACATAAGGTTAACTTCATTTAATGAAAATAGTAGTAAACAAATAGAAGATAAAATTAAGGAATTAGAAAAAAAAATAAACATAAGTGCTTACATCTTAGATTTAAGAAATAATCCTGGAGGTTTATTATCTCAAGCAATCAAAATCTCTGATTTCTTTTTAGACAATGGTGAAATTGTATCTACAAAAAGTAGACAACCCTCTGAAAATAGAAAATGGTTTGCAAGGAAAGGTGATTTAACAAAAGGCAAAACATTGATAGTTTTAATTAACTATGGTTCTGCTTCTGCGTCTGAAATAGTAGCTGGGGCATTAAAAGATCATAAAAGAGCAATTATTTTGGGTGAAAATAGTTTTGGAAAAGGTTCTGTTCAATCAATAATTCCATTAAAAAATAAAGGAGCTATTAGATTAACAGTGGCAAAATATTATTTACCTTCAGGAAAATCAATCTCAGAAGTAGGTGTAAGTCCTGACATTGAAATTAATGAGGAGGATGAAGAATTTAGAATTAAAACTAAAACTGATAATCAACTAAGTTACGCTATCAAACTTTTAAAAGGATAAAATGGAAGAAAAGTTTAAAAATTTACCACTGAGAAGTGGTGTTGGAATAGTTGTGCTTAATAAAAATAACAAAGTTTTTGTAGCTAAAAGAATTGATAATCCAAGAAATTTTTGGCAAATGCCGCAGGGTGGTGTTGATGATGGAGAAGATTTTTTGTCTGCTGCTTATCGTGAATTAGAAGAAGAGACCAGTATAAAAAATGTAGAGCTGATCAGTGAATTAGATGGTTTAATTACTTATAATCTTCCAGATCGGTTGTTAGGTGTTATTTGGAAGGGTAAATATAAAGGACAAATACAAAAATGGTTTTTAATGAGATATCTGGGCAATGACAATGAGATAAATATTAAAACAAAAAAACCAGAATTTTTAGATTGGAAATGGGTAGATTTAAAAGAAATTACTACATTAGTAGTAGATTTTAAACTACACGTTTATAAAGAAGTTCAAGAAAAAGTTGAAAAATTATTAGTTAATAGACCTTAACACATCAATTTTTTGATTAGCTAAAAATTTCACCTGATCACTAATTTCAGCTTTGTTAACTTCTTGTTCTGTCAATTTGATCAGATCTTGTATTTTACTTTTATTTATATCTTTCAAACTAAAAATAGAGCTTGTTAAAACTGATAGATTATTATTTTTAAACTCAACAATTCCATCCTCAACAAAGAATTTATCTTCTCCTGATTTTGAGTGAACTGTGATAATTCCTGGTTTTAAAAAAGATATAATTGAAATATGATCTTTTAATATACCCATCTCTCCTTCAAATGCTGGAACAATAACCTCTGTTACATCTTCTTTTGAAAAAAAAGATTTTTCAGGATTAACTATCTCTACTTTAAATTCTTCACTCATTAGGCAGCAGCATCTTTTGCCATTTTTTCGGCTTTTTCTATAGCTTCTTCGATAGTACCCACCATATAAAAAGCTGCTTCAGGTAAATGATCATATTCACCTGCACAAATTGCAGCAAAGCCTTTAATTGTTGACTCTAAATCAACTAATTTACCAGGTGATCCTGTGAAGACTTCAGCAACAAAGAAAGGTTGAGATAAAAATCTTTGAATTTTTCTTGCTCTTGCTACAACTAATTTATCTTCCTCGGATAATTCATCCATACCAAGAATTGCTATAATATCTTGTAAAGATTTATAAGTTTGCAGTACTTTTTGCACTTCTCTTGCAACTCTATAGTGCTCATCACCAACAATTCTAGGATCTAAAATTCTTGATGTAGAATCTAACGGGTCTACAGCTGGATAAATACCAATTTCAGCAATTTGTCTTGATAAAACTGTTGTTGCATCAAGGTGTGCAAATGAAGTTGCGGGTGCTGGATCTGTTAAGTCATCGGCAGGAACATAAATCGCCTGAACTGATGTAATTGAACCTTTATTCGTTGTTGTAATTCTTTCTTGTAAATTACCCATATCAGTTGCTAGAGTTGGTTGGTATCCAACAGCTGATGGAATTCTTCCAAGTAACGCTGAAACTTCTGAACCAGCTTGAGTAAATCTAAAGATATTATCCACAAAGAATAGTACGTCTTGTCCCTCTTGATCTCTAAAATATTCCGCAACTGTCAATCCAGTAAGTGCTACTCTAGCCCTTGCTCCTGGAGGTTCGTTCATTTGTCCATAAACTAAGGCTGCTTTAGAACCTGGACCATCTTTTTTAATAACTCCAGAATCTATCATTTCATGATAAAGATCATTTCCTTCTCTTGTTCTTTCACCAACACCAGCAAAAACAGAAAAACCACCATGTGCTTTTGCAACGTTGTTAATTAATTCCATAATTAATACTGTTTTTCCTACACCAGCACCACCGAACAAACCAATTTTTCCACCTTTTGCATAGGGAGCCAAAAGGTCAATTACTTTGATACCGGTAACTAAAATTTCTGTTTCAGTTGATTGGTCATTAAATTCTGGAGCAGCTCTATGAATTGGCCAAGTTTCTTTGGTTTTTACATCACCTCTTTCATCAATCGGTTCACCAATTACATTTATAATTCTTCCTAATGTTTCAGGACCCACTGGAACTTGAATTGGAGCATCTGTATTTATGACTTCATCACCTCTTTTCAATCCTTCAGTAGCATCCATTGCAATGGTTCTAACTGTAGATTCTCCTAAATGTTGGGCAACCTCTAAAACTAGTCTGTTATCTCCATTTTTACATTCTAAGGCTGTTAAAATTTCTGGTAAAGCTCCCTCAAATTTTACGTCTACTACTGCTCCAATAACTTGTGTGATTGTTCCTTTGCTCATAATTATAAACTCTCTGCTCCTGATATAATTTCTATTAATTCTTTAGTAATTGCTGCTTGACGGCTTCTATTATACTCTATTGTAAGCTTGTCAACCATTTCACCTGCGTTTCGGGTAGCATTATCCATTGCACTCATTCTTGCACCTTGTTCGCTAGCTGAATTTTCTAACATTGCTTTAAATATTTGTGTTGAAATATTTTTTGGCAATAAATTATTTAAAATCTCATCTTCATCTGGTTCAAATTCATAACTTTCCTCTGTGTCTTTGATTTCTTCATTTTCTGTGTTTAAAGGAATAATTTGTTGTACTTGAGGTATCTGAGTTATGACGTTTTTAAACTGATTGTAAAAAATTGTACAAATATCAAATTCTTCTTTTTCAAATTTTTCAATAATCAATTTACCAACTTTTTCTGCATCAAAATAATTTGTATTTTTTGAAGTTTTAAATGAAATATTTTCAATTATTTTATCACCGTAAACTCTTTTTAATTGATCATTTCCTTTAGAGCCAACTGTGATTATCTTTAGCTCTTTTCCTTCTTCAGAAATTTTTGCAAAATAAGCTTTAGCCTTTTTAATAATATTTGCATTAAAACCTCCACACAATCCTCTATCTGATGTCATCACCACACATAAATGAATCTTGTCATTTCCTGTGCCAGATAAAAGCTTAGGGGCATTCTCTTTATCGGAAATACCACCTGACAAATTTAAAATTACATTATTCATTTTTTCAGAATAAGGACGACCTCTTTCTGCACTTTCTTGAGCTCTCTTTAGCTTTGCTGCAGCAACCATTTTCATAGCCTTTGTAATTTTCTGTGTAGATTTTACACTGGCTATCCTTTTTTTTAGATCGTCTAAACTTGCCATTTATTTTTTTATTTTAATTTTTGTTTTAATTGATTAATCAATTCTACTAACTCTTTTTCAGTATCTTCTTCAAGTTTGCCTGAGCTTAAAATAGAATTAATCATCTCTGGTTTATCAGATTTACATTTCTCAATAATCTTGTGTTCAAAGTCTGCAATATCTTTTAACTCAACATCATCGAGATAACCTTTCACACCACAGAAAACTGAGATTACTTGCTCTGCAACAGTCATTGGTGAATATTGGTTTTGTTTTAAAAGTTCAGTTAATTTTGACCCTCTATTTAAAAGCTGTTGTGTTGAAGCATCTAAATCTGATCCAAATTGAGCAAATGCAGCCATTTCTCTATATTGAGCTAACTCAAGTTTCATTGAACCAGAAACTTTTTTCATAGCTTTTGTTTGAGCTGCTGAACCTACCCTTGAAACTGACAACCCAACATTAATTGCTGGTCTGATTCCTTGGTTAAACAACTCAGTTTCTAAAAAAATTTGACCATCCGTAATAGAAATTACGTTTGTAGGAATAAATGCAGAAACATCTCCACCTTGAGTTTCAATAATAGGTAAAGCGGTAAGAGAACCACCCCCATGCTCATCGCTCAATTTAGCTGCTCTTTCTAACAGTCTGCTATGAAGATAAAATACATCTCCCGGGTATGCTTCCCTTCCTGGAGGTCTTCTTAATAATAACGACATCTGCCTATATGCAACTGCCTGCTTAGATAAATCATCGTAAATTATTAAAGCATGCATACCGTTATCTCTAAAAAATTCTCCCATAGCACATCCTGTATATGGGGCCAAAAATTGAAGTGGGGCAGAGTCAGATGCGGTTGCAGCAACTATAGTAGTATATTCCATAGCTCCAGCTTCTTCTAAAGTTTTTTGTATTTGTCTTACTGTTGATCTTTTTTGACCCACAGCAACATAAATACAATATAGTTTTTGTTTTTCATCACCAGACTCATTAATTTTTTTTTGATTAATTATTGCATCAATAGCAACTGCAGTTTTACCTGTTTGTCTATCACCAATAATTAGCTCTCTTTGGCCTCTACCAATTGGTACAAGACTATCAATTGATTTTAAACCAGTCTGCATCGGCTCACTTACTGATTGTCTAGGAATTATCCCAGGCGCTTTAACTTCTACCCTACTTTTTTTTATTCCTTTATCGAATGCACCTTTTCCATCGATAGGATTACCTAGTCCATCCACTACTCTTCCAAGTAATTCTTTTCCAACTGGTGTGTCAACAATATTTCCTGTTCTTTTAACAACATCACCTTCTTTAACATTTCTATCGTCACCAAAAATTACAACACCTACATTTTCACTTTCAAGGTTTAAAGCCATACCTTTAGAGCCATCAACAAATTCAACCATTTCTCCAGCTTGAACATTATCTAATCCATAGATTCTAGCGATACCATCACCAACTGATAAAACTTGTCCAACTTCAGAAATCTCTGCTTTATCTCCTAAATTTTTGATTTGTTCTTTGAGTATTTTTGTTACTTCTGACGGATTTATTTCCATATTATGCCTCTATCATTCTTTTTTCGATTTGTTGTAATTTATTTTTAATGGAAGTATCAACCATGGTGCTACCAATTTTAACGATTAATCCTCCAATTAAACTTTTGTCATGTTTGTAGTTTAATTTCATTTTAGAACTGAAGTTTTGCGCAAGTTCTTCATTTATTTTACTAATTTCTTCGTTAGATAATTCTTTTGCAGATTTAATTTCAGAATTAATCTCACCTCTTTTTTCTGAACATATTTCAATAAAACTTTTTAAAATTTTTTCTAAATAAAAAAATCTTCTTTTTTTAATTAAAAATGTCATAAAATTTTTTAATAAATCATTAACTTTAAAAGTTTCTGAAATTTTATTAATTACTGCAATTAAATTCTCTTGATTTTCTGTTGGATCTTTAATCAAATTATTAAAATCTGTATTTTTTTCGATTAAACGTAAAATAGCAGAAGAATGTTTTTCAATATCTGCTAAAGAGTTGGCTTCACTAGAAAGCTCGTACAAAGCTAAAGAATATCTTTGCGCAGAAGTGTTTGAAAATCCTTGGTTCTTACTCAATTTTATCTCTTAATTAGTGTTGATTGTTCTTTAAAAGCTGGCCTTAATTAGCACATAGAGATTATCTCTTCAAGTAAGACAATAGTTCAAAAAGGTCTTTTTTTTGCTATTTAATTGAAGTTTATAGGATCGACATCAACCGTCAGTTTTATTCCATTAGAGAATTTATATTTTGCGATTAATTCACTTATAGAATTTTGTAATTTCAGAGATTTAGAGCCTCTTATTAACAACCTGATCCTAAATTTTCTTTTAAGTCTAAAAATTGGAGCACTTACTGGACCAAGAACTCTTGCATTAATTTTATCTTCTAAAAAAGTTTTAAAATAAAAAGCATCTTTTTCCAATTTCTGCTCATTTTCACCAGTAAGTATTAATGAAATAAATCTTTCAAAAGGTGGTAATTTATTTTTTTTTCTAATTTCTAATTCTCTATCTAAAAATATATCTGGATTGCTATTGGTAATTTCGCTTATTATTTTCGTATTTTTACTGTGAGTTTGAAAATACACAGTTGCAGGTTTGCCAGTTCTACCAGCTCTTCCAGATAACTGATGATATAATTGTAAACTTTTTTCAGCAGCTCTCAAATCATGACCTTGTGTTGTTAAATCAATATCAACTACAATAATGCAGTTTAGATTTGGAAAATGAAAACCTTTTGAGATAAGTTGAGTTCCTACTAAAATTTCAATCTCATTATTTATAATCTTATTTAATATGTCAGAAGAATTTTTTTTATTCATTGTGTCACTTGAGAAAATTTCAACTTTTTTATTTGGAAAATTTTTTTTAACTTCTTCTGATATTCTTTCCACACCTGGGCCACTAAAAATAAAATCACACTCACCTTCTTTTGAACAATCTCTATTCAAAGATGATTTAAAACCACAATAATGGCAAAGCAAAGTTTTCTTTTTTTTATGATAAACTAAATTAATAGAACAATTTGGACAATTGTAAGCACTAAAACATTTTTTACATAACACATGTGGTGAGAAACCTCTTCTATTCAAAAAAAATAAAACCTGATTATTTTTTTTTAAATGTTCATTTGCTTTTTCTATAGTTTCTTTTGACAACCAAGTTTGTTTTTCAAGTTTAGTATTATTCAAATTTATTATCTCATAATTTGGAAATGCAGCATCTTGATATCTTTGATTGAGTTTTGACACTGAATATTTGCCTTTCTTAATATTTTCATAAGTTTCGATTGAAGGTACTGCGGTAATTAAATTAATTGGAATATTTTCAAATGAAGCTCTAGCAATTGCCATATCTCTTGCATTATATATAATACCTTCATCTTGCTTGTAAGATTGATCATGTTCTTCATCAACAATGATTAAGCCTAAATTTTTAAAAGGTAAAAAAAGTGATGATCTTGCTCCAATAATAACATTGATCTTCCCTTCATTTATACCACTCCATATAATTTCTTTTTTTTTCTTTGAGATACCTGAATGCCAAACTGCAGGTTTAAAACCAAAAAATTCATAAAACTTTTGTTCAAATTGTTGTGTTAATCCAATTTCAGGTAATAAAATTAAACCCTGAATACCCCTATTTATAAAGTCTTTTAATGCCTCAAAATACACAATAGTTTTTCCTGATCCTGTTGTGCCTTGTAAGACGTGAACCCCAAATTTATCAGAACATTTAGTCATAAGTTTTAAAGATTTTTTTTGATCCTTCGATAATTCAAAAGAATGATTCTTTATGTTTGTGGCGTATTCATCATATTTTTTATCAGATAGTTTTTCTACAGCATTACTACTTAGCAATGACAATTTTAATGCCATACCCTTTGGGATTAGATTGTATTTTGAAAACCAATTTAGAAAATTAATCGTTTCTTTTTTTAAAGCTAATATTTCAAGTTTTTTTAAAACTTTTTTTATTTTAAAAGTTTTTTTATCATCCTTTTCAAATTCGTCCCATACAACACCAGTGATTTTTGATTTTCCAAACGGTACAATTACAAAATCACCTATATTTAATATTATATCACTTTCATAAGTAAAAGGATGATCAAATATATTAGGTAAAAGAATCGGATATTTCATATTTGATAATATGAAATTTTTTTAAGAGTGTATTGCCCTTTTATCAACCGAAAGTGCTGCTTCTTTCACTGCTTCAGAAAATGTAGGGTGTGCATGGCAAGTTCTTGCAATATCCTCGGAACTTGCTCCAAATTCCATGGCCACTCCAATTTCAGCAATTAATTCCCCAGCATGAGGTCCAATTAAATGGGCTCCTAAAACTTTATCTGTTTTAGCATCAGCTAAAATTTTGACAAATCCTTCTGCATCATCAATAGCTTTTGCTCTTGAGTTTGCCATAAATGAAAATTTTCCAATTTTATAATCAATATTTTTTTCTTTTAATTGCTCCTCTGTTTTACCAATTGAAGCAACTTCTGGGGTCGTATAAACAACACCAGGAATAGTATCATAATTAACATGGCCTGATTGACCTGCAATATTTTCAGCAACTGCTATTCCTTCATCCTCTGCTTTATGTGCAAGCATAGGGCCAGTGATTACATCTCCAATAGCATAAATATTATTTTGATTAGTCTTAAAGTTTTTGTCTGTCTTAACTCTCTGTTTTTCATCAAGTTCAATCCCAGCTGCTTGAATGTTTAATCCTTCTGTATTGGGTTTTCTTCCAACTGAAATTAAAACAACGTCACAATCAAAATCTGTTTTGTTTCCATCTTTATCACTTGTTGAAACTACAGCTCCCTCACTATTTTTTTTAATCTTTTCAACTTTATGCTGCATATGAAATTTTATCCCCTGTTTTTTTAAAATTTTCATAAACTCCTGAGAAATCTCTCTATCCATACCAGGTGTGATATGTTCTAAAAATTCTACTACATGGACTTCAGATCCTAACCTTGACCAAACTGATCCCATTTCTAATCCAATATATCCTCCACCTACTACAACCATTTTTTTTGGAACCTGTTCTATTTTCAGAGCTCCAGTTGAAGATAAAATCGTTTTCTCATCAAAATCTGATCCAGGAAGTGAGACAGGGACTGACCCTGTGGCTATTATAATGTTATCTGCACTAATTATTGTCTCTTTATTATCAACATCTTTTATATTGATTTCATTTTTTGACTTAAAACTCCCATGACCTTTAAAATATGTAACTTTATTTTTCTTTAAAAGAAATTCTACCCCTTTAGTTAAAATTGTTACGGCCTTATCTTTACTTTTCATCATTTTGCTCAAATTTAATTTTACTTCACCAACTTCAATCCCTTTATTAGACAAATTTTTCACTTTATGAAATTCTTCGGATAAATTTAATAAACTTTTAGAAGGAATACATCCAACATTTAGACAAGTTCCTCCCAATGAACCTCTGGATTCAATACAAGCAGTTTTTAATCCCAATTGCGCTAATCTAATAGCACATACATAACCACCAGGACCACCACCAATTACAACAGCTTGAAATTTTTCTGACATCTAAATATCTAAAAATAATCTTCTTGGATTTTCTAAGTTTTCTTTAATCAATTTCAAAAAAGAAACTGACTCTTTTCCATCTATGATTCTATGATCATAAGACAAAGCTAAATACATAATTGGTCTAATTGTAATCTCGCCATTAACCACGACTGGCCTCTCAACTATATTATGCATTCCAAGAACACCTGATTGGGGCAAATTCAAAATTGGTGTAGATAACATTGATCCATAAACACCACCATTGCTTATTGTGAAAGTTCCACCTTGAAGATCTTCGATTGTTAATTTTCCATCTTTTGCTTTTTCAGAAATTTCTTTAATATTTTTTTCAATATCTGCAAATGATAGTTCATCGGCATTTTTTAAAACAGGAACAACTAATCCTTTTTCAGTACCTACAGCAAAACTTATATTATAATAATTTTTATATATTATATCATCTCCATCAATTTCTGCATTTACGGCTGGAAAAGATTTAAGTGCTACAATACATGCTTTTACAAAGAATGACATGAAGCCTAGCTTAACTCCATATCTGCTTTGGAAATCCTCTTGATTTTCTTTTCGCATTTCCATAATGCTTGACATATCAACTTCATTAAACGTCGTTAATAGAGCAGCATTTTCCTGAGCTTGTTTTAATCTTTTAGCAATCGTTTGTCTCAATCTAGTCATTCTTATTTTTTCTTCAGGACCATATTGAGCTTTTCTTTCAGATGGTTTTGGTTGAGCTCCCATTAAACTTAGTAAGTCGCCTTTTAAAATTCTTCCATCTTTACCTGTGCCTTTAACTGACTGAATGTCAATTTTCTTGTCAGCAACAATTTTTCTGACAGCTGGAGATAAAGTTTGATTTTCTTTGTTAGTCTTAGATTTTATTTCCTCTTTCACCTCATTTGTTAAAACCAATGGCTCTACATCCGAAACATTATCATTGGGTGTTTCCTCAACAATTTGAGGTTCTTTTTTTGAAACTTCCAAATTAACTATATTATTTTCAGTAACTGATGGTTCAATTTTTTTGATTTCTTTTTTAATTTCTTGCCTAGATCCACTTTCTGAGACTGAACCAAGTAACGCTCCTACTTCCACAACAGTCCCATCTTTTGAATTTATTTCTGATAAAACACCACTAATTGGTGATGGTACCTCTAAGTTAACTTTATCAGTTTCAAGCTCAACAATAGGCTCATCTGCATCAACAGTTTCACCTTCATTTTTTAACCACTTAGAGACTGTTGCTTCAGTGATGCTTTCTCCTAAAACTGGTACTACGATTTTTTCCTTCATTGTTTTATTCAAATACTTTTTTTATAATTTCTTGTTGCTGAAAAATATGCCTTTTTGCATAACCAGTTGCTGGCGATGCATCTGGACTTCTTCCTATATAAGAAACCTGATTATTATTAGCCTTAATATTATCCAATGTCCATTGGATATAATCTCTTACTGAAAACCAAGCGCCCATATTTTTAGGCTCTTCCTGACACCAAAAAAATTTAGCATTTTTAGCATATGGTTTAAGTTCTTTAACAAGAGTTTTTGCAGGAAATGGATAAAGTTGTTCTATTCTAAACAAAATTACATCATCTTTATTTAATTTTTCTCTAGCCTCTAACAAATCAAAATAAACTTTACCTGAACACAAAATTACTTTTTTAATTTCTGAACTTTCTTTTAATTTAATAAAACCTTTAATTTTTGGATCGATTGCATGATCCCAGAGTACTCTATGAAAAGAATTTGATTTATTAAAATCTTCTAAATTTGAAACACAGTATTTATTTCTAAGTAATGATTTTGGAGTCATCATAATTAGTGGTTTTCTAAAGTCTCTGTGCATTTGTCTTCTAAGAGCATGAAAATAATTTGCAGGAGTTGTACAATTCATAACCTGCATATTATCATTTGAACACAGCTGCAAAAATCTTTCTAATCTTGCTGATGAATGTTCAGGTCCTTGACCCTCATACCCATGAGGTAATAACATTACCAATCCTGAAGCTCGTCTCCATTTTCTTTCGCCTGATGCAACAAATTGATCAATTACCACCTGTGCACCATTTGCAAAATCACCGAATTGTGCTTCCCACAAAGTAAGGGTGTTTGGTTCGACTAAACTATAACCATACTCGAATCCTAAAACAGCTAATTCAGATAAAAAACTGTCAACTATTTCAAATTGTTTTTGACTTTTCGAAATATTATTTAAAGGAACATATCGACTATTATCTTTTTGATTTCTCAACACGGAATGTCTTTGACTAAAAGTTCCCCTTCCAGAGTCTTGGCCAACTAGTCTCACGGGATATCCCTCTTCTAATAGTGAACCAAATGCTAATGCCTCAGCTGTTGACCAATCTATGTTTGATCCATTTTTTACTGCTTCTTTTCTATTATTTAGTATTTTGATGATAGTTTTATGTAAATTTAAATCATCAGATGGTGAATTTATTTTGTCTGAAATCTTTAGTAATTTGTTTGTATCTGCTCCTGTTACACCCCTTTTGTCTTTTCCTCTTTCTGGCTTATAAGCTGACCATGTACCCTCAAACCATGCAATTTTAGGCTTATAATCTTTTGCATTTTTAAATTGATCATCAAGCAAATTTTTAAAAGTGTTAATTGAATTACTTAAACTTTCTTCTGAAATAATATTTTGATCTACAAGTTTTTTTCCATAAACTTCTGTTGTTGAGGGATGTGATCTAATTTTTTCATACATTAAAGGTTGAGTAAAAGATGGTTCATCTCCCTCATTATGACCAAATCTTCTATAACAAATCAAATCTACTACAACATCTCTATTAAACTTCAGCCTGAAATCTGTTGCAATCCTAGCAGCAAAGACAACAGCTTCTGGATCATCACCGTTTGCATGAATTATTGGAGCATCAACCATTTTTGCTATATCTGAAGGATATGGAGAGGATCGAGCAAACCTTGGGCTTGTCGTAAACCCTATTTGGTTATTAATTATTATATGAATTGTGCCTCCAGTATTATGACCAGGTAGTCCAGACATTGCAAAACATTCAGCTACAACACCTTGACCTGCGAAAGCAGCATCACCATGAATTAATATTGGTATTACTTTTTTTCTTTCTTTGTCCTTGTGAAAATACTGTTTTGCTCTGGTTTGACCAAGCACAACTGGATTAACTGCCTCTAAATGTGAAGGGTTATCTGTCAAACTAACATGAACTGAATTTCCATCAAACTCCCTATTAGATGATGCGCCAAGATGATACTTCACATCTCCCGCTCCCTCATCTGACGAAGTCTCAAATTCTCCAGCAAATTCATTGAATATTCTTTTATAAGATTTTTGTAAAACATTAGCTAATACATTTAATCTGCCTCTGTGAGACATGCCAATCTTTACTTCTTTTACTTTTGAATGCCCACTAATTTTAATTATTTGTTCTAAAGCTGGTATTAAACTCTCTCCACCATCTAATCCAAATCTTTTAGTTCCAACATATTTTTTGTGAAGAAACTTCTCAAAACCCTCTGCTTGAATTAGTTTATTTAAAATGGCTTCTTTACCATTCTTGGTAAAATTTAAATTATCTTTGGACAACTCTATTCGATCTCTAAACCATTTTCTTTCAGTAGGATTTGAAATGTGCATGTATTCATAGCCAATTGGTCCACAATAAGTTTTTTTTAAAAAACTCAATATATCAACAATATTTGAGTATTGCTTATTTGTTACTCCCCCAAGATAAATTTTTTTCTTATAATCTTCTTTTTTAAAACCAAATGACTCTGGATGTAATTCGTCTAAATAGTCTGATTTTAATAAACCAAGTGGATCTAATTTAGCAATAAGATGTCCTCTTTGTCTATAAGACCTTATCATCGAAACTGCTTTTATCGAATCTTCGTTAGATCTAGATAAATTTTCATTCTTATCACTAACAACTTTTTCATTGAAATCATTTTCTCCCTCGTCAATTTTTTTTTGAAGTTCATCAATGTCCACTTTATTTTTTTTAGGGCTCCACGAAGGTCCATTGATTTCTTTTGCAATAACGTTAAACTCATCTCCAATTCCTTCAAAATAATCTCTCCAACTTGAAGGTAAATTTGGATCGTTGTTAACAAACTTAAGATACATTTGTTCAATAAATGCACTATTAGACTTATTTAAAAATGAAGTTTTTTCGAAATCAAGATTTTTTGATGAAGACATCTTTTTAATTAATATATCCCTCTAATATTATTTTTCAATTAGACAGTTTATTAAATAAAGTTTTTCCAATAATTGATGGTGATTTAGCAACGGTAATACCGCATTCTTCCATTTTTTTAATTTTATCTTCAGCTCCACCTTTCCCACCTGAAATTATAGCACCAGCATGTCCCATTCTTCTGCCTGGAGGAGCAGTAATTCCTGCAATAAATCCAACTATTGGCTTTTTTATCTTGTGATTTTTTACAAATTCAGCGGCTTCCTCTTCCGCAGTTCCTCCAATTTCACCTATCATTAAAATAGATTCTGTTTCATCATCATTTAAAAATAAATCTAAACAATCTATAAAATTTGTTCCATTAATAGGATCACCACCAATACCAATACAAGTTGATTGACCAAGCCCATTTTCAGTTGTTTGGGCTACTGCCTCATAAGTTAAAGTACCTGATCTAGATACTATGCCAACCGTTCCTCTTTTGTGAATACTTCCTGGCATAATCCCAATTTTACATTCATCTGGTGTAATTATTCCTGGACAATTAGGTCCAATTAATCTGCTATTAGAGCCACTTAATTTTTGTCTTACCTTAAGCATATCCTGAATTGGAATTCCTTCAGTTATACAAACAATAAGTTCAATTGATGCATCAATAGCTTCAATGATTGCAGCTGCTGCAAATTTAGCAGGTACATAAATCATAGTTGCATCTGCTCCTACTTCATTTTTTGCCTCTAAAACGCTATTAAAAACCTGTCTATCTAAATGTTTTTGTCCACCTTTCTTTGGTGTAACTCCACCAACAAGATTGGTTCCATATTTTATAGCCTGCTCTGAATGAAAAGTTCCATGAGCGCCAGTAAATCCCTGGCAAATTACCTTAGTATTTTTATTCACCAAAACTGACATTTTATTTTATCGCCTCAACAATTTTCTGAGCAGCATCGTCTAAATTTTCTGCAGAAATTAATTTTAATCCAGAATTATCAAGAATTTCTTTTCCCTCTTTAAAATTTGTACCTGCTAATCGCACAACTAAAGGTACACTAATATTAATTTCTTTAGCTGCATCAACTACTCCTTGAGCAAGGACATCACATCTCATTATTCCTCCAAAAATATTAATTAAAATACCTTTAACATTTTTATCTGAGAGAATTATCTTTAATGCAGCAGATACTTTTTCTTTGGATGCACCACCGCCTACATCTAAAAAATTTGCTGGCTCTTTACCATACAATTTAATTATATCCATTGTTGCCATCGCTAATCCTGCTCCATTAACCATACAGCCAATACTTCCATCTAGCTTGATATATGCAAGATCATGCTTGCTAGCTTCTATCTCAGTAGGATCTTCCTCATTAAAATCTCTTAATTCAACAATTTCTGGATGCCTAAATAAAGCGTTAGAGTCGAAATTAACTTTTGCATCTAAACAAACAATTTTTTCCTCTTTTGTCAAAATTAATGGATTTACTTCAACCATATTTGCATCAGTACTCACAAACATTTTATATATTGATTTAATTAATGTTATTGCTTGTTTTTTTGTGTCTTCATTTAAATTAAATATATTAATTATTTTTTCACAATCTGAATCAGAAATTTCATCACCCATATCAACTTTTGTAGTTATAATTTTTTCAGGTGAACTGCTTGCAACTTCTTCAATGTCCATCCCTCCTTGGTCACTTGATATAAATGCAATTTTAGAACTTGCCCTATCAACCAGGCACGATAAGTAAAATTCTTTATCTATATTTGATGATTCTTCTACGTATAATCTTTTTACCTCTCTACCTTCAGGGCCAGTTTGATGAGTAACTAGTATTTTTCCTAGTAATTCTTTAGCTGCTACTGTTAATTCCTCAATAGAGTTTAAAATTTTTACGCCACCAGCTTTTCCTCTACCTCCAGCATGGATTTGTGCTTTAAGTACATATTTTTTAGTTTTGAGTGCTTTTGCTTTTTCAATAAGTTCATCAACATTAAGCGCAAATACTCCTTTGGGAACTACAGCTCCATATTTTTTTAATATTTGTTTAGCTTGATGCTCGTGAATATTCATTGTTATTTAGATAAATCAGGATCTATTTTAGATGCAGCTTCCCATAAAGCTTTTACAGCATCTATTGAATGCATAAATTCTTTTTTCTCTTTTTCATCTAAATCAATCTCTTCAATTTTTTCTACACCATCTTTTCCAATGACAACAGGAACACCTGCATAAACATTTTTCACACCGTATTCTCCATTTAATTGTACAGCGCAGGGTAATAATTTTTTCTGATTATTCAAATATGCTTCTGCCATTTGAACACCTGAAGCTGCTGGTGCATAAAAGGCTGATCCTTTTTCTAAATATTTAACTATTTCCGCACCACCATCTCGTGTTCTTTGATTAATTTCCTCAACTCTTTCTGAAGAAATCTTTCCATCCTTTACGAGATCTAACAACGGTTTACCTGAAATTTTTGTAAATCTTGGCATAGGAACCATGGTGTCACCATGACCACCCATAACCATTGCCTCAATTTCTCTTACTGGCACTTTTAGTTCTAATGATAAAAATAATTTAAATCTTGAACTATCTAAAATGCCTGCCATACCAACAACTTTATTTGATGGCAAACCTGAAAATTTTTGAAATGCCATAACCATAACATCTAAAGGATTGGTGATACAGATCACAAAAGCGTTAGGAGCATTCTTCTTTATCCCCTCAGCAACTTGTTTAATAATTTTTAAATTAATTCCAAGAAGATCGTCTCGGCTCATTCCAGGTTTTCTTGGAACACCTGCTGTAATTATTATTACATCTGAATCTTTTATGTCCTCATAGTTATCAGTTCCTGAAAACCTAACATTGAAACCATCTACAGATGAAGATTGTGCAATATCTAGTGCTTTTCCTTTTGCAATACCACTAGCTACATCAAATAAAACCACTTCATTCACTAATTCTTTTGTTCCTATTAAATGTGCAAGAGTTCCACCTATTTGGCCTGCACCAATTAAAGATATTTTTGTCATTTATTTCCTTTATTTCATTGTTGGCATAACAAATTCTGCATTAGATCGGACACCTGAAGGCCATCTAGATGTTACTGTTTTAAGTTTAGTGTAAAATTTTATTCCTTCCATACCATGCATTCCGCTATCTCCAAATAATGATCTTTTCCAACCACCAAAACTATGAAATGCCATTGGAACTGGGATAGGTACATTAATACCAACCATACCTACTTGAATTTTACTTGCAAAAGTTCTGCCTGCATCACCATCTCTTGTATAAATACTAACCCCATTTCCATACTCGTGGTCGTTAATTAATTTTGCTGCCTCTTCAAAAGTTTTTACTCTAACAACTGATAAGACTGGACCGAATATTTCCTCTTTATAAATTCTCATATCTTTATTTACATGATCAAATAAACATCCACCTATGTAGAAACCATTTTCATAACCTTGAAGTTTTAATCCTCTACCATCAACAACTAGCTTAGCACCTTCCTCGACACCTAAATCAACATAACTTGTAACTTTTTCCAAATGTTCTTTTGTAATTAAAGGTCCCATTTCTGATGCTTTGTCCATTCCAGGACCAACTTTTAAAGCTTCAGTTTTTTTTGATAATCTTGATACAAGTTCATCACTGATATCTCCAACCGCAACTGCAACTGATTGAGCCATACATCTTTCTCCAGCTGAACCATAAGCAGCACCCATTAGACCATTAACCGCACCATCTAAATCACAATCTGGCATAACAACTAAGTGATTTTTTGCTCCACCTAAGGCTTGAACTCTTTTTTCATTTTTTGCTGAATTTTCATAAATATATTTTGCAATAGGAGTAGATCCAACAAAACTAACAGCTTTGATATCTTTGTTTTCTAAAATTGCATCAACAGCTTCTTTATCTCCATTTATTACATTAAATACTCCTTCTGGAAGACCAGCCTCAGAAAGCAATTCAGCCAATTTTATTGCACAAGAAGGGTCTTTTTCTGATGGTTTAAGAATAAAAGTGTTTCCACATGCTATTGCTATTGGAAACATCCACATTGGCACCATAGCAGGAAAATTAAAAGGCGTGATACCTGCAACAACTCCTAATGGTTGTCTGATTGACCAACTATCAACATC
>CACECY010000001.1 GCA_902558205.1 uncultured Pelagibacteraceae bacterium | reverse complement strand
AAATACTTTTTCAAATAATGAAAGATTACAAAAATTAAAAACGAAAAAAATTAATTGCTTTTCATTAGAATTACTTCCAAGGATAACAAGAGCACAATCAATGGATATTTTATCATCGCAAGCGAACCTTGCTGGTTACAAGGCAGTTATAGAGGCCTTTCAAGTTTATGAAAAAGCTATCCCGATGATGATGACTGCAGCTGGTACAATCCCTGCCGCAAAAGTTTTAGTTGTTGGTGCTGGGGTTGCAGGATTACAAGCAATTGCAACAGCAAAAAGAATGGGAGCAGTTGTATTTGCAACAGATGTTAGAATGGCTTCAAAAGAACAAGTTGAAAGTTTAGGAGGAAAATTTTTAACTGTTGAGGGTGCAGAAAATTTAGAAACTGAGGGCGGATATGCAAAAGAAGCATCAGATGAATTTAAGAGAAAACAAGAAGAATTGTTATCCGAAACTCTAAAAAAAATAGATATAATTATTTGTACTGCATTAATTCCTGGAAAAGAGGCACCTAAAATTATTAAAGAAGATATGTTTCAAAATTTACAAAAAGGCTCAGTAATTTATGATTTAGCAGCAATCCAAGGAGGCAATACAGTTTTTACTGAAGTTGATAAAATTATTGAAAAAAATGGAGTTAAAATTTTAGGAGAAGCAAACATATTAAATAAACTACCAGTATCAGCTTCTAATTTATATGCAAAAAATGTATTTAATTTTATTTCTAATTTGTATGATAAAGAAAATAAAAAACTAAATATTAATTTAGAGGATGAAATAATAGAAAAAACTTTAATTAAATAAATTATGGAAATAGATCCTTTTATATTTCGACTTAGCATCTTTATTTTATCGATATTTGTTGGATATTATGTTGTTTGGAGTGTAACACCTTCTCTTCATACACCTTTAATGTCAGTTACAAATGCAATTTCTTCAGTAATTATTGTTGGTGCAATAATTGCGGCTTTGTCAGGTAATGGTGATGCAATTTTTTCATCTTCCAGTATTTTTGGTTTTTTAGCAATTGTGCTAGCTGCGGTAAATATTTTTGGAGGATTTTTAGTTACTCAAAGAATGCTTGCTATGTATAAAAAAAAGAAAAAGGATAAATAATAAATGTCAGCAAATTTATCAGCAATTTTATATTTGATCTCAGGTGTATTATTTATTTTGGCGCTCAGAGGACTATCTTCACCTGAAACATCAAGACAAGGAAATTTATTTGGGATAATTGGAATGGTGATTGCTATTTCAGTAACATTTTTATCTGTTGGAAATTTTACTTCTGGTTTTGTGTATGTTTTAATTTTTCTTGCAATAGGTGGAAGCATAGGTGCTTTTATAGCTTACCGTATACCTATGACGGCTATGCCAGAGTTGGTTGCTGGATTTCATAGTTTAGTTGGATTAGCCGCAGTCTTTGTAGCTATCTCCGCTTTCATTAATCCAGAGGCTTTTGGGCTTGGATATCCAGGAGATATAAAGTTAGCTAGTTTGATAGAGATGGCAATAGGAGCTGCTGTTGGAGCAATAACTTTTTCAGGTTCTGTGATAGCATTTTTAAAACTTCAGGGGATTATGTCAGGTGCACCAATAACTTTTAAGGGGCAACATGCTATAAATGCACTAATATTAATTTCAATAATAGTTTTAACTTTTTATTTATGTTCAACCCAATCATCTAATTTATTTTGGATACTTATTGCAGTATCCTTTTTGATTGGATTTTTGATTATTATTCCAATTGGTGGAGCAGATATGCCTGTTGTTATATCTATGTTAAACTCTTATTCTGGTTGGGCTGCCGCAGGAATTGGTTTTACTTTAGAGAATACCGCTTTAATCATAACAGGTGCGTTAGTTGGTTCATCTGGAGCCATCCTTTCTTATATAATGTGTAAAGGGATGAACAGATCATTTTTTAATGTTATTTTGGGAGGTTTTGGTGCAACAGAACAATCAACTGGAGATAAAAATAAAGAACAAAGACCTGTTAAAAGTGGAAATGCTGAAGATGCAGCTTTCTTAATGAAGAATGCTTCTTCAGTAATTATTGTTCCAGGATATGGTATGGCTGTAGCTCAAGCACAACATGCTTTAAGAGAAATGGTTGATACGCTAAAGAAAAATGACATAAAGGTTTCTTATGCAATTCATCCTGTTGCTGGTAGAATGCCAGGACATATGAATGTATTGCTAGCAGAAGCAAATGTACCATACGATGAAGTTTTTGAATTAGAAGAAATTAATAATGATTTTGCAAATGCAGATGTTGCATTTGTAATTGGTGCTAATGATGTAACAAATCCTGTTGCAAAAACAGATCCTCAAAGCCCTATTTATGGAATGCCAGTATTAGATGTTGAAAAATGTAAGTCAGTTTTATTTGTAAAAAGAAGCTTGTCTCCAGGATATGCAGGGATTGATAATGATTTATTTTACAAAGAAAATACTTTAATGTTGTTTGCAGACGCAAAAAAAATGACTGAAGATATCACTAAATCTTTATAATTAATAAATAATAAATTTTTTACCAATATTTATAAATAAAAAGATACTGTAAAAAATTAATAATTTAATTTTCAATTTAGAAAAATCAAATTTTATGTTTTTTATTAAAAAAAGAAAGAAAAATATTATTAAAGGATCAAAGTATTTATAGTAAATTGTGTATTGAAGATTATATAAAATTAATAACAAAAAGATGATTATGTTATTTAAATTATACAAATTATAAACTTTAAAAATATACAAAGTCAAAATAAATACAAAATAAATAATTAAATTATTATTTAAAATGTTTGATAAGTGATAAAAGATGCCACCTCCAGCTCCACTTAAAAAGTTAAAAAAATAAATATTAATTACGATAAAAAATAATAATAAATATAATTTTTTATTAAATTTCAAAGAAAACCTATCTTTAAAATATTTTATTTCAAAGAATGGTATAAAAAATAAAAATAAAAATGAACTTATTATTATAATTTTATTAGCTATGTTATACTTCTCAATATTGCTAATAGTAAAAACTTCACTATTAAATAGATAAAAATCATGTGAAATAACAAACATTAAAGCTGGAAGAGAAATTAAAAAATTAATTAATAGAATCAAAAAACTTTTATAACTATTCTTAAAATATTTATAAAAATTGATAAAAAAAATTATTACAAATATACCATAATTTGGGGTGAAATAGGCACTTAAAGCTAAAAATAAAGTATTTAATAGAGCATATTTAAATTTTATTGAATAATCTTTTTCTTTTTCAAATTTTAAATAGAAAAAAATTGAAATAGAAAATAAAAAAGTAGCTATTAAAAAAGGGTATGGCCAAAATGTTAAACTTCGAATAGTTGGTGATAATAATATTATTGTAGAAATTAAAAAATATGTTTCACTATTTTTATTACCATATTTTAGAACCAAACATTTATAAAAGGTAAAACATATTAATAGAGCTATAATAACACTTAGAAACTTTAATATAATTATTGGTAATTCTATTTTTAAAAGTAAAGAACCTAAAATATAAAATATTGGTGAGTTCCTAACCGAATTACTTTCTTGATCCAAACCATAATTATTAATTGTTTTAAAAAAATGATCGTTAAACTTATAAAAATAATCTAAGTGATAAAGATAATCTTGTTTTGCACCTCCTAAAGAATCTTCATTAAATATAAAACCAATTATAAAACTTAAAAAGATAAAAAAACTGATAACAAAGGATGATCTCTTAATTTTCATGTTCTAAAACTGATATAAAATGATGTCTTTTATTTAGTATTAAATTAAAAACTCCATCATGTTGTTGAAAATTTTTGATAAGTTTTTTTTCTTTAAAGTTTGTTTTTTTTATTTGATTTTGCCAAGATTCCTTATCAAAATATTTTTTTGGTATTTTTACTCCGTAGGCATAATTGGCATAAAAATCAACAAATCTTAAAAGTTGTCTTGAAAAATATCCATGTTCAAAGTGATCTTTAACAATAATTTTTTTTGAAACTTTTGATAAATCATTTAAAATTTTATAAGATCTATCCACTCCAATATGGTGCAATACGTCTATTATGATTATTAAGTCTACCTTAATTCTTTTTTTAGAAAATTTTTTATAGGGAAGATATGATAATTTTTGTTTTTTATAAGAAAAATTAAATATATCTGTTCCAATAATCTTTTTTATATGTTTACTTTTCTGTAATCTCTTTGATATCTCCATTGACCCACATCCGTAATCTAAAATTACAATTTTTTTACTTTTTTTTTTAAGCGAATGTTCTTTGGATATTTGTTGAAGTTTTTTTGATATTCTTCTTAATCTGTCTCCTTTGAAAATTTTTCTTACTAAATTTGAAAAAAAAATTAACGATTTGTTGAAAATTGTGTGGTTTTGATTATTAAATCTAATCATAATTTCTATGAATCAAAAAATATTAATTTTCATTATAACTTATAAAGCATCTTATAGGGTAATTGATGTAATAGAAAAAATTCCGTTTGGCTATATAAAAAAACTTAATTATGAAGTTTATATTAGTGATGATAATTCAAATGATGACACATTAACTTATATAGAAAATATAAAAAAAAAGTATCCTGAAATAGTTTTTAAATTTAATCAAAAAAATATTGGATATGGAGGAAATATTAAAAGATGTTTAAGATACGCATTTGATAATAAATTTGATTATGCAATTATGTTACACGGTGATGACCAATACAACGCAAAATATATAAAAGATATGATTGAGTCTTTTAAATTGAATAAAGATATCGCAGCTGTTTCAGGGAGCAGGATGAAAAATAAATTAGAAGCTATAAAGGGAAATATGCCAATTTATAAATTCTTAGGAAATATTTTTTTGACAAAATTGTTTAATTTTTTTTATGGTACTAATTTTTCAGATTGTCATACTGGTTATTGGGCTTATGACTTAAAAAAAATTGATAAAGAATTTTTTGATAGAGCAGATAATGAGTTTTGTTTTGATATAGATCTAAGATTATTAATGGTAAATAGTAAACTCAAAATAGATGAAATTATGATTAAAACTAAATATGGCTCTGAAAGATCTTCTATTCATTTTATTTATGCCTTGAGATACCTCATAAAGGTAATTAAATTTAAATTATTAAAAAAACTTTGATTAAGTAGTTATGACTAAAATTTTTTGTGATATTGCAGATTTATCTTTAATAAGAAAATTTTATAAAAAAAAAATTGTCAAAGGATTTACAACTAATCCTAGCTTAATGAGAAAAGCAGGAGCAAAAAATTATGAGTCTTACTCTAAGCAAATTTTAAAGATATGTATACAAAAGCCGATTTCATTTGAAGTTTTTGCCGATGATCAAAAATCCATGATTGATCAAGGAAAAAAAATTAATACCTGGGGTAAAAATGTATTTGTAAAAGTTCCAGTTGTAAATTCAAAAAATAAATTTATGGGCAATGTTATTAAAGAATTAAATAATCATAATATTAAACTTAATATAACAGGCGTTTATACTGCCAAACAAACTGAAAAAATTTTAAAAGTTGTAAATAAAAAAATAAAAGTAATTATTTCAATTTTTGCAGGAAGAGCAGGTGATGCAGGTAAAGATCCAGTCCCTGAATTTATAAACAGCATTAAGTTAGCAAAGAAATTTAAAAATGTTGAGATTTTATGGGCAAGTGTAAGAGAACCATATAATTATTTACAAGCAAAACAATTAGGCTGTCATATAATAACAATTCCACCGTCAATTATTACAAAAATTGAAAAATTTGGAAAAACTTTTGATCAATTAACAAAAGAAACTGTAAAAGCTTTTTTGATTGATAGTAAGAAATCTCGTTTTAAAATTTAGAGCAATTGGTTGCGGGGGACGGATTTGAACCGCCGACCTTCAGGTTATGAGCCTGACGAGCTACCAGACTGCTCCACCCCGCGGTATTCTTAAATTCTGTTTTTAAACTTATTTAGTTTCTTAACTCTTTTTATGTTTTCTTGAAGAATTCTCTTTTTTTTCTCGGAGGGCTTTTCGTAAGTGTTTTTTAACTTTATAACTTTAAAAAAGCCATCTCTTTGTAGTTTTCTTTTTAAAACCCTAAGAGCTTGTTCAACATTATTATCTTTAACTTCTATTTTAATAACTACCTCCAAAAAAGGCAGTAGTTAGCACTTTTATAATTTCATGTCTATAAATTTTATTCATTAGTTGGAAGCTTGTTGTTCTAATTTTGCTTTTTCTTTTTGTTTTTTTTCTCTTTTTACTCTTCTTTCAGCTTTTTCAATCGCTTCGACTAACTCTTTTTGGGTAAAAAGATTTAAAGCCACAGGATCTTTGGGATTTAAATTATTATAGTTCCAATAACTTTTATTTCTTATGGCAGTGACAGAATTTTTTGTAATTCCCACTAGTTTCGCAATTTGTGAATCTTTTAAAATGTTATGTTGACGTATCAACCATAGCGCGGAGTCCGGTTTGTCTTGTCTTTTTGAAAGTGGAATATATTTCTTAAATTTTTTTTCTGAATTTGTAATTTCAATGTCCGAACTTTTTATAACTAAAGGTCTACTTTGATCTTTAGAAGAAAGTTCAATTTCTTCTTTGGTAAGCTGTCCAGATATAATGGGATTATAGGCTTTTATTCCCTTTGCTACTTCCCCATCAGCAATTCCTTGAATTTCAACTTCATGAAGTTTACAAAATTCAGCTATTTGTTTGAATGTTAGTGTTGTGTTTTCTACAAGCCAAACAGCAGTTGCCATCGGCATTAATGGTGCATTTGACATTTAACTTTTTTTCTCTGTTTTGAAATTTTGAAATTTTTTGTTAAATTTGCTTATTCTTCCTTTATCCATAAGCTTTTGTTTTCCACCTGTCCAAGCAGCATGAGATTTTGGGTCAATTTCTAGCTTTAGCAACTCACCTTCTTTTCCCCAAGTAGATTTAGTCTCAAAATGAGAACCATCTGTCATCTCAACTTTAATTGTGTGATAGTTTGGATGAATATTTTTTTTCATGACGAGACTTATAACAAAAGAATTTACTAAAACAATTAAAAGTTGGACAATTTTTCAAGCAATTTTGAGTTAATAACGGTACTAGAGGCTATTATTTTAATATTTTTATTATGGGAAAGATCAATTTGATTGAGCATTCCACCAGCCTCTTTTACTAAAACTATTCCAGCTGCAATATCCCAGAGATTTAGGTTATATTGAAAATAACCATCATATCTTCCAGATGCCACATAAGCCATATCAAGTGCGGCACACCCTGATTTTCTGTAAGACAAATCTGGTTCTTGATTCATTTTTCCTCCAGTAGCAAATAAGCAATCACTTAATTCATTTTTTTTTGAAACTCTAATCCTATGATTGTTAAAAAAAGCTCCATTATCTTTCTCTGCAAAAAACATTTCATTTTTGATAGGGTCAAAAATTAATCCAGAAACAATTTCATTATCAGATCTTAAAGCTATTGAGATAGCAAAATGAGGTATACCATGTAAAAAATTAACTGTTCCATCAATTGGATCTATTATCCAAGTATTATTTTTATCTTTATTATTTTCAATTCCATTTTCCTCACTAATTATAGAATAATTTGGTTTAGCCTTTTTTAATTCTTCTATTATGATTTTTTCTACTCTAAGATCTGAGTTAGTAACAAAATCAGATGGTCCTTTTTTAGATACTTGTAATTTTTCAATTTCGCCAAAATCTCTTATAAGAATTTTAGAGGCTTTTTCACTAGCCTTGATCATTATATTGAGATTTGCTGAAATTGAGTTCACAAGTTTAAATTTTTTTGACGTATTCTAGATTTCTAGTATCAACAACGATTTCATCTCCAGCTTCAATAAATGGAGGTACTTGAATATTTAATCCATTGTCTAATATTGCAGGTTTATAAGAAGATGATACTGTTTGCCCCTTTAAAGCAGCATCTGTAGATTCAATTTTACAATTCACTTGATTGGGCAAATCTATAGAAATTGGTTTTTCATTGTAAAAACTAACAGATACCTCTAAATTTTCTGTCAATAATTTACCTTTATCACCAATTATATCTTTTTTAATTTCTATTTGTTCAAATGATTTAGGTTCCATAAAAAAATAATTTACTTCATCTTCATACAAATAATTGAAACTATTCTCTTCAACTAGTGCTTTCTCAATAGTTTCACTTGATCTGAATCTTTCATTTAATTTTGTATTTTTATTAACGCTTTTCATTTCAACTTGGGCAAAAGCTCCACCCTTACCAGGTTTTACATGTTGGGTTTTTAGAACTTGCCAAAGATCATCTTTATACTCTAAAAGCATTCCTACTCTAATTTCATTTGCATTAATCTTCATTTTAATAATTTAATTGCCTCTATAGGTTTTAATTTTTTATTATTCCAAACGTAGCCTGAGATAGCTAAAAAATCTGCCTTGTTCAACAAAAGTTTTTTGTAATTTAAATTATTAATACCCCCTATGGCTACTACGGGAATTTTTGATATTTTTTTAAATTTTTTTATAGTTCCTATATTAGCTTTATATCTAACTTTTTTTGTCTTAGTAGAATTAAAAGCACCAAAAGCTATATAATTTGCATTATTTTTATGAGCTATTTTTGCAAGCTTAATGGAGTTATGACAGGTAATACCAATTATTTTTTTTTTTAACAATTTTTTTGCATTTACAATGCTCATGTCTTTTTGTCCCAAATGACAACCATCTGCATTAACTAGTTTTGTTAATTTTGGATCATCATTAATCAAAAATTTTACTTTAAATTTTTTACAAATTTTTTTAATTTTTTTTGCAATTTTGAGTTTTTTTTTATAACTGTCTTTTTTTAATCTTAACTGAAAAAAACTTATTTTATTAGATTTAAGAACATCAATGAGATTTTTATAAAACTGTTCTGAAATTTTATTTGGAGAAATTAGATAAAGAAACTTCTTTTTACTAATCTTCAAGATCTTTAGACCATTTGCCTTGAGCAGCTAAAGAATTCATCTTTGCCCTATGATTAAATACTTTTTGAGTACCCTCAATATCTTTAATGTCTTTTGACCAATATTTAAGTGCACTTTGTTGCAAAGCTCTGCCATAAGAATACGACATTATAAACTCAGTTTTATTTTCTATATTTATTAGATTCAAATTCTCTGTGGCTTCAATTTCTGTTTGACCTCCTGAAAGAAATGCTATTCCAGGAACTTCAGTTGGTACAGAACTTTTAAGACACTCAATGGTCATTTTTGCAACTTCACTTCCACTTATTTTATTGCTTGATTCAGCTCCTGCCAAAATCATGTTAGGTTTTAAAATTACACCAGTTAAGTCTACTTTATGTAAAATCAATTCTTCAAAACATTTTTTAATTACTTCAGATGTTTTTGTTAAGCAATCTTGAGCCGAATGATTTCCATCCATTAAAACTTCCGGCTCAACGATTGGAACCATATTACATTCTTGGACTAATGCTGAGTATCTTGCTAGTGCATGAGCATTTGAATGAATTGAAAGTTTGCTAGGATAATCCTTCGTTATGTTGTAAACACCTCTCCATTTAGTAAATCTTGCACCAAGTTTATAATATTCTTTTAATCTATCTCTAAGACCATCCAGACCCTCTGTAATTTTTTCATTTGGGGAATTTGCCAAAATTTTTGCTCCTGTGTCTACTTTTATTCCAGGAATAGAATTTGCTGATTGAATTAATTCTGGGATATTTTTGCCGTCTGGTATTTTTTGTTTTATGGTTTCATCATAAAGTATGACACCTCCAATACAGCTAGACATGCTACTTGAGCTAAAAAGAGTCTGTCGAAAGGACAATCTATTTTCAGGTGTTGATTGAACATTTACCGAGTCTAGTCTTTTAGTCATGGTAGCTGTACTCTCATCAGCTGCAAGAATTCCTTTTCCATTAGACAAAATTTTTAACACTATTGAATTTAGTTCAGACATATTTAATTAAGTGCGCTTATACCAGGAAGTATTTTTCCTTCAAGATATTCTAAAAAAGCTCCCCCTGCAGTTGAAACAAAATTGAAATCATTAATTGCATTAATTTTATTAATCACCGCAATAGTATCTCCACCCCCTGCAACTGAATAAATTGAATTTGATTTGAAATTTTTAACAATAGATTTAGCTATTTCATAACTGCCATTGGCAAAATCAGGATTTTCAAAATATCCAGCCGGACCATTCCATAAAATAGTTTTACTTGTACTTATTAAACTATCTATATTTCTTATAGTTTTTGGACCTATATCTAAAATTATATCATCATCATTAACTTGAGCTAAATCTTTTACAATTGGCTTAGCTTCAACTTCTTTTCCAATAATTACATCTTCAGGATATGTAATAGAGCAGGAATATTTTTTAGAAGTATCAAAAATCTTTCTAATAATTTCATCACAGTTTTTTTCATAAATTGATTTACCGATTGCAAGTTTTTTAAATTTTAAAATATTATTAGCCATTCCACCAACAAAAATAATATTATCAAATTTTGGAATTAAATTTTCAATTATGCCAATTTTTGTAGAAATTTTAGATCCTCCAATAATACAAGTGATGGGTTTTTTGATATTCGTAGTAACTTTTTGAAGAGCATTCACTTCAGACTCGAGTTGAAGACCAGCGTAGGAGGGTAAGAATTTTGTAATATTTGTGACTGATGCATGAGATCTGTGAGAACAAGAAAAAGCATCATTTACATAAATATCACCAAAACTTGCCAAATGTTTAGCAAAATTTAAATCATTATTTTCCTCTTCTGAATAGAATCTAATATTTTCCAAAATTAAAACGTTTTCATCTAAATTTTTAAATAAATTTTTATCTTTAATTTTTCTTATATCTTCAGTTATTAAATTAATTTTTCCATTAATTTTTTCTTTAAATTTTCACAAATTGGCCTCATAGTTAATTCTGGATTTACTTTACCTTTTGGCCTCCCAACATGGGATAGGATTATAATTTTTGCTTTTTTTTGTAATAAAAAATTTAGGATTGGAATGATCTTATTTATTCTTGTTTCATCTTTTATTATTCCCTCTTTTAAAGGAACATTTAAATCTAACCGTAACAAAACTTTTTTACCATTCAGGTTTTGCTGATCTTGAATACTATTCATTAAGAATTATTATGAATAAATTCTGTGATATCACACATTCTATTAGAAAAACCCCATTCATTATCATACCAGGCTGAAATTTTTCCCATATTGCTACCTACCACATTAGTAAGAGATGCATCAATTATTGATGAGGCTGGATTATGATTAAAATCAATTGAAACTAATTTTTCATGTGTAATATCTAAAACATAATTTTTTTGTATTTTTATATACTCTTTAAATGCATTATTTATCGCGTCCTTAGTTATATTTTCTTTTGTACAAAATACTAATTCTACTAAAGAAACATTTGGCGTTGGTACCCTCATAGCAACACCCTCGAGTTTTCCTTTTAAAGAGGGTATGATTTCTCCAATGGCTTTTGAAGCTCCAGTGGATGTCGGAACTATTGATTGATTTGCAGATCTTGCTCTTCTTGGGTCTTTATGTGAATTATCTAATATTCTTTGATCACTGGTAAAAGCATGTATGGTTGTCATAAATCCTTTTTCAATTTTAAATTTATTATCTAAAACATAGGCTACTGGTGCTAAACAGTTCGTAGTACACGATGCTGCAGAAATTATTTTATCTTTTTTTTGAATCTCACTTTCATTAACACCGAATACTATAGTTTTATCTGCATTTTTACATGGAGCCGAAACAATCACTTTTTTTGCACCATTATTTATGTGGGCAAGAAGAGCTTCTTTTGAATTAAATTTTCCAGTACATTCAAATACATAATCAACATCAAAATTTTTCCAATTTATTTTCTCCAGTTTTGTTTCTTGGCTGAATGAAATTTTCTTATCATTAATAACTATATGATTATCATCGAATTTTATTTCAGCATTTAATCTACCATGAATAGAATCATATTTTATTAAAGCTGAACAAGCCTCTGGTCCTGTTCGATTATTAATATGTTTAATTTCAAATTTTTTATTATCTTTTTCAATTATAGAACGTAAAACCATTCTACCTATCCGTCCCATTCCATTTATTCCAATTTTTATTGTCATAATAATTTTTTAGATTTTTTTATAATGTTTTTGGTCGTTAATCCAAAATATTTATAAATATCTTTGTAAGGCGCACTTTTTCCAAATGTATCAATCCCAAAAGATAAACCGTTAGTACCAATATATTTTTTCCAACTATCTGTTGATGCAGCCTCAATTGAGATAATATTTCTAGTTTCTCTAAGAATTTGTTTCTTATAAGTTTTTGATTGTTTATCAAAAATATTAAAACATGGCATTGATATAACTTTAGAATATATTCTATCTTTGGCTAATTTAAGGCTAGTCTCAATAGCTAAATTTACTTCAGAACCACTAGCTAGGATAGTCAAATTGATTTTTTTATTTGTTCTGAAAACTTCATAGGCCCCTAAAGAACACATATTTATTTTTGAATATTTTTTTCTAATTGGTTCTAGATTTTGTCTAGTTAGAGATAAGATACTTGGAGTTTTTTTACTTTTTAGAGCTATCTCCCAGCATTCAATTGTTTCCATTCTATCTGCAGGTCTTAATACATTTAGATTTGGTATGGCTCTTAAACCTGATAATTGTTCTATCGGTTGGTGAGTTGGCCCGTCCTCACCCAAACCAATTGAGTCATGAGTCATTACATAAATAATTTGTTGTTCCATTAAGGCAGACAGTCTTATTGCAGGTTTACAATAATCAGAAAAAATTAAAAAAGTACCACCGTAAGGTATGAATTTGCTATGAAGCTTAAGTCCATTCATGATTGCACCCATAGCATGCTCTCTTACTCCATAATGAATATAATTTCCTTTAAATTTTCCTGGCTCTAATATCGTTTGAGTTTTAGTTTTAGTATTATTCGAACCAGCCAAATCAGCAGAACCTCCAATCAATGCACTTTCTTTCGTAGTTAATCTAATTAAAGTTTTCTCAGACGCTTTTCTTGTTGCGAGAGGCGTTAAATTTTTGATTGATTGTAATTTTTCTACTTTTAATTCTTTTGAAAAATTTTGATTAAATAGCTTATTGATTTTATTTTTATTTTTTAAATAAGTTTTGTTCCATTTTTTTTCGACTATTAAGCCTTTTTCTCCAATTTTTCTCCACTCTTTAAGTAAATTTTTTGGTATTATAAAAGGCTTATGTTTCCATTGAAGTTTTTTTCTAACAAGTTCAATTTCTTCAAACCCTAAAGGACTACCATGGGAAGAAGCTTTTCCAGATTTATTTGGTGATCCAAAACCAATTTTTGTTTTACAAGAAATTACAGTAGGCTTTTTAGCATTTTGCACTTTTTTTAAAGCTTTAAAAATTCCTACAGGATTATGACCATCTATATCTAAATAATTCCAGCCATAACTTTCAAATCTTTTTTTAAAATTGTCTGAAACTGCTAAACTTGTAGGTCCATCAATTGAAACTGAATTATTATCAAATAACATGATTAAATTTTTTAACTTTAGGTGCCCAGCTAAGCTCATCGCTTCATGACTTATACCTTCCATCAAGCAACCATCTCCAGCTAGGACATAAGTTTTATGATTGAATAATTTTCTGCCAAATTTCTTTTCTAGAATTGACTCAGCAATTGCAAGTCCAACTGCATTGCCAACACCTTGACCTAATGGCCCAGTGGTTGTCTCAATTCCACTTTTAGGATGAAATTCAGGGTGTCCTGCACAAATAGATTTAAGTTGTCTAAAATCTTTTATGTTTTGTAAAGAAATACTTTTGTAACCAGTGAGATATAGCAAAGAATATAAAAGCATTGAACCGTGGCCCGCGGACAAAATAAATCTGTCTCGATTTAACCAGTCAGGATTTTTTGGATTAAATTTAAAAAAATTTTTGAACAATACAGTTACAACATCTGCCATACCCATCGGCATACCTGGATGTCCAGAATTAGCTTTTTGAACCGCATCTATGGATAAAAATCTAATACAATTTGCTAAGTTATTATGTTGTTTATTCAAAATTATCCTGTGTAGACTTAGAAGAATCTATTTAATATTATAAACATATATATATGAATTACATCACTGAGAAAGAAAAAAAATTGAATTCTGTTTTAGAAAGATTAAAAAATCTAAATCTAAAAAATCCAGAAATAAATATAAACTTGAAAGAGTTAAAAAATAAAAAGAATCAATTAGAAATTGAAAAAAAAGATCTTGAAGAAAAATACAATGTTTTGAAAGAAGATTATGAGCTTTTATCAAATAAAATTGAAATCATTCAAAATAATAAAGAGGTAGAAAAAAGAAAACAAATTGAGTTCTCAGAAAAAATTGATGAATTAAACCAAGAAACGGATACTCTGTTAGAAGAAATAGATAAATGGCAAACGTAAGTATTAAATTTAATGGTAAAGAGTTTCTATTATCATGTGATGATGGTCAAGAAGAGCATCTTGAAGAACTTTTGATCCAACTAAATAAAAAATTTAATGAACTTAAGAATGATCTTGGAAATTTGGGTGAAAATAAATTACTTTTAATTACAGCTGTCAAGGTAATGGATGAATATCACGAAACTAGAAAGAAAATTGAACAAAAGAAAGATGAATTAAAAGAGCTTTCAAATAAATTTAGAGAATTAAAAAGTTTAGTTTATGATTACAGAGATAAAAAACAAGAAGAAATTAAAAGTTTAAATAAAAAACATGATAATTTAAAAATAGAAATTGAAAATAATCAAAAAAATTATGAAAAAATAATTGATCAAACAGCTAATGAGATATCAAATTTTATAGATAAAACTAATACAGAAAAATTATCTTAGATCATAGTGAATAAATCGTCTATTAGAAAAAAATTAATTAGTTTAAGAAAAAAAAATTACTCAAAAAAATTTTCTATTAGCGCAATTAAACTTTTAAAATTATTAGAAAAAAAAAAATTACGGTCAAAAATTATTGGAGGTTATTATCCATTTAACTTTGAAATTGAAATTTTGAATATATTAGAAGAACTAGAGAAAAAAAATTACATTTTTTCACTTCCAAAAGTTTCAAAAAACAATGAAATGAATTTTTTTAAATGGTCCAAGAGTGATCCTTTAAAAGTTAATAAATATGGTATTCCCGAACCAATTTCAGGAAAAAAAATGTATCCAAATATTTTATTGATTCCTTTAGTTGGTTTTGATTATCATTTGAATAGACTTGGGTATGGTGGGGGTTATTACGATAGATATCTATCAAAAAGAAAAATCAAAAATAAGTTATTTAAAATAGGTGTAGGTTTTTCGTTTCAAAAAGTTAAAAATATACCTATAGATAAATATGATCAAAAACTAGATTGTATTATTACAGAAAAAACAGTTTTAGAATGAGAATTTTATTTTTAGGAGATGTGGTTGGGATTTCTGGATGTTCAAAAATTTTGAATAATTTAAGGTCAGAAATAGATAAAAAAAAAATTGATTTTGTAATCGTGAATGGAGAAAATTCTGCAGAACCTGGGGTGGGTCTAACAGAAAAAACATGCAAAGATTTTTTTAACTGTGGAGTAAATGTAATTACATCTGGTAATCATGTTTGGGATCAAAAAGAAATAATGAATTATATAAATAAAGAAAATAGACTTTTAAGACCATTAAATTTATTTGAACCGTCACCTGGGAAAGGATTTGAAATTTATAAAACATCTGAAAATATAAATATTGGAGTTTTAAACTTAATGGGAAATATATTTATGAAAAAATGCGAAGATGTCTTTGAAGCTTCAAAAAAATTTTTGAAAGATCATGTTTTAAAAGAACATTATGATTTGTTAATTGTTGATTTTCATGGAGAAATTACGAGTGAAAAAAATGCAATTGGTCATTATTTTGATGGTAAGGCCACATTAGTTGTTGGAACACACACTCACATACCAACTAACGATGCACGCATTTTAAAAAATGGTACAGCCTATCAAACAGATGCAGGGATGTGTGGCGATTATGACTCCGTTATCGGAATGAATAAACAAAACTCAATTAATCGATTTTTTAGAGAAAGTTCTGTTAAACATTTCCCTGCTGTTGGCGAAGCTACTTTAAGTGGTGTAATAGTTGATTGTGATTTAAAAACTGGTCTTTCAAATCACGTAGAAAGTTATATCTTCGGTGGACAGTTAAAAAATACATTTTAGATTATGGCGGGTCATTCACATTGGGCAGGTATAAAGCATAAAAAAGGAAAAGCAGACAAGCAAAGATCAAAAATTTTTTCTAAACTATCAAAAGAAATTACAGTTGCAGCTAAACTAGGAGATAAAGATCCAGCAATGAACCCAAGATTAAGATCAGCAATCCAAGCTGCAAGATCTGCAAATATGCCTAAAGATAATATTGAACGAGCTATAGATAAATCTTCAATAAATACTTCCTCAAATTTTGAAAATTTGAGGTATGAGGGCTTTGGGCCCGACAAGGTTGCTGTAATTGTTGAAACATTGACTGATAATAAAAACAGAACAGCATCTAATATAAGAACAATTTTTCAAAAAGCTGGTGGGAGTCTTGGTACCCAAGGGTCTGCCTCACACAATTTCAATCAAATGGGTGTTATCAAGATTAATAAATCTGAGATTTCTGAGGAGCAGATTCTTGAATTAGCCATAGAAGCAGGTGCAGATGAATGTATAACAAAAGATAATATCCACGAGATACAGTGTTCAGTTAACGAGATTTATAATGTAAAAAAAAATTTAGAAAAAAAAATTGAAAATTTCGTATCAACTGAAATTGAATGGATTCCCCTGAATAGTGTTAAGATTTCTGACGATCAACAAGAAAAATTAATAGATTTTTTTGATACATTAGAGGATAATGATGATGTCCAAAATATTTATTCTAATGTAGAAATTCGGAATAACTGATGCTTATAATTGGAATAGACCCCGGTATATCTGGATCAATTTGTTTCTTTAAGGATGGAAAAATTTTAGATGTAATTGAAATGCCAACTATGATTGAGGGGAAAAAAAATAAAAAACAGGTGAATGGATCTCAAATATATAATGAATTCATTAAAAGAATTAAACATATCGATAAGAGGGATATTAGAGTGATAATCGAACAAGTATCGGCTATGCCTGGTCAAGGTGTTACTAGTATGTTTAATTTTGGTCAGTCTTTTGGAATATTAAAAGGCATATGCTCTGCAATGCAACTTCCAATGTATTTTGTAAGACCAGCTAAATGGAAAAAATATTTTAATTTAATTAATTCACAAAAAGATGCCAGTAGGACAAAGGCGATAGAAATATTTCCTTATTTTTCATTAAATTTAGCAAAAAAAAAAGACTCAAATAAAGCAGATGCAATCTTAATTGCTAGTTATTATTATGAAACATTTAGAAAAGAGGAATAGTATAAGAGTTTTTAAGAACAAATTGATGACACATTTCAGTGTGATAGGTTAAAAATGGAAGCAGATATATCATCTCAAGCGGTAGGTTTGGCGTCTAGTGCAGATTTTTCTCTAATAAACCTTTTTTTAAGGGCAGACATCATTGTTAAAACTGTAATTATTTCATTAATAGTTTGTTCAATATACTCTTGGGCAATTATTATTGATAAATTCAAGTTATTTAAAAAAATAAATATTTCATCTGAAGAATTTGAGGAAAAATTTTGGAGATCAAAATCTGCAGAAACCTTTTACAACAGTTTACCATCACAAGTTGAGGACCCTATGACATCTTTATTTAAAGAGTCTATGCAAGGGCTTTTAAAATCAAAATCAAAAACAAATTTAGCAGAAAAAATGAGTGGAATTTTAGAAGTTGGAATTGAAAAACAAATTTCAAAAATTGAAAAAGGTTTTACTTTTCTAGCCACAGTAGGATCTACTGCACCATTTATAGGATTGTTTGGAACAGTTTGGGGAATAATGAATTCTTTTCAGTCAATAGCTATCTCAAGAAATACCAGTCTTGCTATTGTTGCACCAGGTATTGCTGAGGCATTGTTTGCTACAGCGCTTGGTTTGCTTGCAGCGATTCCAGCGGTAGTTGCCTATAATAGGTTTAATAATGATAGTAGAAAATATTCACAAAAATTAGAAAGTTTTTCGAAAAGATTTCTATCAATTATTTAATTAAAAAATGGCATTCAAATTAAATCGTTCATCAAAAGAACCAATGAGTGAAATTAATGTGACACCATTTGTAGATGTAATGTTAGTCTTATTAATTATTTTTATGGTTACAGCACCATTATTAACAGTTGGTGTTCAGGTTGATTTACCTGAAAGCTCAGCAGACTCATTACCTGAAGAACAGGAACCGTTAACTTTGTCTATCAATTCAAAGGGAGAAATTTTTATCCAAGAGTCAAAAGTTGAGTATGATAAGATAATTGCTAAAGTTCTAGCTGTTTCAAAAAATAGAACAGACACACGTATCTATGTAAGAGGTGATAAAACAATAAACTATGGAAGAGTTTTAGAGATTATGGGGCTTCTCTCAGGATCGGGTTTTACAAAAGTAGCACTGATATCAGAACCATATAAAGAAAGGTAATAATGAAATGAATAGAAGCATACTTTTATCTTCTGTTTTTCATCTATTCATCATTATAATAACTGCTATGAGCCTTCCGTTTTTATCTAAAAAAGCGATTGATCTCCCTCCAATTGTATCTGTCGAATTAATTCAAATTACTGAAAAAACAAATATACCTTTTGCACCAAAGGCAAAAAAAATTATTGAAAAAGTTAAAGAAAAAGAGAAAAAACTTGTCTCAGAACAGGCGCCACCAAAAAAAGTAAAAAAGAAAAAGCCAGATGCAGTACCAATGCCAGAGGATAAAGTGAAAAAAGTTGAAAAAGTAAAGGATGATACTCAAAATCCTGAAAAAATTGATAATGAAGTAAAACAAGTTTCTGAGTTTGAAAAAGAGGAATTATTTGATCCAAATAATATTGCAGCACTTATAGACAAATCTAAAGAGGAGGTAGCTTTAGAAGTTAATAAAACTGACCAGATTACGCAAGATCAATCTAAGAAATTTGATAATACAGGTCTAACTTTAAGTGAGGAGGACGCATTAAAAGCACAAATTTTTGGTTGTTGGAGTATTCCACTTGGTTTACCTTATAATGAAAATTTATTAGTTAGAATTAAACTTGAATTAAAACCTGATGGTTCAATTAGTAAATCAGAAATTTTAGACCATGCAAGAATGAATAAACCAGGCCAAGGATTTTATAAAGTTTTAGCTGAAAGCGCTCTAAGAGCTGTTAAATTATGTCAACCATTGAGAGTACCAACAACTGGATATGAGAGATGGAAACAGTTACAATTAAATTTTGATGCGAGAGAAATGTTAGAGGGATAAATATGAAAAATATTAGATTTATTTTATTACCAATATTGATATTTTTATTTACTCCAATTAAATCATACAGTTTAATTGAAGTTGATATCACTAGAGGTAATTTAAATCCATTACCAGTAGCAGTCTCACCACTGTCCATAGATCAGAAATCTAAAAAAAGTTTCGAAAATTTACTCAAAAAAAAGAATATAGGAGAAGAAATATCATTGATTGTTGAAAATAATTTAAGAACTTCTGGACTTTTTAATCCATTAAACAAAGATGCTTTTCTTCAAGCGCCCGATATAGCTAATCTAAAACCAAGATTTGAAGATTGGAATTTAATTAAAGCTCAAGCATTAATTACAGGCAAAGTGACTAACATAGATGATAAGTTAAGAGTTGAATTTAGATTGTGGGATGTGCTAGCAGGAAAAGAAATGATGGCACTTGCATTCACTACAGTACCAACTAACTGGAGAAGAGTTGGTCATATTATATCAGATAAAGTTTATGAGAGATTAACTGGTGAAAAAGGTTATTTTGACACAAGAATTATTTATGTAGCAGAAGAAGGACCAAAAACTAAAAGAGTAAAAAAATTAGCTATCATGGATCAAGATGGTGCAAATAATAAATATTTAACATTAGGAAATGAGCTTGTTTTGACACCAAGATTTAATCCTACTAATCAAATGGTAACATATCTTTCTTATTTTAGAAACTTACCAAGAGTATACCTTTTAGATATTGAGACTGGTATGCAAGAAGTTGTGGGTGATTTTCCTGGAATGACATTTGCACCACGTTTTTCACCTAATGGAAAAAAAATAATTATGAGTTTTGCAAAAGATGGAAACTCTGATATTTATACAATGGATCTTGAAAATAGAATTGTAGAAAAAATCACTAATCATCCATCAATTGATACATCTCCATCTTATTCACCAGATGGAAAATTTATTTGTTTTAACTCTGATAGAAGTGGTTATCAGCAAATTTATGTTATGAAAAATGATGGTAGTAATGTTAAAAGAATTTCTTTCGGTAATGGAATTTATGGTACACCAGTCTGGTCGCCAAGAGGCGACTTGATTGCTTTTACAAAATTACATAAAGGTAAGTTTTATATAGGGGTAATGAGAACAGATGGAAGTGGTGAAAGATTATTGACTGAAAATTACTATCAAGAAGCCCCCTCATGGTCTCCAAATGGAAGAGTTCTTATTTTTTATAGGGAAACAAAAACTAATGATAAAGGTGAAGGTTTTTCAGCCAAACTGTGGTCTATTGATCTTACAGGATACAACGAAAGAATGGTAAAAACTCCTATAGACGGGTCAGACCCATCGTGGTCATCATTATTAAGTAATTAACCCTAAAATAGTTGATTTTTTATCTTGAAACGTCTACTTAGGTGTGAAAATATTAAGAATAAGAAATATTGATTAAGGAGTAATAATGAAATTAAACAAAATTCTAAAAAACACACTTTTAATTTTGCTTGCATGTTTTGCATTAAGTGCATGTGCAACAAAAAAAGTTTCTACGGGACAAATGCAAGGTGACGTATATACAGGTACAGACACTGTTGAATATTTAGCATCAGGCGTACCAGACAGAGTTTTCTTTGCAACTAATGAGTCAGTATTAACAACTGCATCAAGAGAAACATTAAGAAAGCAAGCTGGATGGTTAAGAAAAAATTCAAATGTTACAATTGTTCTTGAAGGTCATGCTGATGAAAGGGGTACAAGAGAGTACAACTTAGCTTTAGGTGAAAGAAGAGCAAATGCTGCTAAAGATTATTTGATGACTTATGGTATTTCATCAGACAGAATATCAGTTCTAAGTTATGGTAAAGAAAGACCAGTAGACTCTGGTTCTAACCCACTAGCTTGGTCAAAAAACAGAAGATCGGTCACTGTTAAAGCAAATTAATAAATATTTCTAAATTTTAAGACCCCTTAATCAATGATAATTAAGGGGTCTTTTTTTTGCCATTTTTATAAACATAAGTCATTATTAATGAAATTTAAAAATTTATTATTAGTAAAGACACTAATTTTGTTTAGCCTGCTTGAAACCAATATTTCATTTGGGGACAATCATAATATTTATGAAACGCTAGAGATGATTCAGAAAGACATCAAGACTCTTGAGAAAGCAGTTTATTCAGACTCAATAAATACTAGTAGCAACACATCAGGCTTATCAAATTTTGAAAATAATTCTGAGGATGTTTTAACAAGACATTTATTAAAATTATCAGACATTGAAAATCAATTTCAGGAGCTTACTAATAAATTTGAGGAAATTAATTTTAAATTAGATAAATTATCTAATAGATTATCAAAAGTTCAGGCTGATAATCAAATAAGATTTCAGGATATAGAAATGGCCTTAGGTTCCGGTGCAATCATCGATAATAATAATATTAAAAAATTTTCTGAAGAAAATATTTTACCTGGGTCATCGACACCTCAGGATCTTGGATCTGTTTCTTATAAAGATACTGCTACAAAAGAAACAACCCAAAAAATCGAATCTGTAGAAACAACAGCCTCTATAGTAACAGAAACTTTTCAAGCAGAAGAAAAGATTTTACCAAATGAAACTCCTGATAAACAATATGAGTTTGCAACTAGTTTTTTAAAAGTAGGAGATTACCCAACAGCAGAAAGAGCTTTCAGAGAATTTGTTTTATCTAACCCAGATCATCAGTTAGCTGGTAACGCTCAATATTGGTATGCTGAAACTTTTAGAATTAGACAATTATATACCGATGCAGCAGCAGCTTATTTAGAAGGATATCAAAAATACCCAAAAGGTGAAAAAGCTCCAGTAAATTTATTAAAGCTAGGAGTATCAATGGTTCAAATTGGAGAAAAAGATCAAGGATGTAAAATGATAAATGGAGTTGAAAAACAATATCCAAAAGCAAATCAATCTGTTATCCAAAAAGCTAAATATGAGTCTCAAAAATTTGAATGCAATCAAAATTCCTAAAAATTTAGTATCGAAATTATCAAATAGTAAGATTAATAATTTATTTAAGATATTTAAAAAAAATTTTAAGATAAAGAAAAGCTTTGTTGTGGCAGTTTCTGGAGGCCCTGATAGTCTTGCATTAGCTTTTTTTACAAAAATCTTTGCTACAAAATATAACTTAAATAGTAAATATTTTCTTGTAGACCATAAACTCAGGAAAGAGTCTACTAAGGAAGCTCAAAAAGTACAAAAAGTACTAAATAATTTTGGAATTAAACTTGAAATACTTAACTGGAATGGAAAAAAACCCCTCAGTAATATTCAATCTTTAGCTAGGGAAAAAAGATATAATTTATTATTTGCAAAATGTAAAAGACTAAAAATTTCTAATTTGATTGTAGGTCATCACCTGGATGATTTATTTGAAAATTTTTTTATTAGAATGACAAGAGGCAGTGGATTAAAAGGGCTAGTTTCTCTTGAAAAAAAAACAATCATTAAAGAAATAAATTTAATTAGACCATTGTTAAATTTTGAAAAAAAAGATTTAGAATTTACAGCGAAGCATGTTTTTAATTTTTTTGTTGAAGATCAATCAAACGATAATGATTATTTTCAAAGAGTAAAAATAAGAAAAATAATTAATAATTTCAAAAAGAGTGGTCTTGAAAAAGATAAATTGTTTTTAACTTTAAGGAATTTAAAAAGCTCCGATAAAGCGATAATGTTTTATACTGAACAAAATAAAAAAATAAATTCATATTTAGATAAAAAGAGTGAGAAGCTTTTTTTAAATAAGATTTTCTTTAATCAACCATATGAAGTGGTATTTAGATCTTTTTCAGATTCACTTAAAAAAATTGGTGGGAAGTATTTTTCTGCAAGAGGAAAAAAAATTGATAATATTTTACAAATTATTGCTAAAGATACTCTAAAAAAAGAGACTTTAGCAGGGTGCATTATCAAAAAGGTTAATCAGACTGTAATTATTTCAAAAGAATACTAATTTTGACACTTGTTAAATGTAGAATAATTCTTATCTTATATTCATGAATTTTAAAAACATAGCAATGTGGGCAATAATAGTTTTTTTGACTATTGGTCTTTACAACATGTTTAAAAATCCACAGTCAAATGTAAGAGGTGGAAATCAAATTATTTTTTCAGAATTTTTAACTTCTGTCGAAAATGGGGAAATATTAAAAGTTGAAATTCAAGGAAATAATATAAAAGGTGTTTATTCGAATGGTAATAATTTTTCAACTTATGCGCCTAATGATCCAAATCTAATAGAAAAATTATCAGATAAAGGTGTAAGTATTTCTGCAGCACCATTAGAAGAAAAAATGCCATCATTATTTGGTGTCTTACTATCGTGGTTTCCAATGCTGTTATTAATTGCTGTATGGATCTTTTTTATGCGTCAAATGCAAGGTGGAAAAGGTGGCGCGATGGGTTTCGGTAGATCTAAAGCTAAGATGATGAATGAATTAAAGGGTAAAGTAACATTTAATGATGTTGCTGGTGTAGAAGAAGCCAAAGAGGAAGTCGAGGAGATTGTAGAGTTTTTAAAAGATCCAAAAAAATTTAGTAGGCTTGGTGGGAAAATTCCCAGAGGTGCTTTACTTGTAGGTCCTCCGGGTACTGGAAAAACTTTATTAGCTAGAGCTATAGCTGGAGAAGCAGGTGTACCTTTTTTTACAATTTCAGGATCTGACTTTGTTGAAATGTTTGTAGGAGTTGGCGCTTCTAGAGTAAGAGATATGTTTGAGCAAGGAAAGAAAAATTCTCCATGTATTATATTCATAGATGAAATTGATGCTGTAGGAAGAAGTAGAGGAGCAGGTTTAGGAGGTGGTAATGACGAAAGAGAGCAAACATTAAACCAGCTGCTAGTTGAGATGGACGGTTTTGATACGAATGAGGGTGTAATTATTATCGCAGCTACAAATAGACCAGATGTACTTGATCCAGCTTTATTAAGACCAGGAAGATTTGATAGACAGGTTGTTGTTTCAAATCCAGATATTATTGGAAGAGAAAAAATCTTAAAAGTTCATGTTAAGAAAATAAAAATGGCACCTGACGTAAATTTAAGAACTATTGCTAGAGGGACGCCTGGATTTTCAGGCGCAGATTTAGCAAATATAGTTAATGAGGCTGCGTTATTAGCAGCAAGAAAAAATAAGAGAATTGTTACTTTACAAGAATTTGAGGATGCCAAAGATAAAGTCATGATGGGATCAGAGAGACGTTCAATGGTAATGACTGAGGATGAAAAAAAACTAACTGCTTACCATGAAGGTGGTCATGCTCTGGTATCTTTTAATATGCCAAGCTATGACCCCATACATAAGGCAACAATAATTCCAAGAGGTAGAGCGCTAGGTATGGTTATGAATTTACCAGAGAGGGATAAACATGGTCATTCAATTAAGTACCTTAAAGCTAGATTGGCAGTATGTTTTGGAGGAAGAGTTGCAGAAGAAGTAATTTTTGGTAAAGACAACATATCAACTGGAGCTGGAGGGGGATCTGGGTCGGATATAAATCAAGCTACTCAACTTGCTAGAGCTATGGTAACAAAATATGGAATGAGTGAGGAAATGGGTCCAATTGAATATGGCGAAAATCAAGAAGAAGTCTTTTTAGGTAGATCAGTAACACAGACACAATCAGTCTCAGAGGAAGTAGCTCAAAAAATAGATAAAGAAATTAGAGTTCTTATAGATGAAGGTTATAATAAAGCTAAAGAAATTTTAACTGAAAAAATTGACGATTTACATAAGATTGCAAAGGCTCTTATGACTTATGAAACTTTAACCGGTGAAGAAATTGAAAATATTCTTAATAAGAATGTATATCCTAAAGATAAACAAGATTTAAAAGCTGAGGATGACAAAGGTTCGGCTATGGATGTAATGGGCCTTAAACCAAAAATAGTTCATTAAATTAAATGCCTAGATATTACACAAGAGTGTGTAATTTCTATTATGGAAAAGAATCAAAAAATCTTGTAAAAAAAAAAAAATCCATCCCTTTACATCAAGTAAAAGAAATTTCTTTTGACCAAATAGAAGTATTAACAAGGAAATCAAAAAAAAAAATTTTTATCCATCAAATTAAAAATCTTCCGCAGAAAGTTAAAAAACAAGTTGATATTGATATCAAAAAAATTAAATCAAAAAAAAAAAATTTTTCTAATTTTAATTTTCAAAATATACCAAATATATTAGGTGTTTTAAATTTAACACCTGATAGTTTTTCAGATGGTGGAAAATTTAATACAAAAAAAAAGGGAATTGAACAGGCATTTAATTTGTTTTACTCAGGAGCTAAATTAATTGATATTGGTGGTGAGTCTACAAAACCAGGATCAAAAAAAATTGAAGAAAATTTAGAATGGAGTAGAATTAATAAAATTCTGAAATCAGTTATTAAAAAAATACCAATATCTCTAGACACAAGAAAATCAAATATTATGAAGAGAGGTATAAAGCAAGGTGTAAAATTAATAAATGATGTTTCAGGCTTAAATTTTGATAGTGAAACTTTAAATGTATTAACAAAATATAAAATTCCTTTTGTAATTCAGCATTCTCAAGGTACCCCAGAAAACATGCAAAAAAATCCAAGTTATAAAAATGAATTGTTGGATATTTACGATTTTTTTGAGGAGAAAATTAAATTGATTAGATCAAAAGGTATAAAACATAATAATATAATTTTAGATCCTGGAATTGGTTTTGGAAAAAATTTGAAACATAATATGACTTTAATACACAATATTTCAATTTTCCATTCACTTGGTTTTCCTATACTTGTTGGCAACTCAAGAAAAAGTTTTGTTAAAAAATTGTCAGGAAAAAATGATAGTAAATTACGGATTGGTGGGACAATGGCATCTTCAATTTATTTAATGATGCAAGGTATTCAAGTTTTAAGAATACATGATGTTAATGAAATAATGCAAGGCATAAAAGTTTTTAGAAAGATAATGAATAATTAATGACAAAAAAATATTTTGGTACTGATGGAATTAGAGGAGCTATCAATAGTAAAAATATTAATGGAGATATGTTTTTTAAATTCGGTTTAGCCAGTGGAACATATTTTAAATCTCAAAAAAAAAGAAAACAAATTGCTATAATTGCTAAAGATACAAGATTATCGGGTTATACACTAGAACCAGCATTAGTTTCTGGATTAACATCAGCCGGAATGCATGTTTATACTTTAGGACCACTCCCCACTAATGGTTTAGCAATGCTTACTAAAGTAATGAGAGCAAATATGGGAATTATGATTACTGCTTCTCATAACCCACATAATGATAATGGTTTAAAACTATTTGGGCCTGATGGAATGAAACTTTCTGATAAAATTGAAAAAAAAATAGAAAGTTTAATAGATAAAAAAATTTCAAAAAATCTTTCAAAACCAGAAAAATTAGGAAGAGTAAAACGATTAGAAACCGGAACTAAAGATTATATAAAAATTTTAAAAAAGAATTTTAACAAGGAATTTAATTTACGGGGATTAAGAATTGTAATTGATTGTGCTAATGGAGCTGGTTATAAGGCGGGACCTGAATTGTTGAGATCTTTAGGAGCAAAAGTAATAGCAATAGGTGTTAATCCCAATGGATTAAACATTAATAAAAATTGTGGCTCAACATTTCCTGGAAAGATTAAGTTGGCAGTCAAAAAAAATAAAGCTCATATTGGTATCTCTTTAGATGGAGATGCAGATAGAATTATTATGTGCGATGAAAAAAGCAACATCATAGATGGAGATCAAATTATTGCTGCGCTAGCAACAAGGTGGAAAAATAAAAAGATGCTAAAAGGAGGTGTTGTTGGAACACTTATGTCTAATTATGGTTTAGAAAAATATTTTAAAAATGAAGGTATTAAATTTATACGAGCTCATGTTGGTGATAGATATGTAAAAGAAAAAATGCAAAAAAATAAATATAATTTAGGAGGCGAGCAATCAGGTCATATTATCTTAGGTAAATTTGCGACTACAGGAGATGGTTTACTTGTTGCTTTAGAGTCATTATTTGCCCTTAGAAAAGGAAAAAGAGCTAGTGAATTTTTTCAAAAATTTAAAAAAACACCTCAGTTATTAAAAAATATTGAGGTAAAAGATAAAAACATAATTAATAAACCAGAGATAAAAAATTCAATAAAATTTGCATCAAAATTAATTAAGGGAAAAGGCAGAATATTGGTTAGAAAGTCAGGAACAGAGTCCAAAATAAGAGTAATGGGGGAAAGTGAAAATAAATCTCTTCTTTTTAAATGTGTAAATATTATTACAAAAAAAATAAAATAATTTGAAACTTAGATCGAAAATTTTGATTATTGCAGGCTCTGACTCATCTGGAGGCGCGGGGATTCAAGCAGATATTAAAACAGCTACATGCTTGGGCACCTACGCCATGACAGCTGTGACAGCTGTAACTATTCAAAATACTACAGGTGTTAAATCTGTCGTATCTATTCCCGCTAATGAAATATATAACCAAATAGTTTACACATCAAAAGATATTAAACCCAGAGCCATAAAAATTGGAATGCTTCATTCTGATCAAATAATCAATAAAGTATTAAAAGCTTTGAATCAAATTAAAATCAAAAAAATAATTTTAGATCCTGTGATGGTAGCAAAAGGAGGTTCTAAGCTGATAAGTGATAAGGCGATTAGTTTGATGAAAAAAAAATTACTTAAGAAAGTTACTTTAATTACCCCAAATCTCCCAGAGGCTGAAATTTTAAGTGGTGTGAAAATAAATACGAAAGAAGATATGATTTTTGCTGCAAATAAGCTAATCAAACTTGGTATTCCAAATGTTTTAATTAAGGGAGGTCATTTAAAATCAAAGAAAGTGAATGATATTTTTGTGAACAAAAATGAGATTAAAATATTTTCAAGTGAAAGATTGAATACAAGAAATACGCATGGAACTGGTTGCACATTATCAACTGCCATAACCTCTTTTTTCTCATGTGGAAAACCCTTAAAGAAATCTTGTGAGCTAGGAATTAAATATGTAAATTCTGCAATATTAACTAACCCAAAAATTGGAAAAGGACATGGTCCAGTAAATCACTTAAATTCAATTCGGTTAAATAAGAAATATAAATAATGAGAAATATTGTAGTTGTAGGGTCACAATGGGGCGACGAAGGAAAAGGAAAAATAGTCGATTGGTTGTCAGAGCAAGCTGATGTTGTAATTAGATTTCAAGGTGGCCATAATGCTGGACATACTTTGGTAATTGATGGAATTACTTATAAGCTTAGACTTTTGCCTTCGGGAATTGTTAGAAAAAATAAAATCTCTATTATAGGTAATGGTGTAGTTGTTGACCCTTGGGCTCTGATAGATGAAATTAAGGAAATTAAGGAAAAAGGTGTAGATGTAAATTCAGAAAATTTTATGATTTCTGAAGCGGCAAATCTTATTTTACCATTTCATAGAGAAATGGATGAAATAAGAGAAGATGCTGCAGGAAAAGGTAAAATTGGAACTACAAGAAGAGGTATAGGACCTGCTTATGAGGATAAAGTAGGTAGACGCTCAATCAGAGTGATGGATTTAAGATCAGAAAAAAATTTAGATCAAAGGTTGGAAACGGTATTATTACACCATAATGCAATTAGAAAAGGTTTGGGAAAAAAAATTTTTGAAAAAGATCAACTAAAAAAAGATTTAATTAAAATAGCCCCGGAAATATTAAAATTTTCTGAGCCTGTTTGGTTGAAAATTGATCAATTTAAAAAACAAAAAAAAAAAATATTATTTGAAGGAGCCCAAGGTATTTTGCTTGATGTGGATCATGGAACATATCCTTTTGTAACATCCTCAAATACAGTGGCATCAAGTGCGGCTACTGGAACTGGATGTGGGCCAAATTCAATTAATTATGTTCTTGGTATTACAAAAGCTTACACAACTAGAGTTGGAGAAGGACCATTTCCTACGGAGTTAGTCAATGAGATAGGAGAATTATTAGGAACAAGAGGTAAAGAGTTTGGAACTGTTACAAGCAGAAAAAGAAGATGTGGATGGTTTGATGGAGTATTGGTGAGACAAACTATAAAAGTTTCAGGCATAGATGGCATTGCTCTAACAAAGCTAGATGTTTTAGACGAGCTAGATGAAATAAAAATTTGTGTTGAATATGATTTAAATGGTAAAAAAATTGATTATTTACCTGCAGCGGTAGAAGATCAATTAAAGATTAAACCTATTTATAAAACATTTGCTGGATGGAAAACCTCTACTAAAGCTATCAAAAATATTGACAATTTGCCTGATAATGCAAAGAAATATATATTTGCAATTGAAGATTTTATAGGAGCAAAAGTATCCAGTATTTCAACTAGTCCAGAAAGGGATGATACAATTTTAATCGAAAATCCTTTTGAAATTTAATTGACAGGCAAAAGATTTTTGGACTTTGCTAATAGAAGCATATGCTTTTGTAGTTTTTCAAAAGCCTTGTTTTCTATCTGTCTTACTCTTTCTCTACTAACTTTATATTTTTTACTTAAGTCTTCCAAAGTTGTTGGATTATCATTCAATCTTCTAGAATAAAGAATTTCTTTTTCTCTTTGATTTAAGATTTTTATTGAATTTTTAAGTAAATCCTTTCTTTGTTCCATTTCTTCTTGATGTGCAAATTTTAGATCATGATCTAATTCTTTATCTACAAGCCAATCTTGCCATTCATCTCCATCTTCACCAACCTGAGCATTTAAAGAAAATTCTTTACCAGAAAGTCTTCTATTCATTGAAACAACTTCATCTTTACTTACATCAAGCTTGTTTGCTATCTCGTCTACATGCTCATTTCTCAGATCACCCTCAGAGTGAGGAGCTATTTGATTTTTAAGTTTCTTTAAGTTGAAAAACAATTTTTTCTGAGCAGTGGTAGTTCCAATTTTTACTAAGCTCCATGATCTTAAAATATATTCTTGAATTGAGGCTTTAATCCACCACATTGCATACGTTGCAAGTCTAAAACCTTTTTCAGGTTCAAATTTTTTCACAGCTTGCATTAAGCCGACATTACCCTCGGAAATCATTTCATTTACAGGTAAACCATAGCCTTTATATCCCATTGCAATTTTAGCAACTAATCTTAGATGACTTGTGACAAGTTTTTCTGCAGATTTAATATTTCCTGTTGTTCTCCAATTCTTTGCTAGCATATACTCTTCCTCCGCATCTAGCATTGGAAACTTTTTTATCTGATCCAGATAAGCTGACAGACCACCTTCATTCGAAAGTGCAGGTAGATTGTTAGACATAGTGTTATTCATAACAAGGTTTATTTAATTAATTTTCCTCAATTTTCAATAATTTATTATTTAGTGTTTCTAAGCATTTTTAAAATATTATTTAGATCTTGTGGCAAAAGTGAGGAAAAAATCATCTCTTTCTTAGTACGTGGATGCATAAATCCTAAAGTTTTTGCATGTAGAAATTGTCTATTTAATTTAGTAATTGAATTTTGGATTTCTAAATCAATATTTTTTAATTTTTTATATTTTTTTTTATATTTATCATCTCCAACTAGACTATTACCTTTGTAATTCATATGGACTCTTATTTGATGTGTTCTTCCTGTTTCTAATTTACATTCAACTAAACTTAAAGTTGGTGTTTTCTGATTTTCAAAAATTTCAAGTGTTTTATAATTTGTTATAGCTTTCTTACCTTTAGAACTACTAACTTCCATAAGTTGTCTATTTTTTGAACTGCGAGTTATAAATGTTTCAATCCTTCCTGAAGATGGTCTTAATTTTCCCCATATTAAAAGTTGGTACTCTCTTATAATCGTATGATCACTAAATTGTTTTGATAAATTTTCATGAGTTTCATTGTTTTTTGCAATTATAACTAAACCAGATGTGTTTTTATCAATTCTATGAACAATACCAGGTCTTAACTCATCACCTATACTTGATAAAGAATTCTTATTATAATGCATCAATGCATTAACAATTGTTTTATCATAATTTCCAGCACCTGGATGCATGATTATTCCAGCAGGTTTGTTAATTACTAATAGATCATTATCTTCGTATATTATTTCTAATTTAAATTCGTAAGGTTTTAGGGATGCTATTTCAGGCTCTGGAATCTGAAGATTTATTTTATCACCGATTGAGACTTTTTTTGATGGACTTTTAATAATTTCATTATTTAGTTTTAACTTTTCTTTTAAAATTAAATTTTTAATTCTAGTCCTGCTAATTAATTCCTCCCTTTTATTAATTAAAACATCAATCCTTAAATTTTTTTCATCATCTTTGACTATAAAATTAATGTTTTTTTCCATAAAATATAATATTAATACTATATGCGCTTGTAGCTCAACTGGATAGAGCGCCTGACTTCGGATCAGGAGGTTCTGGGTTCGACTCCTAGCAGGCGCACCATTTTATTCACCTATATTTATTAAAGTTCCTTTATCTCTTGCTTTGTCGAAAGAGTAATAAAATACAAATATTGACAAAATTAAATAAAACCCGTTTAGATAGATTGCATTAATGATATTTTCATAATTTACCACTCCATTGACTAAGATATTTCTAGTCTCCTCAAAAATATAAACTAACGGAAGTGCGAAAGCGATTGTTTCGAAGATACCTGGTAGTGTTTCAACTGGATAGTAAATACATCCAAATGGTGCTAATAAAAACATGGTAGACCATGCAATATTCTCAAAAGATGGTCCAAATCTTAATAATCCTGCTGAAACAAATAGACCAAGTGTTATTCCAAATAAATACAGACTTAAGAAAAGAAATGCCAAAGGAAGACCTAGTTTTAGCAAAGATATACCAAATAATGGAGAGGTTAATAGTATAGCTGGAATTAAACCAATTAATGCTCTTATTAAAGCAGTAAAAACTAGAGAGATAATTATCTCACTAATTTTCATTGGTGCAATAAATAGGTTTGTAAAATTTCTGCTCCAAATCTCCTCCAAAAATAACATATTAAAGCCAATACTGGTTCTAAATAAAAAATCATATAGAATTGCACATGAAAGAATAACTCCAACTGCACCACTGTAATAAGAGCTATGAGCTGCAAAAAAATTAGAAATAAATCCCCAAAGAGTAATTTGAATTGATGGCCAATAAATTAAATCTAATATTCTTGGAAATGATCTAGTTATTAAATAAAAGTGTCTTAAAAAAAGACCATATATTCTAATTAAATTCATTTTTATTTTCTCGCAATTTCTAAAAATACTTCCTCTAAGTTTCTTCTGCCATATTTTGTTATTAACTCTTCAGGAGTTCCTCTATCCACTATTAAACCATCTTTCATCATTAAAACAGAACTACATAATCTTTTTACTTCTTCCATATTATGGGAGGCAAGTAAAACTGATATTTTTTTTCCTTTTTGTAATCTTCTAAAAACGATCTTACAAAATCACCAGTTTCAGGGTCTAGTGAAGCAGTGGGCTCATCCAACAAAAGTACCGTTGGATCATTTATTAAAGCTTTAGCAAGACTTACCCTGTTTTTTTGTCCAGAAGAAAGTTCTCCAGTAATTTTGTTTAAAAGGTCTTTTAATCTAAGTTTATTTGCAAGATGATCTATTCGGTCATTTAAATTTTGAATGTTATATAATTTTCCATATACAATTAAATTTTGTTTAACTTTAAGTTTTTTTGGTAATTCAATATATGGTGAAATAAAATTCATTTTATGGAGAAGCGAGATTTTATTTTTTTCAATATTCTCTCCGTTGATTAAAACCTCACCACTACTTGGTTTTAATAATCCTAAAATCATTCCAATAGTTGTAGTTTTTCCACATCCATTAGGTCCCAATAAACCAACCATTTCATTTTCATTAATTTTAAAATTTATATTAACCACCGCTTCTTTATCTTTATATTTTTTTGATAGATTGATTACTTCAATAGAATTTGTCATTAATATTTAGAGGCTCTCTTTAATCTATCGTTAATCGTTTTGCCAAGCCCTTTGTTTGGTATCGTTTCAACTGCTATCTTTTTAAAACCATCGTTTTTAATTTTTCTTAAAGTTGAATATAAATTCTTTGCAGCTTCATCTATATTTTTCACTTTGGATAAATAATAATAGTTTTTTAATTTTGATTTTCTTTTTTTTATTAATAAATAAGCCTCATCTTTTTTTGGTTTTTTAACATTGAGTCTTAAAGGTATCCCAGGTGAGTAATGCAACGGAAACAAACCAGGTGATAACTTTTTTTTTGAATTTGTATTAATTAATAATTTTTTTTTTAAAACATTTTCAATTTTTTTAGTATCTAGGCCTCCATATCTTAAAAGTGAGGGCTTTTCTAAAAGATTTAGTATTGTGGACTCAACTCCAATTTTACTTTTTCCTCCATTTAAAATATATTTTATTTTTGAACCAAATTCTTCTTTTACATCAGATGGTTTAACTGAACTTAATCTTGAGGATATATTTGCACTAGGAGCTGCTACCGGATAATCTAAATTTTTTAATAAATTTCTTAACAATTTATGTTTAGGAAAACGTACGGCAATACTTTTTTTATTATTAGTAACAAATTTAGATATTTTTGAGTTATTTTTTAATTTCAAAACATAAGTTATTGGACCTGGAGAAAATTTTTTGTAAAGTTTTACTAAACTATCATTTATATCACAGTCTTCTTTAAGTCTTTGAATATCGTAATAATGGACAATAAGAGGATTGTTTAATGGTCTTTTTTTAATATTAAATATTTTCTTAACTGCACTATTCGAGTAAGCGTTCGCAGCCAATCCATAAACTGTTTCTGTTGGTACTGCAACACAATGATTATTATCCAAATATTTTTTTGCTTTTTTGATATTTGATTGAATAGATTTCATGTATTAATAATTATTATTATATGAAAGATAAAATATTACCACTTGATTATGAACAGTACTCAGTTGAGGAACTTACAGAAAAAGCAAATAAGATTATAGAGTCTCTAGAGAAGGAAAATGATTTAAACAATTCAGTTGACAGTTATCAAGAACTTCTAAAATTAAATAATATTATTGAAAAGAAATTTCATAAAAATTTTAAATCTATTGGGGAACAGACAAATAAAAAGATTAAAGAGATAACTAAAAAAAATGAAAAAACAGCTTAATAAAATAGCTAAGGACACAAATATATTCCTTAAAAAATATATTAATTCACAGAAATACTCTCAGCTCATGTCACCCATGAAGTATGGTTTGTTTCCAGGTGGAAAAAAAATAAGATCTAAAATCTTAATCGACTTAGGGTCATTATTCTCAATAGATTATAAAACATTGATAATAGTTGGGTCGGCTGTTGAATGCATTCATGCTTACTCTCTTATTCATGATGATCTACCCTGCATGGATGATGATGATATAAGAAGAGGAAAACCTTCAGCTCACATTAAATTTGGAGAGTCTACAGCAGTTCTAGCAGGAAATTCATTACTGACTTTAGCTTTTGAAATTTTATCAAGTCCTAAATTGAAATTAAATGAAAAGATAAAGATAAACCTAATCAAAAAATTATCAGAATGTTCAGGACATTTAGGAATAGCTGGTGGGCAATATTTAGATTTAAGTTATGAGAGAAAGAAAATATCAAGGAATAAAATATTAGAAATGGAAATAAAAAAAACTGGAATGTTATTTAGTTTTTGTTGTGCAGCTCCAGCAATAATTAAGAAAAAAACAATCCAAGAAATTAAATTTTTTGAAAATATTGGATCAAAAATTGGTCTATTATTCCAAATAGCTGATGATTTAATTGATCTGAAAAGTAATTCTAAGGAAGCTGGGAAAAAAACAGGAAAAGATCAAAAAAAAGGCAAGGCAACACTTATAAATTTAATAGGCTATGATGACTCACTTAAGTATTGTGATAAGATAATAGAAGATATTAATAAGAATTTAAAAAAATATGGTTCAAGATCTGAAAAAATAAATCAAACATTAGGCTATATATTGAATAGAAAAAAATGAAAAAAAATTATCAATTTTTAAATAATATCAACTTTCCATCTGATTTAAGAAAAGTTTCTGAAGATAATTTACAAAAAGTAGCAGATGAGGTGAGGGAGGAAATGATAAGTGCTGTTTCAGAAACAGGAGGTCACCTTGGTGCTGGTTTGGGAGTGGTTGAATTGACAGTTGCACTTCATTATGTTTTTGATACCCCAAATGATAAATTAATATGGGATGTTGGCCATCAATCTTACCCACATAAAATTTTAACTGGAAGAAAAGATAAAATTAGAACTTTAAGACAGGGCGATGGTTTATCAGGTTTTACAAAAAGATCTGAAAGTGAGTATGACCCATTTGGAGCAGCACATAGTTCAACATCTATTTCATCTGCATTAGGAATTGCAGAGGCAAATAAATTAGAAAATAAGTCTTCCAATGTAATAGCTGTAATAGGTGATGGAGCAATTAGTGCAGGTATGGCTTATGAAGCCATGAATAATGCTGGGGCATCTAAAACAAAAATAATTGTTATTTTAAATGATAACGACATGTCAATTGCAAAACCAGTTGGAGCAATGAGAACTTACTTGGCAAAATTATTTACTGGTAAAATATATTTTAGTCTTAGAGAAACCTTAAAGTTAATTACATCTGCATTTTCAAAAAGATTTAGTGCTAAAGCAGGAAAAGCAGAGGATTTTTTCCGTTCAGCAGTTACTGGAGGTACATTGTTTAGTTCACTTGGTTTTTATTATGCAGGTCCTATAGATGGTCATGATTTATCAAGCTTAGTTCCAATTTTAAAAAACGCAAAAGAGTCAAGACATGAGGGTCCTATAATGATCCATATCAAAACTCAAAAAGGAAAAGGTTATTCTTATGCAGAAAAAGCAAATGATCATTATCATGGAGTGTCAAAATTTAATGTTGAGACTGGCGAACAATTAAAGAGCAAATCAAACCTTCCAGCTTATACAAAAGTATTTGCAAACACGTTAGTTAAACATGCCAAAAAAGATAGCAAAATAGTAGGAATAACAGCAGCGATGCCAGGAGGGACTGGTATGGATATTTTTGGAAAGGAGTTTCCAAATAGAATGTTTGATGTAGGAATAGCAGAACAACATGCTGTAACTTTTGCAGCCGGTCTAACAACCGAAGGATACAAACCATATGCTGCAATTTATTCTACATTTTTACAGAGAGCATATGATCAAGTTGTCCACGATGTTGCCATCCAAAGTTTACCAGTCAGATTTGCGATAGATAGAGCAGGATTAGTTGGTGCTGATGGCTCAACACATGCTGGTTCATTTGATATAACTTACTTATCAACTTTGCCTAACTTTGTAGTAATGGCAGCAAGTGATGAAGCTGAACTAGTTAAAATGATTAATACTTCAATAGATATAAATGATAGACCTTCTGCAATTAGATATCCAAGAGGAACTGGAGTAGGTGTTGATCTCCCATCAATAGACGAAAAAATTGAAATTGGTAAAGGGAGAGTTGTTCAACAAGGGACACAAGTTTGTATTTTAAACCTCGGAACTCGACTTGAAGAATGCAAATTAGCTACAGAAGAACTAAAAGCAAAAGGAGTTTCAACAACTTTGATAGATGCCAGATTTGCTAAGCCTTTAGACGAAGAACTTATACTAAAATCTGCTAAGGAACATGAGCTTATGATAACTGTTGAAGAAGGATCAATTGGTGGTTTTGGTTCTCATGTTAAAAATTTATTAGCTGAAAGAGGAGTATTTGATAAAGGTTTAAAATTTAGATCAATGACTTTACCAGATGAATTTATTGAACAAGATGATCCAAAAAAAATGTACGATAAAGCTGGATTAAACAGTTCTCAAATTTCTAAGAAAATTGTTAATATTTTGTTTCAAAAAGAGACAATAAGAGTTGTGAAAAATTAATTTAAGCTAACTACACTGGGCTTTATTCATCAAGTAGTGGTCGAGTAAAACACAGTTTATCATAGCTTCACCAATTGGCACTGCTCTAATTCCTACACAAGGATCGTGTCTACCTTTAACAGATATTGAAGTATTTTTCCCAAATTTATTTATAGTTTTTCTACTAGTTAAAATTGATGATGTTGGTTTGACAGCAAAAGATGCAACAATTTCTTGGCCTGTAGAAATTCCACCAAGAATTCCACCCGCGTTATTTGAATTGAATTTTAATTTACTACCTTTTGAAGAAATTTCATCTGAATTTTGTTCTCCACTTAATTGTGCTGAGTTCATTCCTGCACCAATATTTACACCTTTAACTGCATTAATACTCATTAGACCTGAAGCTATGTCAGTATCCAATTTTGAATATATTGGAGCACCTAAACCAATTGGGATACCTCTGGCTCTTATTTCAATCACTGCTCCACATGAGGATCCTGATTTTCTTACACCAAGCAAATATTTTTCCCATAATTTTATCATTGATTTATCTGGACAAAAAAATGGATTTTTTGAAATTACTTTATCGTTCCATTGGTTTGTATCACATCCAAGAATTCCTAGCTGAGTTACTGCACCTATGACTTTAAATTTTTTACCTAATTTTTTTTGAAGTACAACTTTTGCTATTGCACCAGCCGCAACTCGAGCTGCAGTTTCTCTAGCAGAAGATCTACCACCACCTCGATAATCTCTAATTCCATATTTTTTAAAATAAGTAAAATCTGCATGACCTGGTCTAAACTTATCTTTAATATTACTATAATCTTTGGATCTCATATCTTTATTGTAGATTATAAGTGAAATGGGTGTTCCTGTGGTTTTACCCTCAAATACTCCTGACAATATTTGAACTTTGTCATCCTCTTTTCGCTGAGTTGTGAATTTAGATTGTCCTGGTTTTCTTTTGTCTAATTCTATTTGAATATCTTGCTCTTTAAGATTTATGTTTGGAGGACAACCATCAACAATACAACCAATTGCAGGCCCATGAGACTCCCCCCAAGTTGTGAAACGAAATAGCTTTCCAAAAGTATTAAATGACATTATTTATATTATATAGATTATTTTGTTTAAATTATGAATCAAAAAAACTCTTTAGGTCTTAATACTTGCTTTTTGGATTTAGATGACCCAATTCAATTATTTCATGAATGGATGGAGGAAGCAAAGAAAACTGAGCCAAATGATCCAAACGCTGTTGCCTTGTCGACATCCAATCAAAACAACATTCCTTCAGTTAGAATGGTTTTACTTAAAGATTTCAACAAAAATGGATTTGTATTTTATACAAATTTAAATAGTCAAAAAGGAAATGAATTAAAAGAAAATCCATATGCCGCGATGTGTTTCCATTGGAAAAGTCTCTTAAGACAAATAAGAATTAATGGAAAGGTGTCATTAGTTTCTGATCAGGTTGCAGATGAATATTATTCATCCAGAGCGTATGAAAGTCGAATAGGAGCATGGGCTTCTAAACAAAGTGAAGAATTAAATTCGCGAGAACAATTGTTAAAATCCATAAAAGATTACAAAAAAAAATATAGCAACGAGTCAGATGTACCAAGACCAAGTCATTGGTCTGGTTGGATTTTATCTCCAGATAGTATTGAATTTTGGTTAGATGGTGAAAATAGAATTCACGAGAGATTAAAATATAAAAAAGATAATTCAGGAAAATGGATAAAGTCTTTACTAAGTCCTTAAAAATTTCTAGATAAACTAAATGATGTTAATTTCTTAAGAATATTTTTTTCGTTAGAATCTTTAAATACACTTAAAGAATTTGAGGCTAAATTTATATAGTGCTGTGCCTTTTGGTAGCATTCCTGAATTATTTTATACTTGTTTATAAGACTAATAACTTCATTAAAATCATTTTTTGTTCTTAACTTTTTATTAAACATATTTGAGATAATTTTTTTTTCATTATTATCTAATTTTTGAAAAAGTAAGATTATTGGCAAGGTAATTTTTCCTTCAAAAAAATCTTGACCGATTTTTTTACCAAATAGTTTTAGCTCGGCATTATAGTCAAGTGTATCATCTGCTATTTGAAAAGTTAATCCTAAGTTTCTTCCATAAAATTCTAAAGCATCTTTTTCTTTGTTTTCTGCACCAGATAAAATTGCACCAACTTTAGTTGCTGCCGCGAACAATTCAGCAGTCTTAGCTGAGATAATTTTTAAATATGTTTCTTCTAACATATCAACCTCACCTTTATGTTGGAGTTGCAGAACTTCTCCTTGAGCAATTTTAGATGAAGTGGAGGATAATAATTTTAAAACTTCTAAGTTTCCGTCTTCTACCATCATTTCAAAACATCTACTCAATAAATAATCTCCAATTAATACCGAAGAATGATTGTCCCAAACTTTGTTTAAAGTTTCTTTTCCTCTTCTAATAGTACCTTCATCAATTACATCATCATGCATCAATGTTGCGCTGTGAATTAATTCAACACATGCAGCCAAGTTTATATCCCTAGAGCCTTTTGAGTAACCACATAGTTTTGCACTACCCAACGTTAATAAAGCTCTTAGTCTTTTTCCTCCTGTTTCTATGTGATAATCTGTCATTTTTTGAACCAGCTGCACGTCACTAGATAATTTTGATTTAATTTTTTCTTCAGTCAAAATGAGTTTTTCTTCAACTGAGTCTTTAAGCTGAAAATAAGAATCATTTATCTGATTTTTAAGCTGTACAACTGTTCCCATAAAATTTTAAATTAGTATAATTTGTTTATATATATTACTTATCAATTGACGCACCAGTTTCTTCAATTATAAGTAGTCTTTATATTCAATAAATAATTCTATAAGACTTAGCTATGTTCTCTTTTTTTAAAAAGAAAAAAATTGTTTCTCACTTAAAATTAAGTGGAGTTATTGGTAATGCTGGAAAATTTAAACAAGGTATAGATTTTGCAGGTCAAGAAGAGCTAATAAAAAAAGCTTTTTCTCTGAAAAAAGCGGTATGTGTTGCTATATCAGTCAATTCTCCAGGAGGATCACCAGTTCAATCTCATTTAATTTACAGCTTTATTAGACAACAAGCAAAAAAATACAAAAAAAAAGTTATTGTATTTGCTGAAGATGTGGCAGCTTCTGGTGGGTATTTAATTTCTTGTGCTGGAGACGAAGTTTATGCAAATTCAAGTTCAATAATTGGATCCATAGGAGTTATATATTCTTCTTTTGGATTTACCGAGTTAATAAAAAAAATTGGTGTTGAAAGAAGAGTCCATACAGCTGGTAAAAACAAAAGCACTCTTGACCCATTTTTAGAGGAAAAAAATGAAGACATTGAAAGATTAAAAAATATTCAATTGGATTTACATAAAGACTTTATAGATGTGGTTGAAAAAAGTCGAGGATCAAAATTAAATAAATCTAAGGTAGAGCTTTTTTCAGGTGAGTTTTGGTCAGGAAGTAAAGCAAAAGATTTAGGATTGATTGATGGAATAGGTAATGCAAATGAAATTTTAAAAGAAAAGTTTGGTGAGGATGTAATTATTAAAAAATTTGAAAAATCAAAAGGATGGTTAAGTCAAAAACTTTCTACATCTAACAATCAAGTAGATCAAATAGTAAGTATTTTAGATGAAAGATCAATTTGGCAGAGATATGGTTTCTAAAGCAAAAAAAGTAAAAAAAAAAATTCAAACATTTCAAGAAACAATATTTAATCTTCAGAAATTTTGGAGTAAACAAGGATGTATAATTTTACAACCTTACGACTTGGAAATTGGTGCAGGTACTTTTCATCCTGCTACAACATTAAGATCTCTTGGCCCAAAGCCTTGGAAAGCAGCTTATGTGCAACCATCAAGAAGACCTACGGATGGTCGGTACGGAGACAATCCAAATAGGCTCCAGCATTATTATCAATTTCAAGTCATAATAAAACCTTCATCAGATAATATCAAAAAACTTTACCTAAACAGCTTGTCAGTTGTTGGAATAGACCATTCTGTTCATGACATAAGATTTGTGGAAGACGATTGGGAAAGTCCAACTTTAGGTGCAGCTGGTTTGGGTTGGGAGGTTTGGTGTGATGGAATGGAAATAACTCAATTTACTTACTTTCAACAAATGGCGGGATTTGAATGCAAACCAGTTTCAGTAGAAATTACTTATGGCTTAGAAAGAATATGTATGTTTACTCAACAAAAAAAAAACGTTTATGAATTAGACTGGAATAATGATGGTGTTAAGTATCATGATGTATTTCATCAATCAGAAAAAGAATTTTCTAAATATAATTTCGAATATGCAAATACTGATAATCTATTTAAGATTTTTAACATTTATGAGTCCGAAGCTAAGTCTTTATCGCAAAATAATATTTCTTTACCAGCCTATGATCAATGTTTAAAGGCGAGCCATATTTTTAATGTTTTAGATGCAAGAGGAGCTATAAGTGTTGCTGAGAGAGCTGAATATATTAGTAGAATAAGAAACATAGTAAAATTGGCAGCTCAAGTTTGGATACAAACCGAAAAAAATTAGATTTATATGGCAGAGTTTTTTTTAGAACTATTTAGCGAGGAAATACCTGTTTCCCTTCAAATAAATTTAAGAAAAGGATTGTTAGAGGAAATAAATAAAATTTTTCATGATAAATCAATTAAATCAAAAAAAAATTTTTCTATATCAACCCCAAATAGACTGATAGTTGTTTTTCAAGGTCTTGACAAAGAAGTTGAAATAAAATCTGAGGAAGTAAAAGGACCAAGTACTTCATCTACACCACAGGCTTTAGAGGGCTTTTTAAAATCAAAAAAAATTAGTAAAGATAACTTGTTTAAAAAAAAAACTGATAAAGGAGAATTTTATTTTTTTAAAACAAAAAAAAGAAAATTAAAAACCTCTGATTTACTAAGTGAAAATCTTCCCAAAATAATAGGTAATTTTAAATGGAAAAAATCAATGAAATGGGGAAATTTTGATCTCAATTGGGGTAGGCCTTTAAAATCAATATTATGCGTTTTAGACAAAAAGGTTGTTAATTTTGATCTAAATCATCTTAAATCCTCAAATACAACTTATCTCGATAAAGATTTTGAAGAAAAGAAAAAAACTTTTAACAACTATGACAGCTACCAAAAACACCTGAATAAAATTGGAACTATTTTAGATCAAGATAAAAGAAAAGTTTTAATAAAAAAAAATATAGAAAAAATTCTTAAAAAAAAAAATTTGAAAATTAGAGAAAATGAGAAATTATTTGATGAAGTAACTAATCTCATAGATTATCCTTATATTTTAGAATGTTCATTTGATAAAAAATTTTTATCAATACCAGAAGAGATATTAATTTTAACAATGCAATCACATCAGAAATATTTTCCTCTTTTTACAAAAAAAGATGAAATAACAAATGAATTTATAGTAATTGCTAATAAAAAAGATGATAGAGGACTAATTAAAATAGGAAACGAAAGAGTTGTAGAGGCTAGACTTAATGATGCAGAATTTTTTTGGAAAAAAGATAAATCTCAAAATTTAGTAAAAAAAGTTTCTGGATTAAAATCTATGAATTTTTTTAAAGGGCTTGGAAATTACTTTGATAAAGTTCAAAGAATGAGAAAATTAGGTGCTGTAATTTCAGATGAGCTATTGATTAGCAAAGAAAAAGTCGAACTTTCAGCAACAATATGTAAAACAGATTTAATTTCAGAAATCGTTGGAGAGTTTCCTGAACTTCAAGGCATTATGGGTGGATACCTTTCTCACGTTCAGGGTTTTGATAAAGAAATAGTTGAGGCTGTAAAAGAACAATATTTGCCTATAGGTCTTCACTCTATCGTCCCAAAAAAACCATTTAGTATTACTCTTTCATTAGCAGATAGAATTGACACTTTAACAGGTTTTTATGGAATAAATGAAAAACCTTCAAGTTCAAAAGATCCTTATGCCTTAAGAAGAATTGCGATTGGAATTATAAGAATAATAATTGAAAACAAAAAAAATATTAAGGCTTATGATTTATTTGTATATTCACAAAATATTTATCAGGATCAGGGTTTTAAATTTTCAAATGATGCACTTATTAAAGATGTTATAATTTTTTTAAAAGATAGATTTAGATATTATTTAAAAGAAAAAAATATTAGGCATGATATTATTGAAGCTGCAGCTAAATCTTTAGATTTAAATAAAATTTCTATTACATATGAAAAAGCAAAAAGTCTTGATAAGATTATTCATAAATCGATTGGTGTAGATATTGTGTCATCTTATAAAAGAGCTTTTAATATTTTGAATTCTGAGACAAAAAATATAAATGAAAGTTTATCAGGTACAACTGATCCTGGTATTTTTAAAGATGATGCTGAAAAAGCTCTTTTTAAGAAAATTAATCAAATAAAGCAATATTTTCTAGATACAACGAATAAACAAAATTTTGATGAGACACTAGTTTTTCTTGCCACCACTAAAAAAGAAATTTTTGATTTTTTCGATAATGTAAAGGTTAATGATGAAAGTGGAATTGTTAAAAAAAATAGATTGGAACTGTTGAATTTATTCTGTAAAACCTTTGAAAATTTCTTAGATTTTCAACTAATCAAAGATGCAAATGAGCAAACATATTTTTAATTTTAATTCTAAAGAAGTAAAAAAAATTAAAAATCCTAAAAATATCTTAGGTGGCAAAGGGTCAAACCTATCTGAGATGGGAAGAATGGGATTTCCAGTACCACCAGGATTTACAATATCCACTCATGTTTGTGACTTATTTTATAAATACAAAAAGAAACTTAACTCTAAGATTATTAATCAAATTAAATCAGAACTTAAAATAATAGAAAAGGAAGTTAAAAAGAAATTTGGAGATTTAAAAAATCCATTACTGTTATCAGTAAGATCTGGTGCAAGAGTTTCTATGCCTGGCATGATGGATACGATATTAAATCTTGGTTTAAATGATAAGACTGTTAATGCCTTAAAAAGCAAAACATCTAATGGAAGATTTGCAAAAGACAGTTATAGAAGATTTATTCAGATGTATGGAAATGTTGTTATGGGAGTTGATAGCCATCATTTTGAAGAATTAATTGAAAACTACAAGTTAACAAAAGGTGTTCTTTTGGATACAGAACTTGATGAAGACGATTGGGATGGATTAATAAGTGATTTTAAAAAAATTGTAAAAGAAAAAACAAAACAAAATTTTCCACAGGATGTATATGAGCAATTGTTAGGAGCAATAAGTGCTGTTTTTTTATCATGGGATAGCAACAGAGCAAAAATTTATAGAAAATTAAATCATATACCTTCTGAATGGGGCACTGCTGTTAATGTTCAATCTATGGTTTTCGGTAACATGGGAAATGATTGTGCAACTGGTGTAGTGTTTACAAGAAATCCATCAGATGGATCTAATGATATTTATGGAGAATATTTGATTAATGCCCAAGGTGAAGATGTAGTAGCTGGTACAAGAACTCCACAACACATTACTAAAAAAGCTCGAAAAGCTGCTCAAATCAGAGATGCATCAATGGAAGAATCGATGCCAAAAGTTTACAAAGAATTAGAAAAAATTTTAAAAAAATTAGAGTCTCATTACAAAGATATGCAAGATGTTGAGTTTACAGTTGAAAATAATAAACTTTGGATTTTGCAAACTAGATCAGGAAAAAGAACATCTAAATCTGCAGTTAAAATTGCTGTTGATATGTTTAAAGAAAAATTAATTTCTAAAAAACAAGCTATTTTAAGAATAAACCCAAGTTCATTGGATACATTATTGCACCCCACCTTAGATGAAAAAAGTGAAATAAATGTTATAGCAAATGGACTTCCAGCATCACCAGGAGCTGCAAGTGGAAAAGTGGTATTTACATCTGAAGATGCTGAAAGATTGAATGATATGATGCAGGCGACAATATTAGTAAGAGTGGAAACTTCACCTGAAGATATTCAGGGAATGCATGCAGCGAAAGGTATATTAACTGCAAGGGGCGGGATGACAAGCCATGCTGCTGTAGTTGCTCGTGGAATGGGAAGACCTTGTGTTTCAGGATCAAGCGAAATTGATATAAATTATGAAAAAAAAATTTTTAAAACTTCAGGGCATGAAATTAAAGAGGGTGAGATTATTACAATAGATGGATCAACTGGAAGAATAATTAAAGGGCAAGTACCAACTATTAAACCAGAAATTTCTGGGGATTTTTCTAAGTTAATGAGTTGGGCTGATGGAATAAGAAAACTTAAGGTTAGAGCAAACTCAGAAACACCAGCAGACACAAAAACAGCAAGAGATTTTGGTGCTGAAGGAATTGGTCTGTGCAGAACCGAACATATGTTTTTTGATGAGGAAAGAATTTTATCTGTTAGAGAAATGATTTTATCCAAAACAACAGATGATAGAGCAAAAGCACTTTCAAAACTATTACCTCATCAGAAACAAGATTTTATAAAAATATTCAAGATAATGAGTGGGTTACCAGTAACAGTTCGGCTGCTAGATCCACCACTCCATGAATTTTTACCAAATTCAGATAAAGAAATTTTAGAGGTAGCAAATGTTGTTGGTGTAGATGTCAAAGAGGTTAATTCAAGAATATCTGAGCTGCACGAACAAAATCCTATGCTTGGCCACAGAGGTTGTAGATTGGGAATTTCATATCCAGAAATTTATGAGATGCAATGTAGAGCAATTTTTGAAGCTTTAGTTGAATTAAAGAAAAATAAAATAAAATCTGCATTTCCAGAAATTATGATTCCCCTCGTCTCAACAGAAGCTGAGATTAAAATTATGAGAGAGTTAGTAATAAAAATAGCAAATAAAGTTCAGAAAGAAAATAAAGTAAAAATAGATTATATGGTTGGAACTATGATTGAACTTCCAAGAGCTGCAATTAAAGCAAACGATATTGCTAAATATGCAGATTTTTTTAGTTTTGGAACTAATGATTTAACACAAACAACATTTGGGATAAGTAGAGATGACAGTGGTAAATTTTTAAATGATTATATTGATAATAAAATTTTTTCTATAGATCCATTTATTTCGATTGATGAAGGTGTTAAAGATTTAGTGGAGATTGCAGTTTCTAAAGGAAAAAAACAAAATAAAAATATTAAATTAGGAATTTGTGGAGAACATGGAGGCGACCCAAAGAGTATTTTTTTCTGCTCAAAAGTAGGTTTAAACTATGTATCTTGTTCTCCTTACAGAGTTCCAATTGCAAGACTTGCAGCAGCACAAGCTGAAATAATCAAATTTAACAATTCTTAATTATTTTTGTTTCTATTTATGTTAGGTAAGTAGTTATTAAATGAAGCTTATATATCGTCCAGAAATAGATGGTGTACGCGCCATTGCAGTTATTGCTGTTATTTTATATCACGCACAAATTTCAATATATCATTATCAACCATTCAAAGGTGGGTTTATTGGAGTAGATATATTTTTTGTTATTTCTGGTTATCTCATCACATCAATTATTTTAAAAGAATTATTTTTTAGTAACACACTATCATTTAAGAGATTTTTTGAGAGAAGAGCTAGAAGAATACTTCCAGTATTATTAATAGTGATGCTGTTTTCACTTCCATTTGCTTGGATTCTTTTAATACCAAGTAGTTTAATAGATTTTTGTAAGTCAATTATTTATTCATTAGGTTTTAGTTCTAATTTTTATTTTTGGTATTCAGGACAACAGTATGGTGCTGAAAGTGGATTATTAAAACCTTTTTTACACACCTGGTCTTTATCTGTTGAAGAGCAATTTTATATTTTATTTCCAATAATCATTTTGATTACATTTAGATATTTTAAAAACTATCTTATTCATATTCTTATTGTAGGTTTTGTAGTGAGTTTAGGCTTAGCTGATTGGTTTAGTAGAAATCATCCATCATTTAATTTTTATGTTTTACCCACAAGAGCCTGGGAATTATTATCAGGTTCTGTAATGGCATATTTTGAAATTAAAAAAGGTTACAGATGTAAAAAAACTAAACTTAATTCAATATTTCCATTTATTGGAATTTTGTTAATAGGATATTCAATATTATTCTTTAACAATGAAGATATGCGTCATCCATCATTGTACACTTTGTCTCCAATAATTGGAACTTGTTTGATTATTTGGTATTCAAATAAAGATGAAATCATAACAAAAATACTTTCAATAAAAATATTTGTTGGAGTAGGTCTTATTTCTTACTCTTTATATCTTTGGCATTATCCTATTTTTGCTTTTGCAAGAGAGATTAATTTATTTGATGGGTATATTTTGCACAAATTTTTTTTTATATTTATTGCATTTTTATTATCTATTTTTTCGTTTTATTTTATAGAAAAACCTTTTCGAGATAAAGAAATTCAATTTAAAAAAATTTTAACAATTTTGTTATTAACAATTATTTGTTTAATTTCTTTTAATTATTATGGAATCTTTAGTGAAGGAGCTTCATCAAGACTTCCTAAAGATATGCCCCAAGAAAAACTAAGATTAAAAGATGCTAATTTTTTTCAAAAAGAAAATACGCAAAAAATAGTTTTAATTGGTGACTCTCATGCAGAAGCTTTAGAATTTCATCTTAATGAAGAAATTAAAAAAAATGATTTAAGTTTATATAGTTTTCCAACAGCACTTTATTTAAATAACTTTACATTTTCTAATAAAAAAACAGGCAAGATACTTGAAGATTATGCATTAGTTAATAATGAATTAGACAATTTTATTAAAGAAAATTCAAATTTAGTAGTGATCTTGCATTATAGATGGTCAATTAGATTTTTAGAAACATACTTTGATAATGAGGAAGGTTTTAAAGAGCAGTCAAAAACCTTATATCGTTTTATATTAGAGCCCACAGGTGTAAAAACAACCTCTCGTGAGGAAAGAGAAAAATTTATAATTGAAGCATTAAAACTTCAAATAGAAAATATTCTCAACAGAGGTCATAAATTAATTTTAGTTTATCCAGTTCCTGAAATGGGATTTCATCCAATAAGATTACTTTATAGAAAACATCTATTTGAAAAAAATTTTTCGAGTAGTTCATTGCCAATTTTATCTGGAAGTTATGATGTATTTAAAAAGAGAAATAAGTTAGTATTTGAAATCTTAGATAATATTCAAAATCCAAATATTTATAGAGTTTATCCTCATAATTTGTTTTGCAACACGATAGTTAAAGACAGGTGTGTCGCAAATGACAAAGAAAATATTTTTTATTTTGATGATGATCATTTATCATCACATGGATCTAAGTTAGTAGTTAGAGAAATTATGAATAAAATTAATCCATAGTTTTTATAGCTGACTACCTGGTGATTGAATTTTTGTTTTTCTATATTACTTAATTTTTTTTGCGAAATAAATATTTAAGTCAAGTAGATTAATTTTAATTGTCATTTTTTTTAAAAAATTAAATTTTAAAAAGAATTTAAAAATAAAATTAATTTTCGGGGCCAATATACAAAACTTATCTAACAAGTACTCAAAACTGATTATTCTTGTATCAGTTTTAATCTTAAATAAATCCATATTACTTGATTTTAGGAAAAATTTTAATGTTGAGTTTGAAAAATAAAATTTATGCATTGGCATGATCCAGTGATAATTACTTTTTAAAATTTTTGCGAATATTGAGTCTATGTTAAATGTAGTAAAAATTAAAATTCCATTAAACTCTAAGTTTTTTTCAATTAATTTAAGAGATTTAAAGGGATCATCTAAATGCTCAATTACATCATTCATTATAATTATATCAAACTTGTTATTTCCTTTAAAAAATTCCTCTAACGGCATATTAGAAATATTTAATCCAAAATTTTTCTTTGAGTAATCTGCGGCATGTTTTGATAATTCAAGTCCCTTATATTCTTTAACATTTGGTTTAATAATATTGCCCAGAATCCCATAGTACGAGCCTATTTCTAAAACTTTATGATCTTTACTCAAAAATGCTTTTATTTTTGAAAAGTATAGATCAAAATATTTTTGTTTATATGGAATTTGCTGGATATATTTCTTGTCTTCGACGTTGCTATATCCTTCTTCAAACTTGGAGTGAACATATTCAGAAAAAATTAAATTGCACTTTGTACACTTATAAAGTGTAGGTTTATCGTGAATATCAGAAGTGCATTTTAGATCAATTTTTTTAGCTTTATTATTTGATTGATATAAAATTTCACTCTCTAGATTGTCATATGGGCAAAGCATAATAGAAGTTTTATCACTTTATTTTTTATAAATTAATAAAATAAAAAGGACTTTCATTTTTTTAAGGGGCGTTCTGTTGCCAGGTGCCCCGAACCCCGTCTACTTAATTAACAAAGTTAATTATGCAGCAAGTGCGTAACTTTCGTTAGCAATTATAAATTAGCCCTTTACGGAGGAACAATTCCGAACGAAAGAATAGCCTTTAGACATCCGTCGATTCTGGTTCACCCCCATAAGTTGTAATGGTGGAGGTGGTGGGTACTGCCCCCACGTCCGCAATGGTTATTACGAAATTCGTTTATCGTCATAGTTGGAAAACCAACCTTATTAATATAAAAGGTATTACAACAGATTCAATAACAATCATGAAATTAACAAAAGAACAAGCAGACGAGATAAAAAATCAACAAAGTCAAAGCAATAAAACAAAAAGAGTTACCTCACCAGAGCTAGAAAAAATTTTGTATGAGGCTATCCCCGCATTAGATCATGGATTTGTAAGAGTTGTTGATTATATGGGAGACGATACTTCAATTGTGCAATCTGCAAGAGTATCTTATGGAAAGGGCACTAAACAAGTATCAACTGATAAAGGTTTAATTAAATATTTAATGAGGCATTGGCACAGTACACCTTTTGAAATGTGTGAAATAAAATATCATATCAAATTACCAATTTTTATCGCAAGACAATGGATAAGACACAGAACAGCAAATGTTAATGAATATTCTGCTCGTTATTCAATTTTAGACAAAGAATTTTATTTACCATCCAAGGATAACTTAGCCGCCCAATCGCTAAGCAATAGACAAGGCAGAGGAGAAGTTCTTGAAGGTGATCAAGCAAATGAAGTATTAGAACTTTTAAAAAACGATGCTGAAAGAACTTATGAAAATTATGAAACTATGTTGAATGAAAGATATGACGGATCAACAATAGATGAAAATAAAAAAGGATTAGCTAGAGAACTTGCAAGAATGAATCTCACATTAAATACATACACCCAATGGTATTGGAAAACAGATTTGTTAAATTTAATGAATTTTTTAAGGTTAAGAGCCGATAGTCATGCACAATATGAAATAAGAGTATTTGCAGACATAATGTTGGATACTTTAAAAAAATGGGTCCCAATTACCTATGAAGCATTTATGGATTATAGAGTTGGTGGAACAGAAGTTTCTGCCAAAGGAAAAAATATAATCCAGAAACTTATAAAAAATGAAAATATTTCACTTGAAGAATCTGGTCTTTCTAAAAGAGAATGGAATGAATTAATGGAAGCTTTTGAAATTAAAGATAAGTTGATTTAATTTTTTCAGCAAATCTTAAATATATTTTGGAAATTTCGTGATCTGGATTTTCCTCAACGATTGGTTTTCCATTGTCTCCTGCTTTACCAACCATTGGATCAATTGGTATTTCACCTAAAAATTCTTTACCAAATTCTTCAGCCGTTCTTTTTACACCTCCATCACCAAAAATTTTATAACTTTTTCCATCATCACCTTTGAAAAAACTCATATTATCGATTAAACCTAAAATTTTTACATCAAGTTTGTCAAACATTTTAATACCTCTTTTAACATCGAGCAATGCTACTTCTTGAGGTGTAGAAACAATTATTGCACCATCCATTTTAATTTCTTGTGAAAATGTTAACTGTGTGTCACCTGTACCTGGTGGCATATCAACTATAATAAAATCTAAATTTTTCCAATTTACTTTTTGTGTGAAAGTTTTTATGGCACTTGTAACCATAGGACCTCTCCAAATCATAGGTGTTTGTTGATCAGCTAAAAAACCTATGGACATACATTGGATATCATACTTAATAATTGGATCTAATTTTTGACCATCACTTTTTGGTTTTTCGTTAATATCAAACATTTTTGGAATTGATGGACCATAAATATCCGCATCTAATAAACCAACTTTGCATCCAATTTTTTTAAGAGCCAAAGCAAGATTAGTAGCGAAAGTAGATTTTCCAACCCCTCCTTTAGCGCTAGAAATAGCAATCGTAAACTTTGTTCCAAGGATAGGGTTTTTAGTGAATTTTTTAGGTTCTAGCTTACTTTTCATTGCGGCACTAAGTTCAGGTTTTTTATCAGTCATAAAAGTATCATTACTTGTTTTTTGTAATAAAGACACTATATACTTTGACATGTCAGACAATTTCAAAGATCAAAGTCCTTGGGGTACACCTCCTGGTGGGGGTGGCGGTGGTAATGGATCAGGTAGAGGTCCAACTCCACCTGATATAGACAAAATTATAAGAGAGATTCAAGATAAGATAAAAAAATTTTTACCTGGGGGAACATCTTCAGGCGGTAAACCAATAATTTTAGGTTTAGTAATAATTGCCTTTATATGGTTGGCTAGTGGTTTGTATAGAGTTCTACCAGATGAACAAGGAGTTGTTTTAAGATTTGGTAAATTCATCAAAACTACTCAACCAGGACTTAATTATCACATTCCATTTCCTGTAGAGACTGTTCAGACACCGAAAGTAACAAAAGTTAATCGAATGGATATTGGTTTTAGATCTGAAAGAGATAGTGGATTTTCGTCAGGTGGTGGTGTTGCAGACGTACCACAAGAAAGTCTTATGTTAACAGGTGACGAAAATATAGTTAATATTGATTTTTCAGTTTTCTGGGTAATAAAAGATGCTGGAAATTTTTTATTTAAAATTCAAGACCCTGAAGGAACAGTAAAAGCCGCAGCAGAGACAGCTATGAGGGAAGTTATAGCAAAAAGCGACATTCAACCAATCTTAACAGAGGGAAGATCTAAAATTGAAATTGAAACTCAAGAAATCATTCAAGCAATTTTAGATGATTATGAAAGTGGAATTCAAATTACACAGGTTCAAACTCAAAAAGCAGATCCACCTGATCAAGTTATTGATGCATTTAGAGATGTGCAGGCTGCAAGAGCCGACATGGAAAGATCAAAAAATGAGGCTGAAGCTTATGCTAACGATGTAATTCCAAGAGCTAGAGGTGAAGCGCAAAAAATTTTACAAGCTGCAGAAGCTTATAAAAAAGAAGTTGTAGCAAAAGCAGAAGGTGAAGCTAGTAGGTTCCTAGCAATATATAACGAATATAAAAATGCGAAGGTTGTTACTCAAGAAAGAATGTATTTAGAAACAATGGAAAAAGTCTTAGCTGATATTGATAAAGTAATTATTGAGAAAAATGCTGGCTCAGGAGTAGTGCCTTATTTACCATTACCTGAGTTAAAAAAGAAAGTGACTAATTAATGAAAACTGGAAAAATATTACTTGGTATAATTGTTGCTATTGGAGTTTTAGCCTTTTTATCGATTATAATTGTTAAAGAAGTTAATCAAGCAATCATTCTACAATTTGGTGATCCTAAGAGAATTATCATGAAGCCTGGTTTAAACTTTAAAATACCTTTTATTCAAAATGTTGTTTATTTGGATAAAAGAATTTTAAATTTAGATACTCCTCCAGAAGAAGTAATTGCTTCAGATCAGAAACGTTTAATAGTTGATGCTTTTGCAAGGTTCCAAATCGTTGACCCTTTAAAATTTTATATTTCTGTAGGTGATGAAAGAGTTGCTAGATCTAGACTGTCTACGATTATTAACTCAAGAATTAGAAATGTTTTAGGTCAAGAAGAACTTCAGACATTGTTATCAAAAGATAGATCTAAACAAATGGCTTTGATTAAAGACGGTGTAAATAATGAAGCACAAAACTTTGGGATTAATATCGTAGATGTAAGAATTAAAAGAGCAGATCTTCCTCAAGCTAACAGTGATGCTATCTATAGAAGAATGCAAACTGAGAGGGAAAGAGAAGCTAAAGAGTTTAGAGCAGAAGGTGCTGAAATGGCAGTAACCATTACATCCACTGCAGACAAAGAAGTTACGGTTATTTTGGCAGATGCTCAAAAACAATCTGAAATTATGAAGGGAGAGGGCGATGGTGCAAGAAACAAAATATTTGCAAATGCCTTTGGACAAGATCCTGAATTTTTCGCGTTTTATAGAGCAATGCAAGCTTATGAAAAGGCTTTAATTGGTGGGGAAACTTCTTTAATTTTATCTCCAGACTCTGAATTTTTTAAATTCTTTGGAAACATAAAGCCAGAAATTCAACAATAGAGAAAATATGAAAGAGCTATTTATAGCTTTTGGCTTATTCCTATTCATAGAAGGTATTTTGTATGCCTTATTTCCATCAAAAATGAAAAATATGCTTAAGAAATTGGATTTACTCAGAGATAATCAATTGAGAACAGGTGGATTAATTTTTGCAATTTTAGGATTTATTATTATTTATTATTTCAAGTCAACCATATGAAAAAAATTAAAATATATTTTATTTCTTTGTTTATAATTTTAAGTTTTAATGGAAATTCTTTTTCAAAAGGTGTCCCTGAGTCATTTGCTGATCTAGCTGAAAAATTGATGCCATCAGTGGTTAATATTTCAACAACACAAACAGTCGTTACAAACAGTAATCCTTTCCCTTTTCAATTCCCTCCAGGATCTCCGTTTGAGGATATGTTTAAAGAATTTGGTGCTCCACAGGAGAGAAAATCTTCAGCATTAGGATCTGGTTTTATAATAGATGAAAAAGGTATTGTTGTTACTAATAATCATGTGATTCAAGACGCTGAGGATATTATAGTTAGAGTAGATGGAGATAAAGAATTTAAAGCGACAGTAATAGGTGCTGATCCACTATCTGATATTGCAGTTTTGCAATTAAATACAAAAGAGAAATTTATACCAGTATCATTTGGAGATTCTGATAAAGCAAGAATAGGAGATTGGGTTATTGCAATTGGAAATCCTTTTGGTCTTGGAGGAACTGTTACTTCAGGAATTATTTCCGCAAGAAATAGATCGATTGGATTATCCAGATATGAGGATTATATTCAAACAGATGCATCAATAAATTCAGGTAACTCTGGTGGACCTTTATTTGATATGAATGGAAACGTTATAGGAATTAACACCGCAATTTTAGGAAGAAATGGATCAATAGGTATTGGTTTTTCTATACCATCAAACAGTGCAAAAATTGTAATTGATCAACTTATCGAATTTGGTGAAACCAAAAGAGGATGGTTAGGTGTTAGAATTCAAGATGTTACAAAAGAAATCGCTGAAGTAGAAAATTTAAGTGAGCCAAGAGGAGCTCTAGTTGCAAGTGTTGCAGACAATAGCCCATCGGATAAAGCAGGAATTAAAGCTGGAGATATAATTCTGGAATTTAATAATGAAAAAATAAAAGAGATGAAAGAACTTCCAATTATAGTTGCACGAACTGAAGTTGGAAAAAAAGTGGATGTTAAAATTTGGAGAAATAAAAAAGAGTTTATCAAAAAAGTGACTTTAGGAAGGTTGGAGACGTCTGAGGATTTTAAAGTTTCAAAAAAATCAGCACCAACATCAAATAAAATTGATGATTTAAAAATTACAGTAAGAGAGCTTAATAATGATGATATTAAGGAAAGAAGTCTTCCTAATCAAACAAAAGGATTAGTAATTACCAACATAGAGAATGATAGTCCACTGATAAACTCTATTGAATTAAATAGTATTATTATTGAAGCTCAAAAGAAAAAGATAAAGTCAGCAAATGAATTAAATCAAGTTGTAAGCCAAGTCTTAAAAACAAATCAAAAAACTATCTTATTAGTAATCTATAACAGTCAAAACCAAAGAAGATATATTGGTATTAAATTAAAATAAATAATGGATTTAAAATCCAAAATTATTTTAATTTATGGTCCAACAGCGTCAGGTAAATCTGACTTTGCAATCAAATTAGCAAAAAAAATTAAAGGTGAGATAATTAATGCAGATAGTATGCAAGTTTATAAAGATTTAAAAATCTTGACTGCTAGACCTTTAAAAAAAAACTATCAAAAAATAAATCATCATCTTTATGGATTTCAAAATGGAAAAAGAAGTTTTTCAACTGGTGATTGGTTAAAGTTAGCAATTAAAAAGATCTATGAAATAAAAAAAAGAAAAAAAGTTCCAATATTAGTTGGTGGAACAGGGTTATATTTTAAAGCACTAGTAGAAGGTTTAGTTGAAATTCCTAGCATACCTAAGTTATTTAGAAATAAAGTTAGAAAACTTCAAAAAGAAATCGGTCAACAAAAATTTTATGGAAAACTTTTAAAAATTGATCCTCTTCTAATTAACAAAATAAAATCAACTGATGTTCAAAGATCAATTAGAGCTTATGAAGTGAAGAGTTTCACAAAGAAATCGATTACAGAGTGGTATGATGAAACGAAATCTGATTTTAAAAAAAAAGACTTTCACAAAATAATTTTAGATTACCCTCGACAAGATCTAATTCAGAGAATAAATGCCAGAACAATTGAAATGTTTAAAAATGGTGCAGCATTAGAGGTGAGGAGTTTTTTAAAACTTAAAATTCCAAAAGATAGAAGTATATCAAAGGCTATTGGTGTTTCGGAAATTGATGAATATCTAAAGAAAAAGACAATTAAAGAGAGCGCAATTGAAAAAATATCAATAAAGACAAGGCAATATGCTAAAAGACAAATGACATGGGCAAGAGGCCACATGATAAGATGGAAAAAAATAAAGCCAAATCACTTAAATAATTTTTTAAAAAAAGTTTAATTAGGCATCAGTAAAACTTGACCAATCAGTACAACTTCAGCTAGATTGCCTGAATGTCTAAATTATATTCAGGAGCAGAAATAGTTTTTAAATGTCTTGAAGATCAAGATGTTGAATTTATTTTTGGCTATCCAGGGGGTGCGGTATTACCGATATATGATGAACTAAAAAATCATTCTTCAATAAAACATATTTTAGTAAGACATGAACAAGGAGCTGGTCATGCAGCAGAGGGATATGCAAGATCATCAGGCAAACCAGGTGTAGTTCTTGTAACTTCTGGACCTGGTGCGACAAATGTTGTGACAGCTCTAACAGATGCATATATGGATTCTGTTCCTTTGGTTTGTATTTCTGGGCAAGTTCCAACTCACTTAATTGGCACGGACGCATTTCAAGAGTGTGACACAACTGGAATTACAAGACCTTGTACAAAACATAATTGGCTAGTTAAAGATATTAAAGACCTTTCTAAAATTTTACATGAAGCATTCCATGTAGCAACGACAGGAAGACCTGGACCAGTTTTAATTGATATCCCAAAAGATATTCAATTTGCAAAAACAAATTATGCAAAACCAAAGAAAGAAAAAAAATTAAATGGAAAACTACATAATAAATTTTCACAAAATGAAATTGATGAGCTTGTTAATTTAATTTCAAAAGCTAAGAAGCCAGTAATTTATACTGGCGGTGGAGTTATAAACTCTGGACCAAAGGCTAGTGAGACATTACGAGAGTTCGTTAGGTTAATTGGTTTCCCAATCACTTCAACTTTACAGGGTCTAGGTGCTTTCCCAGGAGATGATAATCAATTTATAGGAATGTTAGGAATGCACGGAACTTACGAGGCAAATAATGCAATGCATGATTGTGATTTATTGATAAATATTGGTGCAAGATTTGATGATAGAATAACTGGTAAGATCGATGAGTTCTCACCTAAATCAAAAAAAGTTCATATCGATATTGATCCATCATCAATTAACAAAATCATAAAAGTCGATTTAGCTATTGTTGGTGATGTTAATGAGGTTTTAAAAACAGTTATTAAAAAGATAAATAAAAAACAAAATGATTTAAAAAATTCTAATAAACAAAATATATCAAAATGGTGGGAACAAATCCAAAAATGGAGAACAAAAGATTCTTTAGGTTTTATTAATAGTGATGAAACTATAAAACCACAACATGCTGTAAAAAGATTATATGAGTTAACAAAAAATCAAGATACTTTCATTACAACAGAGGTTGGTCAGCACCAAATGTGGGCTGCACAACATTATAAATTTAATAAACCAAACAGGTGGATGACATCAGGAGGGCTTGGAACTATGGGTTATGGTCTTCCAGCAGCTGTTGGTGTTCAAATTGCCCATCCTGATAAATTAGTTATTGATATTGCAGGTGAGGCTTCAGTTTTGATGACAATGCAAGAAATATCAACAGCAGTTCAATATAATTTACCTATTAAAATTTTTGTTTTAAATAACCAGTACATGGGAATGGTAAGACAATGGCAAGAACTTCTTCATGAAAAAAATTATTCTGAAAGTTATTCTGAGGCACTACCAGATTTTGTAAAATTAGCTGAGGCTTATGGATGTAAAGGAATAAAGGCAAATAACCCAAATGAATTAGATGAAAAAATAGTAGAAATGATTAATCATAACGGACCAGTGATATTTGATTGTCAAGTTGATCCAAATGAAAACTGTTTTCCAATGATACCTTCAGGAAAACCACACAATCAAATGATCCTAGGTCCAAAAGATCAAGAAGAAAATAAGATTACTGGAAAAGGAAAATCTTTAGTCTAATGGTTAAATCTAAATCAGCATACAGTATTCCAACAAAAAAAGGAAAATTAGATACTCATATTTTTGTTGTTTGGGTAGATAATGAAGCTGGAGTTTTGGCAAGAGTGGTTGGTCTATTTTCAGGAAGAGGATATAATATAGAGTCCTTAGCAGTTGCAGAAGTTGATGCAAAAAAAAATATTTCAAGAATAACAATTGTTACTACTGGAACACCCCAAGTAATTGATCAAATAAAGTTACAATTAAAAAAACTTGTTCCAGTCCATAAAGTAGCTAATTTTAAAAGGGAAGATAAAAAAGTAATCTTCAAAGAAATGGCATTATTAAAAGTTGTTGCGCCAAAAAATAAAATAGATAAATGCTTAAAGGCTTGTATTAAATTTAACCCAGTAATAATAGATAAGACAAAAAAATCTGTTGTTATACAAATTACAGCTTTAAGAAGAGAAATAGATAAGATGAATTCAAAATTAAAACCCCTAGGTCTAATAAGCACTTCTAGAACGGGGGCCATTGCAATGACAAGGGGTGCAGAAGTATTTAACTAATTTAATAAAGGAGAAAAAAAATGAAAATGTTTTA